>CAXUJF010000343.1:6530-6840 GCA_964250865.1 uncultured Streptosporangiaceae bacterium
GACCGCGCTGCACCACCTCGACCTGGCCGAGCAGCGACTGCGCGAGCACGGCGTACCGGTCGGGGAACTGCTCGCCGACCGGGCCGAGCTGCTGCTGTCGGTGCGGCTGCTGACCGAGGCGATGCAGGCGGCGACGATGGCGGTCCAGGAATTCGAGCGGCGGCGCCGCCAGATCGACCTGCCGGAGGCCCGGCTGCTGCTGGCTCAGGCCGCCATCCTGGACGGGCAGGCCGCGCTGGGGCTCGAACAGGCCCGCGCCGCGGTGCGCGAGTTCGGCCAGCAGGGCCGGCTGCGCTGGGCGGCGATGGCC
>CAXUJF010000344.1:0-803 GCA_964250865.1 uncultured Streptosporangiaceae bacterium
CCGGAGTCCCTGGTCGTCCCGGCGGCCACGCCACCCGCCAGAGGATCGCCCAGCCCGGTGTCCCCGTCCGGTCCCTAGCCGGCGCCCTGACCGGCCCGCACGGCGCCCCCACCAGGACACCGTTGGCGCCTTTAATGTCGCTACCGGAGCACCGTGGGCGCCTTTGGTGTTGTTGGCTCAGGCCGGGTGGCCGGGCTCGGGGGCACTGGGCACGGGACGGCCGGTGCGGTCGATCAGCCGGGACATCACGATCACGCTGCGGGTCCTGGCCGTGAACGGCTCGGCCCTGATCCGCTCCACGACCTGCTCGAAGTGGCCGACGTCGGCCGCCTGGATGTGCAGCAGCGCGTCGGCCTCCCCGGTCACCGTGCAGGCGCCGACCACCTCGGGGTAGCGGCGCACGGCGGCCCGGATGTCGGCCGGCGAGGTCAGCCCGCGGCAGAACAGCTCGACGTAGGCCTCGGTGGTCCAGCCGAGCGCGGCCGGATCGACGCGGGCGGAGAAGCCGCGGATCGCGCCGGTCTCCTGGAGCCGGTCCACCCGCCGCTTGACCGCGGGCGCGGACAGCCCGACCAGACCGCCGATCGTGGCGTAGCTGGCCCGGGCGTCCTCGATCAGGGCGGCCACGATCCGTTCGTCGATCTTGTCCAGGCTCATGGCCCCGATGATGGCACTTATTGTGGGGCTCAATACGAACGGCCCAGCACCCGCGGGATTAAACACCGGCTGCAGGGCCCTGCCCCGCTCAGGGCACCGGTGGACCCGACCAGCAACAATTCCCGTCAGCCCACCGGGCGTAGCAC
>CAXUJF010000344.1:813-6800 GCA_964250865.1 uncultured Streptosporangiaceae bacterium
AAAAAACCCCCCGCCCTCCCCCTCTTTAAAAAAAACCCTGGGCGCAGGGCCGTGCCCCGCTCAGGGCTCCGGTCTACCGGACGAGAAACAATTCCCGTCAGCCGACCGGACGTAGAAGAGGCCCGACGTCCCGCTTTCGCCGGGCCTCGATAGTGTGACGCCGCCGTTGGGCGGGTGGTTTACACGTCGGCTAATTATCTTTTCCCTGATCCAGGAACGCGACCGCGACCTCGGCCAAAGCCGGGCTGGTGGCCATCACGTAGTGGGTGTGACCGGGCAGGACGGCCAGCTGCGAGGGCCCCGTGGCCCCGTCCCAGCCCGGGTCGGACTGGCCGCCGCCGAGCAGGGCGAAGAACTCGACGATGTGGGCGGGCCGGATCGAGTCGCTGTCGCCGAAGGCCAGCAGCACCGGGGCGGTGATGTCAGCGATCCCAGCCGACCAGTCATAGTCGTGCCCGAGCAGCTCGCCGACCCGGGACACGTGCAGCGACCAGTCCTGCGGCCGCGGCGCCACCGCGGCGTAGACGGCGTAGAAGTCGGACTGCTTCATCATCTCCGCGGCCTCGGGACCGAGCTGGGCCTGCCCGGCCACCACCTCCGGGTACCAGCCGTCCTGCCGGAACGGCGCGGACACCAGCACCAGCCGGCGGATCAGGCCGGGGTGCTGGATGGCGGTCCGCAGCGCGACGCCGCCGCCCAGCGACAGGCCCATCAGGTCGGCCTGGACCAGGCCCAGCTGGCCGATCAGCCCGGCGATCTGGTCCGCCATCTCCTCGTACCGCAGCGGGCGGCCGGGGTCGGCGGTGTGCCCGTGCCCGGGCAGGTCGACCGTGATCACCCGCCGGCCGGCGGCCAGCTGGTCCAGGATCGGCCCGAACATCTCCGACGCCCCGACCCCGCCGTGCAGCAGGACCAGCGGGTCGCCGGATCCGCGCTCGTCATACCAGAGGTCCAGGCCATCCACGTGTGCGTAGCTCATCGCGTTCCCCTTCGCGCTCCGGTCGACGTCACACCGGGTATGACGGTGCGGGCGGCTGGGACTCATCGGTGAGGGCCGCGAGCAGCTGGCCGGCCTCGGGCGGCGCCTGCATGGTGAGCTGGACCGTACCGCCGGCGAAGACCAGCGTGAACCGGAAGAAGGGGCAGCACTGCTGCTCGGCCGCGGCCAGTTCGGCGGCCGGCCCGGCCAGCGCGGCGGGCAGTGTGACCCGGATGCCGTCCGGGACGGGCTCGCGGGCGGTGCCGCGCGCCAGCAGGTTCTGCCACTCCCCCACCCGCTGGCCCTGGTCATTGCCGCTCAGCGTGCAGGCGATGGGCTGGAGCTCGCAGTTCTGGTCGGTCCCCATGCCCCAACGGTAGACCTTCGGCCCCCGACCGCAGGCCTGGGCGGCGAGCCAGCCCTCACCCAATCAGAAGAACGTGGGGACGTCCTCGGTGACGGTGTAGTCGTCGTCGACGAGGTAGAGGGTGCGCCATTTGTCGAACGTGGTGCAGGGGTGCGACGGGCCCAGGGCGACCAGGTCACCGACGGCGACACCGTGGCCAGGGGGCACGGTCAGGTGCGCGTGCTGGTCGCTGACCGCGGCCATGGTCCAGCCCGCCGCCCGCAGCGAGCGGCGCTCGGTGGTGCCCCGCGGGACATGGGTCAGCGCGATCGGGTTCCCGGCGTCCTGGCCGAAGTCCCGGCGGCCCGCGGACAGGATGAGCAGGCCGGCCTCGGGGACCGAGAGCACCTGGGCCCACACCTCCAGCGCGGGCGCCAGGTCGGGCGCGCCCGACCCGATGCGGGTGTGCATCTCCACCAGGGCCCGCGCGTACAGGCCCCAGTCCTCGCTCAGGTAGCAGCCGCTGCGCAGCATGACCCGGGTGGGCCGGCTCAGCCGGGCCCCGGTCAGCACGTCGATGACCACGTCGGGAAAGGCGGTGCCGCCCGCGGTCAGCAAGACTTCGGGGACGTCGAACAGGTCGCGCTGGTCCAGCGCGGCGGCGATCTGGACCAGGAAGGCCAGGAACTCCCGGACCACCGGTTCCCGGTCGCCGTCGTCCCGGGCCCGGGCCAGGCCCTCGAAACCTTCCACCCCGACCAGGGCCAGGTGCGGGGCGGCGGCGCGGACCGCCTGCGCCACCTCGACCGCGGTGGCCACGTCCCGCACGCCGCAGCGGGCTCCGGCCAGGCCCCCTTCGACCAGGACGTTGACCGGCCGGCCGGGGCTTTCGGCCGCGACCCGTTCGGCCAGCAGCTGGACCCCGGCCACCGAGTCGGCCAGGCAGTAGAACTCAAATCCGGGGTCGCGCCGCAGCTCGGCGCAGACGTAGCGGATGTCGGCCGCGCCGACCAGCTCGTTGGCGTAGAAGATCCGCGGCACCCCGTGCTCGCGGGCCGCGCGCACCTGGGGCCCGGTGGCGAAGGTCAGCCCCCAGCTGCCCGCGGCCAGCTGCCGCCGGAACAGCGCGGGCGCCATCGTGGTCTTGGCGTGCGGGCACAGCAGCACCCCGGCCGCCTCGCTGAACTGCTGGAACTCGACCAGGTTGCGGTCCAGCACGCTGCCGCGGAGCACGGCCACCGGCAGCGGGAGATCCTCGCGGAGTATGTTCGGCGCATCCACGTACGCGAACGCTACTCCTGGCGGAGTACACCACCGGGTGGCGGCCGTCCGGCAACTGCCTACCGCAGCGGGACGACGGTATCGGCCCCGGCCCGGAGCATCAGAGCAGACATCACCTCACGGGGAGAGCTGCCGATGCAAAAAGATCTGGCCCGACCGGGCCTGCGCTCCGACCTGCTGGGGCGGACCGGGCGGGCCTGTTACCGCCACCGCTGGGTCACGCTGGCGAGCTGGGTCGCCGGAGTGGCCTGCCTCGTCGTGCTGTGGATGCAGTTCGGCGCGCCCGCGGACAACAACTTCACCGGCCAGGACCCGGGCCAGGCCATCTTGAACCAGCACTTCCCGCAGCGGTCCGGCGACACGCTCACGCTGGCCATCCGGTCCAGCGCCCCGGTCACCTCGGCCCCGGTCAGGTCCCAGGTCAGCGCGGCCCTGGTGCCGCTGCGGCGCGAACCCCACGTCACCGCGGTGACCGATCCCTACGCCACCCCGGGCCAGGTGGCCCGGGACGGGCACATCGCGTTCGCCTCGGTCCAGTTCGACGTGCCGTCCACCGGCATCCCGGCCAGCGAGGCGACGGCGCTGATGAACGCGGCCCGAGCCGCGTCGGGGCACGGGGTGACGTTCAGCCTCGGTGGCGACGTGATCGACCAGGCCGAGACCCCGTACGGCGGGTCGTCGGACGGCATCGGCGTCGGCGCGGCCGCCATCGTGCTGCTCATCGCGTTCGGCTCGTTCCTGGCTATGGGCCTGCCCGTGCTGACCGCGGTGTTCGGCATCGGCTCCGGGCTCGCCCTGATCGCGCTGCTCGGGCACGTCTTCCCGGCCCCGTCGTTCTCGCCGATCATCGCGTCGATGATCGGGCTCGGCGTCGGGGTGGACTACGCGCTGTTCATCGTGACCCGGTTCCGTGAGTACCTCAGGGCCGGGGTGGCGCCGACCGAGGCGACGGAGCGGGCCATGCGCACTGCGGGCCGTTCGGTGCTCACCGCGGGCACCACGGTGGTCATCGGCGTGCTGGGCCTGCTGGTGCTGCGCCAGCCGCTGATGAACGGCGTGGCGGTAGCGGCCGCGGCCACCGTGGCCATGACCGTGCTGGCCGCCCTGACCCTGCTGCCGGCGCTGCTCGGGTTCACCGGGACCCGGCTGGTCAAGCCATCCCGATTCCGGGTCCCTGGCCTGCGGCACCGGCCGGGCGAGGGACGGCCGGCGGCGGCGGCGGGCCAGCATCCGGCCGAGCGGTGGGCGGCGGTGATCAGCCGGCATCCGGCCCGGGCCGCGCTGGCCGCGCTGGCTGTCATCGCGGTGCTGGCCGTGCCCGCGCTCAGCCTGACGCTGAACATGCCGGACGAGTCGGCCCAGGCCGCCGGGACCAGGGGCCGGGCCAGCTACGAAACCAGGGCCGACGGGTGCGGCCCCGGATTCGACGCCCCGCTGAGCGTGGCCGCGGCCGGGCACGACCCGGCCGCCGGGGGCGCGGCGCTGGAGCGGGCGGTGGCCCGCACCCCGGGCGTGACCCACGTGACCCCGCCGGTGGTCAGCCAGGACGGCCGGGCGGTCATGCTGATCGCCTACCCGGCCACCAGCGAGCAGGATCCGGCCACCAACGCGCTGGCCAACCAGCTCAGCGCCCAGGTCCTGCCGCGGGCCAGCGCGGGCACCGGGCTGACCGCCTACCTGACCGGGCCCAACGCGGGCAACGTCACGTTCGCCAACGCGATCACGGCCCGGATGCCGTGGCTGATCGGCGTGGTCATCGGGCTGTCCATGCTGCTGTTGCTGGTGGTGTTCCGCTCGATCGCGGTGGCCATCAAGGCGGCGGTGATGAACCTGCTGTCCATCGCGGCCGCGTACGGCGTGCTGGTCGCGGTGACCCAGTGGGGCTGGGGTCACCAGCTGTTCGGCTTCCCGGAGAAGATCCCGATCACCACCTGGGTACCGATGTTCCTGTTCGTGATCCTGTTCGGGCTGTCCATGGACTACGAGGTGTTCCTCCTGTCGCGGATCAAGGAGGAGTACGACCGGACCGGCGACAACACCGCCTCGGTGGCGCGCGGGCTGGCCCAGACCGCCCGGGTCATCAGCGCGGCCGCGGCGATCATGGTCGTGGTGTTCCTGTCCTTCGTCCTCGGCGCGGATGTCTCGGTCAAGCAGATCGGGCTGGGGCTGGCGGTGGCCGTGCTGGTCGACGCCACCCTGGTGCGGCTGGTGCTGGTGCCAGCGGTCATGGAGCTGCTCGGCCGGGCCAACTGGTGGCTGCCGGGCTGGCTGGACCGGATCCTGCCCCGTTCGCCCGCGCCGGAGCCGGAACTGGCCGAGCCGACCACGGACGCGGCGCCGGTGGCGGTGGCTGAGGACGGTCAATAGACGCCATATAGCTCTGAGGCCGAACAAATTGGTCTCATCTATAGTCGTTACATGCTGGACGTGACGCGGCTTCGCGTCCTGGTCGCGGTGGCCAGGCACGGCTCGGTCACGGCCGCGGCCCGGGAGCTCAACTACGCCCAGCCTTCGGTCAGCCACCATCTGGCCCGGCTCGAGGCCGAGACCGGCGTCCGGCTGATCCAGCGGGCGGGCCGCGGCATCCGGCTCACCGACGCTGGCCGGCTGCTGGCCGACCGGGCGGCCGAGATCCTGGGCCGGCTCGACGCGGCCGAGAACGAACTCGCCGCCCAGGCCGGACTGCGGGCGGGCCGGGTCCGGCTGGCGGCGTTTCCGTCGGCGCTGGGCACGATCGTGCCGGCGGCGGCGGCCATGCTCCGGGCCGAGCATCCGGCGATGGACCTCAGGCTGACCGAGGCCGAGCCGCCCGAGGCGCTGCGCATGCTGCGGGCCGGCTACGTGGACGTGGCCCTGGTGTTCCGGCACGTCCAGGTGAGCGGCACCGGGCCGGGGCCGGACCCGCCCCCGGCCGGGCCGGAGGAGGAAGGCACCCGGGGCCAGCTGGTGCTGGACGAGCCGGTGCACCTGGTCACCCGGCGGCGCTCCGACGGCGGCTCCGGGCCGATGGGCTGCGACCTGGCCCGGTACGCCCACTGCCGGTGGATCGCCGGCTGCGACCGGTGCCGGATCAACCTCATGACCCAGTGCTCGGTGGCCGGGTTCACGCCGAAGATCGCGTTCACCACCGACGACTACGTGGCCGTGCAGGCGCTGGTGGCGGCGGGGCTGGGTGTGGCCACGCTGCCGGACCTGGCCCTGCGCGCGGCCCGGCACCCGGGGATCCGGGCGGCCGAGCTGCCCGGGGCCCGGCGGCACGTGTACGCGCTGCAGTACGGGGATCCGCCCGACTCCCCGGCCGCGATCCGGCTCATCGACGCGCTCACCGCCGTGGCCCGCGGGATGGATGGGGCCCACGGGGTTGCTGAGTCGGATGTGGTT
>CAXUJF010000345.1:0-6795 GCA_964250865.1 uncultured Streptosporangiaceae bacterium
CATCTGGCGCGGCACCATCGACGTCGCCACCATCAGAATCTGGCTCCGCCACCCCGCACCATGATCTAAAGGACACGCCCTAGCCGCTGTGGCCAGCCTCAGTGGCCAGCCGCCTCCGCTCGGCCGCGAGAACACGCCGGGACCGGTCGGGCAATAACGGGTATCCACCCATAACCCGAACCGGAGGTCCGGCATGAGCAGACCGAAACGCGCATGACGGGGCCACCGGTGGCCGGCCCGGACACCGACGAGGGGATCGCCGACGCCACCTTGATCGTGCAGTCCCGCCGTGATCCAGAGCGGTTCGCGGCCCTGTTCGACCGGCATGCCGCCGAAATCCACCGCTATCTGGCCCGCCGCGTTGGGCACGACAGCGCCGATGACCTGGTCGCGGAAACGTTCTTGATCGCGTTCAGGCAGCGGGACCGCTACGACGAGTCCCGGCAGAACGCACGGCCCTGGCTTTATGGCATCGCGACCAACCTGCTGGGACGTCATCGGCGTCAGGAGATCCGGTTCTTTCGGGCCTTCGCCCGCATCGGAGCCGATCCGGCCGTTCTCAGTGGGCTGGGGACGAGCCCGCTCCAGCCGGCCGAACCGCTGGCCGAGCGGGTCACCGAACGGGTCGCGGCCGAAGGGGTACGCAAGCAGCTGGCCGCGGCCCTGGCCGGGCTGCACCAGGCCGACCGCGACGTGCTCCTGCTGGTCGCCGCGGCTGACTTCAGCTACCAGGAGGTCGCGCTCGCGCTGGGCATTCCGGTCGGCACGGTGTCGTCGCGTCTGGCGCGGGCCCGGCGGACGATACGTAAGGCGCTCGGCGGGGTGGACCCAACCGATGGGAACGACGGCCCCGCCGGGGGCCAGAAGGATCTGCGCCATGAATGAGCTGGATCTCGTGAAGGAGCTGTGTACGGCGGTGACGCCGGCCGACCCCGAGCGGCTCGCCCGCGCCCGCGCTCAACTGACTTACGCGACCGCTGCGGAGGCCGAGGCACCGCAGGCCGCTGGAGCCGGTGAAAGCCGTAAACCGCTGGGCCCCGTGCGGAGGCCGGTGCGCTGGCCGGCGCGGGAGCGGACCCGGCTCGCCCTGGCTGGCGGCCTGGTCGTCGTCATGGCCGCGGGCTTGTCCACCGGCCTCAGCCTCACGGGCGGCGGGAAGGCGCCCCTGATCGCACCGGCCAGCGCCATGGCCGTGCTGGCTCGCGCCGCTCGCGTGTCCGCCGCTGCGCCGATGCCCCGCGACGACCAATACATTTATACCGAAGCCACCGGCCTCAGCCCGGCCAGCCTCCAGCCCGGCGATCACAAGATCATCCGGTACACCACCCAGACCTGGTCGCCCGTGGATGGGAAGGCGGGCGATCTGATTCACCAGCAGCCGTGCCAGCGGGTGCCAGGCGGCCCGGACGGGCTGGGCCCGCTGTCCTGCGGGGAAAGGATGTCTGGCGATGCCCAGGCCTTCCGGCTCCCAGATGGCCAGGTAGAAGAACTCATCGCACCCTTCCCGGTCAAGCTGCCGAAGGGGGCCAAGCTGCTCCCGACCCTGCCGAAGACTTATGCCGCCGCGCGCGCGCTGCCCACCAGTGCACGGCAGCTGGACACCTATCTGAAGCAGCTTCGGGTGGCGGCTCTGACCGGTACCAGCAACTCCGTTCCCATCTGGCAGCAGCTCACCACGCTGGTGGAATGGGTCCCGGTTCTGCCGCCGAAGGTGGCGGCGGCCGTCTTCACCCTGGCCTCGCAGCAGCCGGGGATCACCGTGCGGCACGTTGCGGACGCGGCCGGGCGCCCCGGGATCGGCATCAGCCAGGCCGGGGACCCCAGCCACGTCCAGCTGATCTTCAATCCGGTGACGTACGAGCTGGAGGGGATCAATGTGAGCGACTCCGAGCTGATCATGTCGCCGCTGAGCCCGGTGGCCGGGGCGCAGTCGATAGCGATCCTGCACACCGCCGTCGTGAACTCGGAGCCGTCCAGTTAGACCGGGTTGGCACCACAATCACCGTCCCACATTACGATCGGCTGCCTAAGACGTCGGTGTCACAAGCGGTCGCTGTGGTGGATGAGGGGCTGAGCCGGGCCGGGTGCTGGCGGCACGGCAGGGCTGCACTCGTGCGATGGGCCGTCGCCCGCATTCGAAATTGCGGCCTGGACCTGGGAGCCGGTGAGCGGATTCGAACCGCTGACCTGCCGTTTACAAGACGGCTGCTCTGCCAACTGAGCTACACCGGCGGGCAGCGGCCATGGTAGCTGATTCCCGCCCGCGTCCCGGGCGGAGCGGGCTACCTCGTGGCGCGCTGGCGGGCTACTTCGTACAGGGCGATACCCGCGGCGACACCGGCGTTGAGGGACTCGGTGCTGCTCCCGATGGGGATGCGCACGATGACATCGCAGCGGTCGGCGATCAGGCGGGACAGGCCGCGGCCCTCGGAGCCGACCACCAGGACCAGCGGGGAGTCGGCCACGGGCAGCTCGGCCACCGCGGTATCGCCCGAGGCGTCCAGACCGGCGACGAAGATCCCGGCCTCCTGATAGGCGGCGAGGGTACGGGCCAGGTTCGGGGCGCGAGCCACCGGGACGCGGGCCAGCGCGCCGGCCGAGGCCTTCCAGGCCCCCGCGGTGACACTGGCGGTGCGGCGCGACGGAATCAGCACCCCGTGGCCGCCGAACGCGGCGACGGAACGGGCCACGGCGCCCAGGTTACGCGGGTCGGTCACCCCGTCCAGGGCCACGATCAGCGGCAGCTGACCCTGAGCCATGGCCCGGTCGGTCAGCTCGTCGGGCAGCAGGTAGTCGTAGGGCCGGACGCTGAGCGCGACCCCCTGGTGGACCGCACCGCCGGTCAGCCGGGCCAGCTCGCCGTGCCCGGCCTCGCGAACCGGGACGCCAGCCTCCGCGGCCAGCTGAACCGCCTCGCGGATCTTCTCGTCGGTGGGGGCGTGCTCGACGAAGAGCGCAATCGCAGGCACGGTGGCCCGACGCGCCTCGACCACCGAGTTGCGCCCGGCGACCATCTCCGGCGCGTCACCGCTGCCCCGGACGCCGGCTGTGGACCGGCCACCGCCGCCTGGCCTTGCCCCGTCGCGCGCAGCATCCGCGGGCCGGGCAGCGTCGGTGTCCCGGTCCGACGCCGAGCGTGACCCGGTCGACGCCTTGCGCTGGGCCGGGTGGCCCGGACGCATGAAGGCGGGCGGCGTGGGGCCCTTGCCCTCCAGCTTCTTGCGGCCGTAGCCGCCCGTGCCGGGGCGCGGCTTGCCCGACTTGGCGGTCGTGCCCTTGTCCGCCCGCCCGGCTGAAGAACGTGAGGCACGCGAAGAACGCGCGCCGCCCGATGAACGCGAGCCGCCCGAGCTTGCACCCCGCCCGCTCATCGGCGGATCTCCCAGCGCGGGCCGTTCTGGGTGTCCTCGACGGCGATACCTGCCCTCTCCAGGCCTTCGCGCAGTGCGTCGGCGGTGGCGTAGTCCTTACGCGCCCGGGCCGCCTGCCGCTGATCCAGAGCGACCTGGACCAGCGCGCCGACGATCTCGCGCATCTGCTCGTTCTGGTTATCCGTGCTGGTCCACGGTTCCGACAACGGGTCCAGGCCCAGCACGCTGAGCATGGCCCGCACCTGAGCCAGGCTCTCTCGCAGCTCGTCCAGCTGGCCTTGCTGCAGGGCGGTGTTGCCGTCCCGGACGGCCGCGTGTACCGCCGCGAGCGCGGCCGGCACCCCGAGGTCATCGTCCATGGCGGAGGTGAACGACAGCGGCAGGTTGCCCGCCACCAGCGGCACGTCCGCGGCGCCGCCCAGCGCCTCGGCGGCCCGGTCCACGAACCCCTCGATGCGCCTGTAGGCGGCGACCGACTCGGCCAGCGCGTCCTCGGAGAACTCCAGCACCGAACGGTAGTGCGCACCGCCCAGGTAGTAGCGCAGCTCGACCGGGCGGGCCAGCTTTAGGATCTCCTCGATGCGCAGCGAGTTGCCGAGCGACTTGCTCATCTTCTCGCCCGCCACGCCCAGCAGCGCGTTGTGCATCCAGTACTGGGCGAACGGGAAGCCCGCCGACTCGGACTGGGCGATCTCGTTCTCGTGGTGCGGGAACACCAGGTCGATGCCGCCGCCGTGGATGTCGAACGCCTCGCCCAGGTACTTCATCGACATGGCCGAGCATTCCAGGTGCCAGCCGGGACGGCCGGGGCCCCACGGGGTGTCCCAGAACGGCTCGCCGGGCTTAGCCGCCTTCCACAGGGCGAAGTCGCGCGGGTCCCGCTTCAGCGCGACGTCGGTCACGTCGTCGGCGCCGCGCATCTGGTCCACCCGCTGGCCGGACAGCTTGCCGTACTCCGGGTCGGTCTTGACCTCGAAGTACACGTCACCATCGACCGCATAGGCGTGGCCGGTGTCAATCAGACGCTGCATCAGCGCGATCATTTCGGGCACGTGCCCGGTCGCGCGCGGCTCAACGTCCGGCGGCCGGCAGCCCAGCAGCTCATAGGCGTGGGTGAAAGCGCGCTGGTTGCGCTCGGACACCACCCACCAGGGGTTGTCCTCCTGCTCGGCGACGCGAATTATCTTGTCGTCGATATCGGTGACATTTCGGCAGAAAATCACCCGGTAGCCGCTGGCTTCCAGCCACCGCGCGAGAATATCGAACGCGAGACCGGCCCGCAGGTGGCCGATATGCGGTGGCGCCTGGACCGTAGCCCCACAGACGTACAGCGATACCTGCCCCGGAACCAGGGGCGTGAATTCGCGTACGTCGCGAGTCTCGGTGTCATGGAGGCGCAAGGTCACGCTGATCAGGCTACGGGATTATACGACCTGAACGCGCAGCCTTACCCGCGCGCAATCCGTGACCACATCGTGGCGCGGCGTCGGGCGTGGCGCGGCCAATATGCGTAGGATCTTTGCTGATCTTCGCGGAATACCGCGAATTGCCGCCTTTATCAGCCGATGCTTTCGTGGCCGGCCAGGGAAGGACGCGGGATCTGCCATGAACGGCTTCCCCCCATGAGCGAGCAGCCCCCGGCGACCAAGCGGGCCACCCCGCGACGCCGGAACGTTGGCCGTGTGCTCGGGAACATCGCCGTGGCCATCGTCATCCTGGCCGTCATGGCGGGCGCCTTCGCGCTGTCCTACACTCCGGTGCGCGACATCGCCCGGGACGCCGGGGTCACCAGCCCGGTGGTGCGGATCTACCCGGGCATCCTCGATGCGGTGTTCCTGGTCTGCTGCGTGTGCGCGCTGATGCTCCGTAATGCGCGCTGGTGGACCCGGTTGTTCGCCTGGCTGTCGGTGCTGGTCACCGGGGCGCTGATCGGCGCGGCCGACGTGTACCACGCGACGGGCCTGCGGCTGCCGCGGCGAACCCTGGACGGGACCGTCTGGGCCCTGCCGTGGGCCCTGGTCCTGCTGGCCTTCAGCCTGTGGATTTCCACGCTGCAGCACACGAAGTCCGACCGCGACATCCAGACACCGCAGCCGGACGACCGGCCGGCGCCGGACGCCCCGGTCCTGGCCCTCGAGGCCACTCCCGCGGCGCGGGCGGCGTTGCCCGCTCCAGAGGCGCAAGCGGCCGGGGCTTCCGCGGCGCAGCCGGTGGCAGCGGGCAACCAGGCGGCCCGGAACGGCGGACTAGCCGACGTCGGCCTGGGTCGGCCAGCCGCGACGCCTGGGGTGGCCCAGACCGAGCCGGCGATGGCCGAGGAGGCTCCAGAGCCCGCTGAGCCCGCTGAGCCCGCTGAGCCAGCCAAGGCCGAGGCGGCCGCAGGTGCGGAACAGGCCATACCGACTGAGGCGGCCGAAGAGGCTGAGCGGCCTGCCGTAACTGAAGATGCTCCCATGGCTGAAGAGGCTCCCGTGACTGGAGAGCCCGTAGCTGAAGAGGCTCCCGTGGCTGTGGAGCCTCCCGCTGCTGGGGAGTCCGTAGCTCAGGAGGCTCCTGTGGTTGCGGAGCCTCCCGCTGCTGTGGTCGTTTGGCCTCCCACGGCGGGAGAGTCCATGACTGGGGAGCCTCCTGTGGTTGCGGAGCCTGCTGTGGCTGGGGAGTTCGCAGAAGGCGGGCAGGCTGAAGCGGCCGGAGAGACCGAAACGGTCAGGGAGACCGAAGAGGCTGGGCGGGCCGAAGGAGCCAGGGAGGCTGCGGAGCCTCAGGCCGAGGTGGCCGGAGAGGCCGAGGTGGCCGGAGAGGCCGAGGTGGCCGGAGAGGCCGAGCAGGCTTCAGTGGCCAGGCAGGCCGACGATCCGGTAGCGCCTTCCGCGGCTGAGGAGTGGCAAGAGGGCGGGGAGTCCCAAGAGCCTGAAGAGGCCGGGACTGGGCTGGTTGAAGGGTCTGAAGAGGCCGCAGGGACTGACGCCGCATGGGTCGAGGACACGCGGACGGCAGACGCCGCGCAGGGCGAGGACCCGATACGGGCTGCCCACGCCGGGCCGGCTGAGGAGCCCGAAGAGGCTGGAGGAACCGCAGTGGGTCATGAGACCACCGAGGCGGGTGAGACGGTCGAGACGGCGAATGTGGAGGCCGCTTCTTCGCCCCCAGCGGCCCCAGCGGCCCCAACGGCCGCCGCCGCTGCGCCCCCGACGGCCGCCTCGACGGCGGATGACGACACGCCCGCTTACGGGTTCCCGGTCGTTACCGAGCAGGACGTCGACCGCGAGCTGCCCCGGATGCCCACGCTGCTGGGGGCGCCGGTCCCGGCCGACATGGCGGAGCCGGTCGCCGTAGACCCGGCCGCCAGGGGCAAGCCGCCGGCCGCCAGCGCCGAACTGCCCGTGACCGGAGCCGAACTGGCCCACGAATATCAGCCCAATCA
>CAXUJF010000346.1:0-6776 GCA_964250865.1 uncultured Streptosporangiaceae bacterium
GCCGTGACCGACGCGGTGGCGGCGGTGGCGGGGAGCCTGAACCGGTACCCGGACCGCGACGCCGTGGCCCTGCGCCAGGACCTGGCCGGCTACCTGGGCCACGGCCTGACCGCCGGCGAGGTGTGGGCGGCCAACGGCTCCAACGAGGTCATCCAGCAACTGCTGCAGGCCTTCGGCGGCCCCGGCCACGCCGCACTGGGTTTCGAGCCGTCCTACTCCATGCACCCGCTGATCTCCCGGGTGACCGGCACGGAATGGTTCGCGGCCTGCCGCGAGGAGGACTTCAGCATCGACCCGGACAAGGCGGCGGCGCAGATCCGCGACACCCGCCCCGAGGTCGTCTTCCTGACCTCGCCCAACAACCCGACCGGCACGTCCGTCTCGCTGGATGTGGTCCGGGCGGTGTGCGAGGCCACGCCCGGCGTGGTCGTGGTCGACGAGGCCTACGCCGAGTTCCGCCGGACCGGGACCCCGAGCGCGCTGTCGCTGCTGCCGGAGTATTCGCGCCTGGTCGTCACCCGCACCATGTCCAAGGCGTTCGCGATGGCCGGGCTCCGGGTCGGCTATATGGCCGCCAGCCCCGAGTTGATCAAGAAGCTGCTCATCGTCCGGCTGCCCTACCATTTGTCCACCGTGACCCAGGCCGTGGCCCGGGCCGCGCTGGCCTGGTCGCAGGACCCGCTGGCCAGCGTGGACGCGCTGCGGGCCGAACGGGATGAGTGCGTGGCCTGGCTGCGCGGCCTCGGCCTGTCCGTGGCCGACTCCGACGCCAACTTCGTGCTGTTCGGCGAGTTCGCCGACCGCGACGCGGTCTGGCAGCAGCTGGTCGACCGGGGCGTGCTGATCCGGCAGGTGGGGCCGCCCGGCTGGCTGCGGGTTTCGATCGGCACACAAGAGGAGATGGCGGCGTTCCGGGGCGCCCTGAGCGAAGTACTGAGCGAGGTGGTACCGGCGTGAACCGGGAACGCAAGGCGCGCGTCGAACGGCTCACCCACGAGACCCAGATCCTGGTCGAGCTGGACCTGGACGGGATCGGCATCGTCGAGGTGTCGACCGGCGTCCCGTTCTTCGACCACATGCTGGCCCAGCTGGGCAAGCACGGCGGGCTCGATCTGACCGCCCGGGCCAAGGGCGACGTGGAGATCGACGCCCACCACACGGTCGAGGACACCTCGATCGCGGTGGGCCAGGCGCTGCGGGAGGCCCTGGGCGACAAGTCCGGGATCACCCGGTTCGGCGACAGCCTGGTCCCGCTGGACGAGACCCTGGTCCAGGCGGCGGTGGACCTGTCCGGGCGCCCGTACGTGGTGCACGAGGAGCCGGACGGCATGGCTCCGCTGATCGGCAGCTACGACACCACGCTGACCCGGCACATCTTTGAGTCGATGGCCGCCTCGGCCGGGTTCTGCCTGCACGTCCGGGTGCTGTACGGGCGCAACCCGCACCACATCGTAGAGGCCCAGTTCAAGGCGGTGGCCCGGGCCTTGCGGACCGCGGTCGCGCCGGACCCGCGGGCCGGCGGGATCCCCAGCACCAAGGGCGTGCTGTGACCACCAGGGGCGTGCTGTGACCACCAGGGGCGTGCTGTGACCACCAGGGGCGTGCGGTGACCACCAGGGGCGTGCGGTGACCGCTACGGGCACCAAGGTCATGCGGTGACGGCCAAGCCGAAGGTCGTGGTCCTGGACTACGGCTCGGGCAACCTGCGGTCGGCCGAACGGGCCCTGGCCCGGGCCGGCGCGGACGTCACGGTGACCGCCGATTCGGACGCCGCCCAGGACGCGGACGGCCTGGTCGTGCCGGGGGTGGGCGCGTTCGCCGCCTGCATGGCCGGGCTACGGGCCGTCGGCGGCGACAAGCTCATCGCCCAGCGGCTGGCCAGCGGCCGCCCGGTGCTGGCCATCTGCGTCGGCATGCAGGTGCTGTTCTCTACCGGTGAGGAGCACGGCCTGCGCACCGGGGGCTGCCGCCAGTGGCCGGGCACGGTGGAACGGCTGGACGCGCCGGTGCTGCCGCACATGGGCTGGAACACGGTTTCCCCGCCCGCGGGTTCGGCGCTGTTCGCCGGGATCGGGCCGAACACCCGCTTTTACTTCGTGCACTCCTACGGCCTGCGATACGCCCGCGCGACCCGGCTGCGGGAGTCGTCGGCCCAGATCACCTGGGCCACGCACGGCGAACCGTTCGCGGCCGCGGTCGAGGACGGCCTGCTGGCCGCGACCCAGTTCCACCCGGAAAAGTCCGGGGACGCCGGCGCCACCCTGTTGTCCAACTGGCTGGAGACTCTTCGATGACGCTCACCCTGCTGCCCGCGGTCGACGTGGCCGACGGCCAGGCGGTACGGCTGGTCCAGGGCGAGGCCGGCACCGAGACCGGTTACGGCGACCCGATGGAGGCCGCGCTGGCCTGGCAACGGGCCGGCGCCGACTGGATCCACCTGGTCGACCTGGACGCGGCGTTCGGGCGGGGCTCCAACGCGCAGCTGCTGGGCGACGTGGTGAGCCGGCTCGACCTCCACGTCGAACTGTCCGGCGGCATCCGCGACGACGCCTCGCTGGCCGCGGCGCTGGCCACCGGCTGCACCCGGGTCAACATCGGCACCGCGGCGCTGGAGGACCCAGACTGGGTCCGCTCGGTCATCGCCCGGCACGGCGACCAGATCGCGGTCGGCCTGGACGTGCGGGGTACCCGGCTGGCCGCCCGCGGCTGGACCTCCGAGGGCGGCGACCTGTACGAGACGCTGGACCGGCTGAACGCCGACGGCTGCGCCCGGTACGTGGTCACCGACGTGACCAAGGACGGCACGCTGCGCGGGCCCAACCTGGACCTGCTGCGGGACGTGTGCGCCCGCACCAGCCGCCCGGTCGTGGCCAGCGGTGGCGTCTCCAGCCTGGCCGACCTGGAGGCCATCGCCGGTCTCGTCCCGCTCGGAGTCGAGGGCGCGATCGTCGGCAAGGCCCTCTACGCCGGCGCGTTCACCCTGGAAGCGGCGCTCGAGACCGCGCTCACGACGGTGTCCCCGTGACGGTCGCGGTCCGGGTCATTCCCTGCCTGGACGTGGACGCCGGCCGGGTGGTCAAGGGGATCAATTTCCGGGACCTGAGGGACGCCGGGGACCCGGTCGAACTGGCCGCCACCTACGACGCCGAAGGCGCCGACGAACTGACCTTCCTCGACATCACCGCCTCCAGCGGCAGCCGGGAGACCACCTACGACGTGGTGCGCCGCACCGCCGAGCAGGTCTTCATCCCGCTGACCGTGGGGGGCGGGGTCCGCAGCGAGGACGACGTGGACCGGCTGCTGCGGGCCGGCGCGGACAAAGTGTCGCTCAACACCGCCGCCATCGCCCGCCCGGAGTTGCTGGGCGAGGCGGCCCGCCGGTTCGGTTCCCAGTGCGTCGTGCTGTCCGTCGACGCCCGCCGTTTCAGCGGCCCGGCCCCGGCAGGCAGCAGTGGATTTGAGGTCACCACCCACGGCGGTCGCACCGGCACCGGCATCGACGCCGTGGACTGGGCCCGCCGGGGTGCCGAACTGGGCGCCGGCGAGATCCTGCTCAACTCCATGGACGCCGACGGCACCGAGGCCGGCTTCGACCTGGAGCTGATCGCGGCGGTCCGGGACGTGGTCAGCGTGCCGGTCATCGCCAGCGGGGGCGCGGGCCGGCTCGGCCACTTCGCCCCCGCCATCGACGCCGGCGCCGACGCGGTGCTGGCGGCCAGCGTGTTCCACTTCGGCGCCCTGCGCATCGGCCAGGTCAAGGACGCTCTGCGCGCCGCCGGCCGCCCCGTCCGCTAACGCCGGCTAGCCCGGCGGCAGCCCTGGGTCCGGGAACCCCGGCAGTCCCTGGTCGCCGCTGGTGCCGCTGCCGTCCCGCGCCTCCTGGTTACCCGCCACCACGGTGGTCCCGCTGGCCCCCGCGCCCGCGCGCGCCGGAGCGGCCGAGCTCGGGTGGGCCGACATCGCCGCACCGGTGATGCCCGCGTCGTTGAACATCCCAGCCGGCACCACCTTGGCCTGCAGTCCCGTCATCAGGGGCAGGAACTTGTCCGACTGCTTGCTGATCCCGCCGCCGACGATGATCAGCGCCGGGGACACCAGCGCCTCGACGTGATCCAGGTACTCGTTGACGTTCTTGGCCCAGTGCTTCCAGCTCATGTCGCCCGCGACCTTGGCCCGCTCGGACGCGCGCTCCTCGGCGTCCTTGCCCCGGATCTCCAGGTGCCCGAACTCGGTGTTGGGGACCAGGATGCCGTCGACGAACAGTGCGCTGCCGATGCCGGTCCCGAACGTGACCATGAACACCGTGGCCGGCTCGCCCTTACCGGCGCCGAACGTCATCTCGGCCACGCCGGCCGCGTCCGCGTCGTTGATGAGCCGGATGTCCTGGCCGGCCGCCTTGGCCATCAGCGCCTGCGCGTCGATACCGATCCAGGCCTTGTCCAGGTTGGCTGCGGTGCGGGTGACGCCGTTCATCACCACACCCGGGAACGTGCAGCCGATCGGGCCTGACCAGGAGAAGGCGGCCACGAGTTTCTGCACGACTTCGGCCACCGCATCCGGCACCGCCGGGTGCGGGGTGGCGATCTTCACCCGGTCGGCCAGGAACTTGCCGGTCTCCAAGTCGACCGGCGCGGCCTTCATCCCGGTACCGCCGATATCGATGCCCAGTGCGTGCATAATGCGCTCCTTCTCCCTCCCGGGCGGCCGGAGCTAGGATCCCCTGGCCGGCATCGCCCAGTATTACGCACTCGCGAGTAAGCTCGTGTGTAGTACATGCCCCATCAGGGCGTGTGTAGCCGCAGAAAGGGGGCGGCTGATGCGGTGGGCTAAGGTCGTCATGATCGCGCTCGGCGCTTTGATCGCCTTCATCATCATCGAGTCGGTCTTCCGGCTGCTGGAGTGGGCGGTCATCGCCCTCGTCATCGGCTTGATCATCGCCATCGCGGTCAAGGCCCACAGCCAGTACAAGCTGGCCCGGGAGCGCCGCGCCGAGGTCAAGCAGGACAAGGCGGCCCGCAAGCACGAGGTCCGTGACGAACGGGTCCAGCCTGGCCGGGAGATCACCCCGGCCCCGGCCTGGACGGTGGAGAGCACTCCGAGCGCCACCCCGGTCGCCCGCGACGACGTCGACGCCGAACTGGCCCGGCTCAAGCGCGAGATGCGTTCCTGATTATTTTATTTTTTAACAAACTCCCGCGCCTCAGAGTCGCCAGGTCACCTGGGACATCATCTCGATCGCGGCGTCGTGCCGTCCAGCCTGACCTGGGCCGCCGATCGCCGTCCCGCGGTGTAGAGGGTGAGCTCCGCGGGCGTACCGATCACGGTCACCACCGGGGTGCCGCGCCGTACCGTCATCCGGTAGGACGCAGGCTGGCCATCCGCGCCTGCCTCGGCGGCCCGGTCAACGGCACCATCTTCCCGGGCGTACTCGACCCCGATCCGCACCTTGCGCAGCAAGAACCGGGCCAGCTTGAGCCGGTCCCACAGCGCGTCGGACAGCCCGCCGGTGAGTTCTCGCGGCTTCCAGCCCGCTGGCCCGCGCCGCAGGTCCTCGTGGTGCACGAAAAATTCGACCGTGTTGATCCGCTCGTCCATGCCCGGCAGCCCGTACGGGGACAGCTTGGGCGGCCCGCTGCGAATCGTCTCGATCAGCTGCTCGAACGGGGTTCGGCTGGCCAGTCGCTGCTGCACTCGTGCGGTGTATCCGGCCAGCGGGCCACCCGGGATACCCGCGCTGGCGTCGATCCGGTGCTCGCGCAGCACCAGATGGGCCGCGAGGTCCCGGGCCGTCCAGCCCGCGCACAGCGTCGGTGCGTCCGGACCCATCTCGGCCAGCGTGGCGCACAGTCCCAGCCGCTCGTCCCGCGAATATCCCATCCGGGCATGGTAGGGGGTGCTCCAGGCCCGGCGATAGCGTGCCTTGGCTAGGCTGGCTGCCATGAGCACTGCCGCCCAACCGTCTGCCCTGGATCCCGAGATCGCCCGTCGCCTCAAGCGTGACGACGCTGGCCTGTTCCCGGCGGTCGCCCAGCAGCATGACACCGGCGAGGTGCTGATGGTCGGCTGGATGGACGACGAAGCACTGCACCGCACGATCACCACCGGCCGCTGCACCTACTGGTCCCGCAGCCGCCAGGAATACTGGGTCAAGGGCGAGACCTCCGGCCACCAGCAGTGGGTCAAGTCGGTGGCGCTGGACTGCGACGGCGACACCGTCCTGGTTCAGGTCGACCAGGTCGGCGCGGCCTGCCACACCGGCGACCGCACCTGCTTCGACGCCGACCGCCTGCACGCGATGGTGGGGGAGCGGCCCGAACCGGTCACCGCTGATGGCTGATCCCGCGCCCGCCGCTGCTGCCGCGCCCGCTCCGGCCGTCTCCCGGCCCCGGCGTGAGTTCGTGCTGATGCTGCTGCTGGGCGCGGTCGGGGCCGGGCTGGCGCTGCTGGCCGTCCGGCAGGGCTGGGCCCGTGCCGTCTACGACGAGCCGAAGCCGCTGCCGTCGCGGTCGATCACCGTCACCGGCCAGGACATGGTGCCCGCAACCGGGGCGCTGGCCCTGGCCGGACTGGCCTGCCTGGCCGCGATCATCGCCACCCGTGGCGTGCTCCGCCGGGTGGCCGGGGCGGTGCTGGCCCTGTGCGGGGTCGGCGCGAAAGCTCGAGCCGGGCACCGCAGCGATCCCTACCTCGGTCACCAATCGGCGGGCGAAGGCGACGTCGTCGGCTCCCGGGTCCACCGCGCGGGTATCGCAGAGGACGTAGTACGCCCCGTCCGG
>CAXUJF010000347.1:0-4305 GCA_964250865.1 uncultured Streptosporangiaceae bacterium
GGCGGGGGGGGCCCGGGGGCGGCCCCGCCGGCCGGCGCCCCCCCCGGGACCGGGCCGGCCGGCCGGGCCGGGGACGCCGGCCAGGGTGGCGGCCCCGGGAGCGTCGAGCGCGATGGTGCGCAGCGCGTCCCGGAAGGCGGGATAGCCGGAGAACCCGAGCGCGGCCGCGAACCGGGTCACCGACGGCTGGCTGACCCCGGCCCGCCGGGCCAGCACCACACTGGACAAGAAGGCCGAGTCCGGCATGTGGTCGAGCAGATACTGGGCGATCCGGCGCTGCGCGGGCGACAGACGGCGCCCGTCCAGCAGCGTCAGCAGCGCGTCAGCGGGGACACCTTGGCCGCGGCCCTCCATCGTCCCTCGCTTGCTGGCCGGCGTGTACAGATTCATTCACATCGTAAGTTCTCGCATGGATTCATGCCAGGGGTCCGATCGGCCGTCTCGGGCGGGTCGCGGACAGCCTCAGCGGCCCCAGGCTTCGCATCCGCGCCAGGACTACTGAATGGTAATGTTCGCCTCCTAAGACCCCCGGCAACGCTGGGTTCGCCGGCGCAGCGGACGAGGATGGTGAACCGCGTGACCATCGTGAGCCGTCCGCTCCGGGTGGCGCTGCTGTCCTACCGGAGCAAGGCCCACTGCGGTGGCCAGGGCGTCTACGTCCGGCACCTGAGCCGCGAACTGGCCGCGCTCGGCCACACCGTGGAAGTGTTCTCCGGCCAGCCCTACCCCGACCTGGACCCGGGCCCGGTGCTGCGGGAAGTGCCCAGCCTCGACCTGTACCGGGACGAGGACCCGTTCCGCACCCCGCGCCGGGACGAGTACCGGGACTGGGTCGACGTGCTGGAGACCACCACCATGTGGACCGGCGGGTTCCCCGAGCCGCTCACGTTCAGCCTGCGCGCGCGGCGGGTGCTGCGGGACCGGCGGGCCGACTTCGACGTGGTGCACGACAACCAGACCCTGGGCTACGGGCTGCTGGGCATCCCCCGGCTCGGCCTGCCCCTGGTGACCAGCATCCACCACCCGATCAGCGTGGACCGCCAGATCGAGCTGGACGCGACCCGCGGCCTGGCCCGGCTGTCCAAGCGGCGCTGGTACGGGTTCGTCCGCATGCAGGCCCGGGTGGCCCGCCGGGTGGCTCAGGCCGGCCCGGTCATCACGGTGTCCGAATCGTCGCGCCGGGACATCTACCGCGACTTCCGGCTCCGCCCGGGCAGCGTGGACATCATCCCGCTCGGGGTCGACACCCGCGTCTTCCATCCCCGGGACACGCCCCGGGTGCCGGGCCGGATCGTCGCCGTGACCAGCGCCGACTCGCCGGTCAAGGGCGCGAGCGTGCTGCTGCGGGCGGTGGCCAAGCTGGCCACCGAACGGGACGTGCACCTGGTCGTGGTGGGTAAGCCCACCCCGGGCGGGCCGACCGAGCGGCTGATCGCCGAGCTGTCGCTGGCGGACCGGGTCCGGTTCACCTCCGGGCTCAGCGACGAAGACCTGGCCACCCTGCTGGCCAGCGCGGAGATCGCCGCGGTGCCGTCGCTGTACGAGGGCTTCTCGCTGCCCGCGGTCGAGCACATGGCGTCGGGCACGCCGCTGGTGGCCAGCCGCGCGGGCGCGCTGCCCGAGGTCACCGGGGACGCCGCCGTGCTGGTCAGGCCGGGCGACCCGGAAGAGCTGGCCGCGGTCCTGCGGCGGCTGCACGACCATCGCGCCGAACGGGAACAGCTGTCCCAGCGGGCCTGGCTGCGGGTCCAGGAACGGTTCGCCTGGCCGGCCGTGGCCCAGGCCACCGCGGACCGCTACCGGCAGGTCATCGCGGGCCAGGCCGGGACGCGCTGGGCCAGGAAGGGAACACCACCGTGCTGACGGTCGACTACAGCCGGCTGCAGATCGCCCCGGGCGACCGCGTCCTGGACGTGGGGGCCGGCAACGGGCGGCACGCGTTCGAGGCCTACCGCCGGGGCGCCCGGGTGGTCCCCTTCGACCTGGACCGCCAGGAACTGGCCGCGGTGGCCGGGATGTGCGGGGCCATGCGGGCCGAGGGCGAGGCTCCGCCGGAGGCAGGCAGCGCAGCGGTGTCGGGCGACGCCACCCGGCTGCCGTTCGCCGACGGCTCGTTCGACCGGGTCATCGCGGCCGAGGTGTTCGAGCACATCCTGGACGACCAGCGGGCCATGGACGAGGTGGCCCGGGTGCTGCGACCCGGGGGCGTGCTGGCCGTGACCGTGCCGGCCTGGCTGCCGGAGCGGATCTGCTGGGGGCTGTCCCGCGAGTACCACGAGGTACCAGGCGGCCACGTGCGCATCTACACCCGGCTGGAGCTGGAAGCCAAGCTGCGGCGAGCCGGGTTCGCGATCGGCGGGCACCACCGTGCGCACGGCCTGCACTCGCCCTACTGGTGGATGAAGTGCCTGGTCGGAGTCAGTAACGACGACCATCCGGTGCCCAAGGCGTACCACCGGATGCTGGTCTGGGACATCATGAAACGGCCGGCCGCCACCCGGCTGGCCGAGCAGGCGCTGAACCCGCTGATCGGCAAGAGCGTGGTCGTGTACGCCAGCCTCACCTCGTGACGCCGGCCGTCCCGGGCGTCCCGGCCCCGCGCGTCCCGGCCGTCCCAGGGGTGCTCAGCGCGGCCAGCGTGCAGGCCACGGCCCAGAGCATCGCTGCGGTGCAGGAGCCGTCCGGCGCGATCGGCTGGCCCGACGGCCACGTGGACGTGTGGGACCACATCGAGTGCGCGATGGCGCTGAGCGCGGCCGGCGCGGGCGGCCCGGCCGGGCGGGCCTACGCCTGGCTGCGCCGCTAGCAGCGCCCCGACGGGTCGTGGCCGCGCACGATCGTGGCCGGGACCGTGACCGACGCGGCGGCCGAGAGCAACCACGCCGCCTACGTGGCCGCCGGGGTGTGGCACGAGCTGCAGGTCACCGGCGACCGGGCGTTCGCGGCCCGGATGTGGCCCACGGTCCGCCGGGCCGTCGAATGGGTGCTGGACCTGCAGGCCCCCGGCGGCGAGATCGCCTGGGAACGCGACGCCAACGGCGTCCCCGGCGGCCACGCCCTGCTGACCGGGTGCTCCAGCATCCACCACAGCCTGCGCTGCGCGGTGGCCCTGGCCGGCCAGCTGGGCCAGTCCCAGCCGGACTGGGAGCTGGCCGCCGACCAGCTGGCCCACGCGGTGGCCCGGCACCCCACCTCGTTCGCGGACAAGGACCAGTTCTCGATGGACTGGTACTACCCGGTGCTGGGCGGCGTGCTGCGCGGTCCGGCCGCGGACCGGCGGCTGGCGCAGAGCTGGGACACGTTCGTGGTGCCGGGCCTGGGCGTGCGCTGTGTGGACGGCCAGTCCTGGGTGACCGGGGCCGAGAGCTGCGAGCTGGTGCTGGCCCTGCACGCCGCAGGCCAGAGCGCGGCCGCCGCCCGGCTGTTCGCCGACGTCCAGCACCTGCGGGACAGCGACGGCGCCTACTGGACCGGCTGGCAGTTCGCCCACCGGCAGCACTACCCGGGCGAGCGCAGCGCGTGGACGGCCGCGGCCGTGATCCTGGCCGCCGACGCACTGTCCGGCACGACCGGGGGCGCCAACGTGTTCCGCGATGTGGAAGCGGGCCCGGGCGCCCTGGCCGGCTCGTCGGCCGACTGTGACTGCGCCTCCGGGTCAGCCGGTGGACGGCAGGATGCGTTCGAGCACCCGTAGCGAGCCCGCCGCCCGGACCTCGGTGAACTCGCCGGACTCCAGCGCCCGCTGGTAGATGCGGTACGGCGCCTGCCCGCCGTCGGCCGGATCGGCGAACACGTCGTGGATGGCCAGGGCCCCGCCCAGCGTCACCTTGGCCGCCCAGCCCTCGTAGTCGGCCTGGGCGGCCTCGTCGGTGTGCCCGCCGTCGATGAACACCAGGCCGAGCAGACCCCGCCACACCTGGGCCACCCGGTCCGACCGGCCCACGATGGCCACCACGTCGTCCTCCAGCCCGGCGGCGGCGATCGCCCGCCGGAAGCGCGGCAGCGTGTCGATCCGCCCGGTGCCCGGGTCGACCAGCGAGGTGTCGTGGTACTCCCAGCCCTCCTGGTGCTCCTCGGACCCGTGGTGGTGGTCGACGGTGAGCACGGTCTGGCCGTGCTGCCGGGCCGCGGCGGCCAGGTAGATGGTGGACTTGCCGCAGTAGGTGCCGATCTCCATGACCGGGCCGACCGGGGCGTAGGCCAGCGCGGTCTCGTACAGGGCCTGCCCCTCGTCGGCCGGCATGAAGCCCGTGGCCGCCTCGGCCGCACGGAGCAGGGCCGGCTCCATCTGGGCCGGCTGGGCTG
>CAXUJF010000347.1:4405-6116 GCA_964250865.1 uncultured Streptosporangiaceae bacterium
CTGGGCTGGCTCCTCCTGGGCGGTGTCCACTTGGGCCGGGTCCTCCTGGATGGGGTCTAGCCGGGCCAGGCCCAGCTGCGCGGCGTCCAGCTGAGAGAGGTCCAGCTCAGGGATCGGTGGGAGATCCGGCGGCGGGGGGTCCAGCGGAGCGCGGCTGGTGCCGGTGATGCCCGGGTTGAGCCGGGCCGCGGCCAGCCGGGCCAGCCCCTCCTTCAGCACCTCGGGCCGCTTGCAGAACGTGAACCGGACCTGGGTCCGGCCCGCCTCCTTGTGGTCGTAGAACACCACGCTGGGAATGGCCACCACCCCGGCCCGTTCCGGCAGCCGGGCGCAGAACTCGATCCCGTCGGTCTCCCCCAGCGGGGCGATGTCGGTGGTGACGAAGTACGTCCCGTCGGTGGGGTAGACCTCGAAGCCCAGCTCGGCCAGGCCGCCGCTGAGCAGGTCCCGCTTCATCCGCAGGTCGTCCCGCAGGGCGGTGAAGTAGGCGTCGGGCTGGGCCAGCGCCTCGGCGATCGCGTACTGGAACGGCCCGCCGTTGACGTAGGTCAGGAACTGCTTGGCCACCCGGACCGCGGCGACCAGTTCCGGCTGACCGGTGACCCAGCCGATCTTCCAGCCGGTGAACGAGAACGTCTTGCCGCCCGAGCTGATCGACACCGTGCGCTCGGGCATCCCGGGCAGCGTGGCCAGCGGGACGTGCTCCCCGGTGTACACCAGGTGCTCGTACACCTCGTCGGTCACGACCAGCAGGTCGCGGCTGACCGCGATCCGCGCGATGGCGGTCAGCTCCTCGCGGGTGAACACGGCGCCGGTCGGGTTGTGGGGCGAGTTGAGCAGGATGGCCCGGGTCCGCGGGGTGACCGCGGCGGCCAGCGCGGCCAGGTCCGGGCGGAAGTCCGGCGGCCGCAGCGTGACCGGCACCCTGGTGCCGCCCGCCATCGCGATCGACGCCGCGTAGGAGTCGTAGTAGGGCTCGAACGCGATGACCTCGTCGCCCGGCTCGACCAGGGCGAGCATGGCCGCGGCGATGGCTTCGGTCGCCCCCGCGGTGACCAGCACCTCGGTGTCCGGGTCGTACTCCAGGCCGTAGAACCGGCGCTGGTGGTCCACGATGGCCCGGCGCAGCTCGGGGACACCGGGACCGGGTGGGTACTGGTTGCCCCGGCCCTGCAGCACCGCGTCCGCGGCGGCCTGGGCCACGGCCGGCGGCCCGTCGGTGTCGGGGAAACCCTGACCCAGGTTGACCGAGCCGGTCCGCACGGCCAGCGCGGACATCTCGGCGAAGATCGTGGTGCCCATACCGGTAAGGCGCTGGCTCAGCAGTGGTCTACGCACAGGCTTATGACATCATGCCGGGCGGGCTGGGGTGGCCCGGGCGGCTTAGGCTGGGAGCATGCGAGTCGCGCTCTGCCAGATCCCGGTCAGCTCCCAGCCGTCGGTCAACCTGGACCGGGTCCGTGCCGCCCTGGCCGAGGCCGCCGCCGCCCGCGCCGACCTGGCCGTGTTCCCCGAGGCCACCCAGATCCGGTTCGGCTGCGATCCCCGGCCGGTGGCCGCGCCGGTGGACGGCTCGTTCGGCGCCGACCTGGCCGCGTATGTCGGCGGGCACTCGGTGTTCTACCTCCATGGCGCGTGCCGGGCGGCGGGCTACCCGGTGCTCACGCCGTGCGAGGACGGGGGCGTCGGGCTGAGCATGAACGAGCATTTC
>CAXUJF010000347.1:6126-6769 GCA_964250865.1 uncultured Streptosporangiaceae bacterium
CCCCCCTGGTGTTCGGCAGCCCGGCGCTGCCCGGGGCCGCGGGGGTGGCGCTGGTCGCGGGCATCTTCACCCCGTCGCAGGACGGCCGGGTCTACAACACGGCGGTGCTGTTCGACCGGACCGGTGAGCTCGTCGCGGCCTACCGCAAGCTGCACCTGTTCGACGCGTTCGGCCAGCAGGAGTCGGCCCTGGTCGCGCCGGGAGACGAGGCCGTGCTGGCCAAGCTGGACGGCCTCAGCGTCGGCCTGCAGATCTGCTACGACCTGCGCTTCCCCGAGCTGACCCGCACGCTGACCAGCCGGGGCGCCGACCTGATCGTGATGCCGGCCGCCTGGGGCGCGGGCCTGTTCAAGGAAGAGCACTGGATCACGCTGGCCCGCGCCCGGGCCATCGAGAACACCGTGTGGGTGGGGGCCGCGGGCCAGGTACCCGACCCGGACGAGCCGCCGACCAGGGCCCCCACCGGCATCGGCCGCAGCGTGCTCATCGACCCGATGGGCACGGTCCGGCTCGACCTGGGCCCGTTCCCCGGGGTCGGCGTGGCCGAGGTGGACACCGGTTTCACCGCTCAGGTGCGCCGGTCGATCCCGAGCCTGGAGCACCGGCGCCAGGACGTCCTCGGCTGACCGTGACGGCCCGAGGG
>CAXUJF010000348.1:0-6768 GCA_964250865.1 uncultured Streptosporangiaceae bacterium
GGGCGCGGGCGGCCCGTAGGCGGCGCTCGGGGGGTCTGGGGGGTGTCCCCCCAGAGTCACACCTCGGTACCGGGGTGCTGTTACCAGCACCCGGATCAGCGCCGCCGAAGCGGTCCCCCGCCCCCCTCACGCCGTGAGACTCAGAGGAACTCGGCAAGCTCCTTGAGCATCGCCGACTTGGGCTTGGCCCCGACGATCTGCTTGACCACCTGGCCGCCAGAGAACACGTTCATGGTCGGGATGGCCATGATGCCGTACTTCTGGGCGATGGTCGGGTTCTCGTCGATGTTGAGCTTCACGACCTGGATCTTTTCCGCGTTCTCAGACGCGATCTCCTCCAGGACCGGAGCGACCATGCGGCAGGGGCCGCACCACTCAGCCCAGTAGTCAACGACTACCGGCTTGTCGCTCTTCAGGACTTCCTGGTCGAATGTTGCGTCGGTGACTACCTTGGTCGCGCCCACAAACGTTCACTTCCCTCGTTCTTGATCGATCAATGATGGTGGAAATCAGTCTTCCTGGCTGGCCAGCCAGCGCTCCGCGTCGATGGCGGCGGCGCATCCGGACCCGGCGGCCGTGACCGCCTGCCGGTAGATGTGGTCGACCACGTCGCCGCAGGCGAACACACCATCGAGTTTGGTCTGGGTGGTGGGACTCTGGACCTGCAGGTAGCCTTCCGCGTCGATGTCCAGCTGGCCGGTGAACAGCTCGCTGCGCGGGTCGTGGCCGATGGCGATGAACAGGCCGCTGACCGGCACCACGCTTTCGGCGCCCGTCGTGACGTTGCGCACCTTCAGGCCGGTGAGCTTGGTGTCACCGATCGCCTCGATCGGCTCGCTGTCCCACTGGAACCTGATCTTCGGGTTGTCGAAGGCCCGATCCTGCATGATCCTGGACGCGCGGAGCGTGTCCCGCCGGTGGACGACGGTCACGGACTTGGCGAACCGGGTGAGGAAGGTGGCTTCCTCCATGGCCGAGTCACCGCCGCCCACGACCGCGATGTCCTGTTCACGGAAGAAGAAACCGTCACAGGTGGCACACCAGGACACCCCGTGCCCGGACAGCTTCTTCTCACCCGGGATGGTCAGCTCGCGGTAGCGCGAGCCGGTGGCGATGATGACCGACTTGGCCAGGTAGGTCTCGTCGTTGGTCCGCACAACCTTGGGGTTGGCGGTGAGGTCGACCGACGTCACGTCGTCGGTGACGAGCTCCGCGCCGAAGCGCTCGGCCTGCTTCCGCAGCGATTCCATCAGCTCGGGGCCGAGGACGCCGTCGGGGAAGCCAGGGAAGTTCTCCACGTCCGTGGTCTGCATCAGCGCGCCGCCCGCGGTCACTGAGCCCTCGAACAGGAGCGGCTCAAGCCGCGCGCGCGCCGCGTAGACCGCGGCGGTGTATCCGGACGGACCGGATCCGATGATGATGACATTGCGCACGGCGGTCATTCTTGCTGCCCTTCCTTGACTGCACGGGATTCAACCGATCCTAGGGTGCTTTGATTCCTGCGGGCAGCAGGGAGAACAAGCCGGTCAGCCGCCCGACGTGGGCAGCTTCACGTACGCCAGGATGTCGGGGTTATCGGCCGAGCAGGACGGCCCCACCACCCAGGCCTGACTGACCTGATTCCCCACGTGGGCCAGGGCGATGATGGTGGCCGGGCTGCCGTTGTAGCGCGCCGAATCCACCATCGCGGGCTCGATGTCGCCGGTCACGTCCATGACGCAGGCGTACTGCTGGGTGCTGGGGGCGTGCAGGAA
The DNA here is from genome assembly GCA_964250865.1 of uncultured Streptosporangiaceae bacterium. Lineage (GTDB taxonomy): Bacteria > Actinomycetota > Actinomycetes > Streptosporangiales > Streptosporangiaceae > Bog-532. The sequence continues at coordinate 1,755 of CAXUJF010000348.1, forward strand.
CTTGGCTCCGGACGACCGGGCCGGGCCGAGGGCGGCGGCGTGACCCAGCTCGGTCTTGATCTGGGCGCTGAGGGTCACGGACTGGTAGTCGATGCCGCTGTTGATCACCTTGAACGACAGGAAGTTCGCCCCGCCCGACCCGTGGGCCGGGGTCAGGCCGATGAAGGGCAGCGCCGCGGGCCTGCTGCTCGCGCTCACGCCCGCCACTGCTCCCGCCTGGTGGTGGCCGGAGGAGGGCGCCGAGCCGCCCGAGGTGAGCTGGGCCACCGTGTAGCCGCCCGCCGCCACCACGCAGGCCGCGGCCGCAGCGGCAAAAACGCGCGCCGCCACCGGTCCGGTGAAGCCCCGCCGGCCCCTCGGTGCGCCGCTGCGGAAAGGCAGTACGCGATCTGATCCGCCACCGCTGGCGGCCTGGGCCGGCGCGGTCACCCGCGCGGACCGCTCGGCCGCTTCCCGCGTCAGCGTCGTTTGCAGCTGCCGGGTCACCGACTCCGGCATGGCCGGCGAGGGAACCGAGGCCAGCAGCGCGCTGATCTCGGTCAGTCCCGCGCTCAGCCGCGCACACTGCTGGCAGCCCGCCAGGTGGGCGTGAAGCCGGGTTGCGCGCTTACCGCTGATCAGTCCTGCGCTGAGCTCAGCCAGAACGTTCGCATCCACATGCGCCGAGTGACGCTTCATCCATCTCCTCCCTGCCCAGGTGAGACGCTGCCGGTGGCGGTACGGTTCCGTGAATTTCCGTCTTCTGCGCCAAGACCGCGATCCAGGCCCCGCCCGCGCAGGTGCGCCAGGTGCGGCAGCAGCCGGGCCCGGCCGCGGGCACAGCGGCTCTTGACCGTCCCGACCGAGATCTCCAGCACGGCGGCGGCGTCGGCCACCGGGTACCCGAGCATGTCGACCAGGACCAGCGCGGCCCGCTGCTCCGGTGGGATGAGCCGCAGCGCGGCCTCCACGTCCAGGGTCGTGTCCCGGAGGCTGGCCGGGTCGATGGTGGCGGGCGCGGGGCCCTGGGCCGCCAGCAGGTCGAGGGTGCCCTCGTCCCCGACCGAGCTGGCCGCGTGGGAGGCCTTACGGCGTAGCCGGTCCAGCGAGGCGTTGACCACGATGCGGTGCAGCCAGGTGGTCACGGCCGAGTCGCCCCGGAAGTCGCCTGCCCGGCGGAACGCCGAGATCATCGCTTCCTGCAGGGCGTCGGCCGCTTCTTCCGGGTCACACAGCGTCCGCAGCGCGACCGCCCACAGCCGGTCCCGGTGCCGCAGGAACAACAGCCCGAAGGCTTCGGTATCGCCTTCGAGGTGGCGCTCGAGGAGCTGAGCGTCGGAAAGTGCCTGAAGGCTACTGTTGGTCACGGGTGCGCCAGTGGCTTCAGCTGGACCCGCGCACGACCACGTTGTAGACCTGAGCCTCGTATTCGTTCGAGTTTCCTGGCAGCGGGGGCAGGCTGGTGAACCAGAGCAGCACGTAACGGCCCTTGGCTGAGCTGCTCACGCTGAACTTGGTCGTCGCCACCGCCTTGGTCGAGCTGGCCACCGTGCTGAAGCCACTCTCCGAGGCCGGGCTGGCCGAGTTGCCCAGGTCAATGTGGATTGAGGTGCAGCAGGGGCTGCCGAACTGGACGTCGACCTGGCTGAGCTTGACCTGCGTCCCCATATCGAGCAGCAGGCCGGTGCCCTTCTTGAGGCCGCCGAAGACCGGGTTGCCGATGTAGAACTGCGAGCGCCAGTCGGTGGTGGCGCTGCCGTCGATCACCGCAGCCGCCTGGCCCGGGTTGTCGACGGCGGTGGCGCTCACCGGCTTCAGCACCACGTTGGACGCGGTGGACGGGCTGGCGGACTTGCTGGTGCTACCGCTCCCGCCGCCGCTGGCCTTGCTGCTTCCGCCCCCCGCCGAGTGGATGAACGCATAGACCACCGCGGCCACCGCGATCAGAACGAGCACAACCAACGCGCTGACCAGGGCTTTGGCCGGGCCGCTGGACCGCGGCCGACCGCCGCGTCCGGGTCGGCCACCGTGACCGCCGTGAACCGCCCGGGGTGCACCCGACCCGGGCACGCTCCACGGTGGCGGGTCGGCCGGCGGGCTGTTGTACCGGGCCGTCTGGCCGCCGGCCTGCCAGCTGGTGTGCTCAACCTCGTCGAACGGCACCGGGGTCGGTACCGCGGGCGCCGCGACCTCGGCCAGCGCGTCCGCGAACTCCAGCGGGGTGCTGATCGTCTGGCCGTTGCGCGCCTGCCGGCCGAACATGCCCTGGGAGATGATCGAGTCGACGCTGGCGGGCACGCCCGCGGACACCTGCCGCGGCGTGCAGACCGACCCGTCGATGGTGGGGGCGGGCGGCAGCCCGGTATCCTGCGGACCCGGCCAGTAGCCGGTCACCGCGGCGTACATCAGCCAGGCCAGGTGGCGGGTGTCCACCACCGCCGGGTCTTCGGCCCCGTCTTCGTCGGTACCCGCACCCGCGATGGCGGCGTCCATGCCCAGGCCGGTGATCTTCGCCCCGCCACCGGACGTCCAGCGCAGCGAGCCGGGGACCAGCCGGAGGTGGGCCAGTCCGGCCGCGTGGGCCACGGAGATGGCCTGGGCCGCTTCGGCCACGAGAGCGGCGGCCCACGGCGGGTCCAGCGGACCATCGCTGAGCATGTCGGCCAGCGACTCGCCGGCCACCCACTCCATGACGATGTAGGCCCGCTCACCCGAGTCATCGACGTCGAACACCTGCGACAGGCGTGAGTCGTTCAGGCGGCTCGCGGCCCGGGCCGCGGTGACCGCCTCCCGGACGCGGGGGAAGTTCTCCGCGAACATCAGGACGGTGACGGCGCGGGCCAGGATCTCGTCGATCGCCTTCCACAGCGCCCACCCACCGCCCGCGTCAACCTGATCCTCGAGGCGGTAGCGGCCTGCCAGCCTGGTTCCCGGTTCAGAGGTGTATGTGCTCATGAGTCACCCGTCAAGAGCAGGACTGGCTCTCGACCCTCCTTCCAGGTCCCCAGCGGATCGGCGGAGTTATCCCCACAGCGCGGTCGTGTCCCTAATGGTAAGACGCTTTGCCCTCCCCGCAGGGCTACGAGCGAACGGCCCCGTGTAAACCGTTATACGCGATAGGCGTCAAACTCTCATGTCCATGGTCCCACGTCCGCGTCGCACATCCCAGGCCGGTCATGGGCTTGACATGCGCTGGACACCTGGCATACGCCATCACCGGGCCGGGCTTCCCTGCGGGCCGCGGCCGAACCGGCCGCCCACCATCCGCATCAGCTGGCTCAGTTCCTCCACGTGCAGCGCCTTGGCCACGATGACGTAGAGCAGCAGGGCGCCACCCCCGCCGACCAGCGAGATGACGAACCCGTAGACCGGGCCGGGGTGCAGGATCACGCCCACCGTGACGATGGTCACGATGGCGAAGATCAGGGCCGGGATCGTCGCCACGTGCATGCGCACCAGGCTGCGGGTCACCAGCCGGCCGTCCAGGCTGCCGACCTGCCGGTTCAGCAGCCGCCAGGCGATCGCCGCGCTGAACACGCTGGTGAGCCCGTAGACGAAGGCCATGCCGATCACCACCTGGCCGGGCGGCAGCATGGCCAGCACGATGAAGTTCCCGATCACGGTGGCGATCATGGTCAGGAACCCGATGATGGCCGGGGTCCGGCTGTCGCGCATCGCGTAGAACACCCGCAGCAGCAGCTGGAAGATGACGAACGGCAGCAGGCCGAGCGAGAACGCGGCGAACGCCTCACCGACGTACCTCGCGTCCGCGGTGGTCATGCTGGCGTACCCGAACAGCAGCTCACACAGCGGCGGCCCCAGCACCGCCAGCAGCAGCGCGGCCGGGACCAGCACCACCGAGGACAGCCGGATGCTGTACGAGAAGTCGTCGCTGACCTGCTGGAAGCGTCCCTCCGCAGCGTTCTTGCTCATCCGGGGCAGCAGGGCCGTGGTGACCGAAACTCCGATGATGGCGTACGGCAGCAGGAACAGCGTGTACGAGTAGTTGTACGCGGAGACACCGGCGTCCACGACGTGGCGGCTGGCCGCGTTGGCCACGTTCGTGGTCACGATGAACCCGATCTGGGTGGAGATCACGTAGCCGAACATCCACACCGCCATCCGGCCGATCTCGGACAGCTCGGCCCGGCGGAAGTCGAACCGGGGACGCCACCGGAAGCCAACCCGGCGCAGGGCCGGGACCAGCGCCAGGGTCTGGATGATGATGCCCAGCGTGGTCCCCACGCCGAGCAGCAGGACACCGCCCGAAGGTATGTCGCCGACGCCCTTGTGCAAGCCCACCGTGACCACGAACAGCAGGCCGACCACGATCACCACGACGTTGTTGATGATCGGCGTCCACATCGGCGCGGCGAAACTGTTCCTGGTGTTGAGGATCGCACCCATCAGCGAGCTGAGCCCGTAGAAGAAGATCTGCGGGATGAAGAAGTAGGCGAACACCACCATGAGCTCGTGCTCGGGGCCGGTGATCGACGCGGCGTACAGGTCCACCAGCAGGCCGGCCGCCACCGTGGCCACGATGGTCACAGTGCCGAGGGCCAGCACGGTGAGCGTGAACATCCGCTGGTTGTAGGCCTCGCCGCCATCCCGGTGATCCTTGGCCGCCTTGATCAGCAGCGGCACGACCACACTGGTCAGGACACCGCCGATCATGACGTCGTAGACGGCGTTCGGGATCGTGTTGGCGTTGTTGTAGGCGTTGGCCAGGTAGTGGGTGCCGAGCGCGAGCACGAAGACGAACGTGCGCAGGAACCCGGTGACCCGGGAGATCAGGGTGCCCAGCGCCATCGACCCGGTGGTCCGGGCCAGGCTGGTCCCGGCGGGCCGCTCAGGCTGGACCGGGCGCAGCAGGTCGAGCGAGGTCTCCTCGACCGCCACGTCGAGGTAGCTGTCCTCGGCCTGGTAGGGGTTGGGGACGAACCGCGGCTGCGGCTGATAGATCGAAATCGGCTGGGTCAGGTCACCCGGGGGTACGCCGTAGCCCTGAGCCGAGGGCGGGCGCGGGCGCCGGGGG
>CAXUJF010000349.1:0-1458 GCA_964250865.1 uncultured Streptosporangiaceae bacterium
GGATGGGCGCAAGCGGTGGGGTCAGGTAGGTGGACAGCCAAGCGAAGGCGGTGGGTCCTTCGGCGCGCCAGATGGTGAAGTTGTGCCCGCCTTGGGCCAGGCTGATCACCGAGGCGTGAAGGGGCGGGCGGGCCGCGGCAGCTAGGGCCCGGTCATCGCGGAAGCTTTCTTTGTCTTCGTGGGTGTCGATCAGCAGCAAGTCGAGGACCGGTGGCGGGAGATGCTGGACGCGCCAGATGGTGGTGTTCAGGTCGCGCAGCCTGGAATTGCCAGCAAACAGATCGCCGGTGGTGAGGTCGTGGGCGGGTGCGTTGTAGCCCGCCAGGGAAACCGCGGCGCGGTAGCGATCGGGGTGGCGCAGGGCGAGGTTGACGGCGCAGTAGCCGCCGGCCGAGTAGCCCATGATGGCCCAGCCGGTGGTGATGGGCTGAACCCGGAAGGCGTGGGTGATGGCGGCGGGCACGTCGGTGGTGAGGTAGGTCTCGGCCTGCGGGCCGTCGACGACGTTGACGCATTCGGTGTCGCGGGGCGGCGCGACGATGCTGGTGGGCATGACCGCGATCAGCGGGCTGACGTGACCGGATTCAATGGCCTGGTCAAGCATTGCGGTGACATCGAACTGCTGGGCCCAGTTCCGCGGATGACCGGGATAGCCGCCCAGCAGCTCGACCACGGGAAACGTGCGGTTCCGGTAGGCAGGGTCACCGTATTGGGGTGGCAGATACACCAGAGCCGGATGGGTGCCGACCCGGCTGAGCAGGCCGGGAATGGCCAGCCACACGAGGGCGCCGTGCCCCCTGCGCGCGGCCCGCGCGATGCGCGGCTGCAGGGTCTGGTCCTGGCTGCCGGACACAACGGACGGGCTGTATACGTGCGGCCGCTGCTGGCCGGTCAGCTCCTGCCACGAGCCGTAAAAGCTGTAGCTGTCGTTGAGCAGCACCGCGGCCAGAAGTACCGCGCTGAGCTGGCTGGCGAGGATCAGCACCGCCCGAAGCAGCCAGGCTAGCCGTCGCTGGCGGTTCCGGTTCCAGCAAACGACCAGTATGAGCGGCGCGCCGAGGAAGGCCAGCACGCACAGCGCAATCGTCCAGGGGCCGGTCAACGCCACCGCAGCCGCTCCCGGGGATAGCCGTCATCCGGCGACCTTGATGTGGTGGCGTGCTGACCAGGCCGGCCACTGCACCGATGCCAGACGGGCCCGCCGCACACCGCTAGCCAGCACCCCAGCAGCACCGCAAACCCGACACTTGGCATAGTCAGTACCCAAGCCACGATCGAAGCGTAGTCGGCAAAACGGGAAAACAGCACCAACGACGAGGACTGCCGTGGGGCGACCTTCCCCTGGACCCCCCGATGCCCGCGGCCGGTACCTCGCCGTGGTACCGGCCGCGGGCCCCGGCGCCACGCCCCGGGGGGCTGGGCGGGGTGGGGGACACGCCGGAGGCCGCGGCGGGTTGG
>CAXUJF010000349.1:1468-6736 GCA_964250865.1 uncultured Streptosporangiaceae bacterium
CCCCCTGCCCAGGCCGGGGGCCCCCCAGCCCCGGTCCCCCCCGTGCCCCGCGCCGTTTACCCGGCGGGGTAACCGGCCGCTAGCCCGGGCGCAAGGCCCGGGCTCTCTGGCCGGTTAGGTCGACTCGCCGTAGCCCTCTGCGGTTGCGTTCAGAGCTCGGCTTCTTCCCCTTACTCCTCGTTGGTCAACCCATCACGGAGCTGGGTCAGGGTGCGGGCCAGCAGGCGGGAGACGTGCATCTGGGAAATGCCCAGCTCGGCCGCAATCTGGGACTGAGTCAGGTTGCCGAAGAACCTGAGCAGGAGGATCTTCTTCTCGCGCGGCGGCAGCCGTTCCAGCAGCGGCTTGAGCGACTCCCGGTATTCGACGCCTTCCAGGGCTTCGTCGACGATGCCGAGGGAGTCAGCCACGGCCGGGGCATCCTCGTCGCCCGAGTCGGGGGCGTCCAGGGAGACCGTGGAGTAGGCGTTGGCCGACTCCAGGCCCTCGAGCACCTCTTCCTCGCTCATCTGCAGGTGCGCGGCCAGCTCGCTGACGGTGGGCGCCCGGCCCTCGCGCTGGGCGAGTTCGCCGATGGCTTTGGTCAGCGACAGCTTGAGCTCCTGGAGCCGGCGCGGCACGCGCACGGCCCAGCCCTTGTCGCGGAAGTGCCGCTTGATCTCGCCCACGATCGTCGGCGTGGCGTAAGTGGAGAACTCCACGCCGCGCTCCAGATCGAAGCGGTCGATCGACTTGATCAGGCCGATGGTGGCCACCTGAGTCAGGTCGTCCAGCCACTCACCGCGGTTGCGGAACCGCCGGGCCAGGTACTCGACCAGGGGCAGGTGCATCTCGACCAGCACCCCGCGGAGCTGCTCCCGCTCGGGGCTGCCCGGGGGCATCGTGGCCAGCCGCTCGAACAGCTCGCGGGCCCGGGCCCGGTCGGGGACGGAGCGGTCGTCGCGGGAGCTTGAGCTGACCGCCGCGGGCGTCTCTTCGGCCGGCCGTGCCTCGTATTCGTCGCTCACCTGGACGTCGTTACCAGGGACGCGGACTTCGAAGTCGGCCATCAGGACCCCGACGCCCCGCGGCGCTTGCGTAGCACGATGGCCACGCGATCGTCCGGTTCGAGCTTGGCGTCGACGTCGCCCGCCAGCGCGGAGAGTACGGTCCAGGCGAACGTGTCCCGGGCCGGGGTTTGCGGCTGGGCCGCGACCACCAGCACCGTGATCGTCATCGAGTCGGCGCCGAGCTCGAAGTCGCATTCCAGGCTGGTGCCTGGGATGGCCTGACTGAGCAGCATGGCGCAGGCCTCGTCGACCGCGATGCGCAGGTCTTCGATCTCGTCCAGGGTGAAGTCGAGCCGCGCCGCCAGGCCGGCCGTCGCCGTGCGCAGCACGGACAGGTAGGCCCCCTCGGCCGGCATGCTCACGCGTACGCGGTCACGGGGCTCGCGGTCGGCCGCCACCGCGCCAGGACTTGGCCCGGCGCCCTGCTGAGCGCCCTGCCTCGCTGCGGTCTCTTCGGTCACGTCTCTCCTTCAGGCCGGTTGCTCCGGCCGGCTCGCTCCGGTCGCTGGCCGGGCCGCGGTGGCCCGCCCGGCCGGCTGGCTCCCTGCAATTTAGCGCCCCGGCTCGGGGTTCCCGGTATGCCGCGCGGCGGCGATCGTATGATCTCACCCGGTCACCGGGGGGTGGGGCCGCGTTGCCCCGGGGTCAGGCTGGCGTGAGCTCTTAACTTTAAAGTACCGCGTGTGCGCGGTCCCGGAAATACCGCGAGGGGCCGCGACATTGTCGCGGCCCCTCCTACGGGTGCGTCGGCGATGCAACTGCCAAGCGGGTCAGCCCTGCTTGGTCTCCCAGAAGATCTTGTTGATCTCGTCAATCTTGGCCAGCAGCTGGTCGGCCACCGCGGGGTCAGCGCTGGACTTGGTCCCGCCGCCGCCGCCCGCCAGCTTGGTGGCCTCGTTGAACAGGGTGTTCAGCTGCGGGTACTTCTCGAAGTGCGGCGGCTTGAAGTAGTCGGTCCACAGCACCCACAGGTGGTGCTTGACCAGCTCGGAGCGCTGCTCCTTGATGATCAGCGCCCGGGTGCGGAATTCGGGGTCCGAGTTCGCCTGGTACTTCTCGTCGATCGCCTTGACCGACTCCGCCTCGATCCGGGCCTGGGCCGGGTCGTAGACCCCGCAGGGCAGGTCGCAGTGCGCATAGGCGACGGCCTTTGGTTCGAGCAGGCGCGTGAGCAGCCTCATCGATCCACCTTCCGTAGTGTTTGATCAGTGGAATTCCAGCTCCGACACTACTCCGATCGCCTGAACCGACACGGGAGGGCCTCCGTGCAGTCGCCACTCCGCCGGATCGCCGTCGTCGAGCGCTCGATGGAACCGGTGCTCTGGCCCGGTGACTGGCTGCTGGTCCGCCGCACCCGGCGGGTCCGCCCGGGCCAGATCGTGCTGGCCCGCCATCCCGGGCGGCCGACCCTGCTCATCGTGAAGCGCGCAGCGCGGCGCCAGGACGGCGGCTGGTGGCTGGAATCGGCCAACCCGGCCGCCGGTGCCGTGGACAGCGGCCGGTTCGGCGTGGTGCCGGACGACCTGATCGAAGGCCGCGTCCTGCTCCGCTACTGGCCGCTGCGGCGTCCCCGGGCCCTGAAGACATGAAGGAGGCCCCACCCTGGCGAACCAGGATGGGGCCTCCGTTATTCAGGACTCAGAGCTGCGCAGTCGCTCAGCCCACGAGATCCGGCCCGGGCGCGGCCGCCTGGTGCGCCTGCTCGTTGACCAGCGCCAGCATCTCCTCCCGGGGCAGCCTGCTGTGCATGGCCCAGTAGTAGATGGCCAGGCTGAACACGGCCACGACCACGATGTCCCACCAGAACGGGATGTTGGCCGTGTTGAGCGGGGCCTTGACCGCACCCCCGGCGAACTGACCCTGCCAGGAGATGATGCCCAGGCCGATCAGCCACACCGGCATCCAGATCGCCGACCGGAACTGCAGCGGCGGCCGCAGGCCCTTGGAGATCCGGAACGACGCCATGATGATGTAGCCGATGGCCAGGACGATGCCGAGCTTCCACACCACTTCCCAGCCTGACCAGTAGATCAGCAGGTCGGCGATGATGAAGGCGAGCGGACCGAGCACCGCCGCGGCGGGCAGCCGGTACGGCCGGTCCGCGTCCGGCACCTGACGGCGGAAGGCGCCCATCGACAGCGGCGCGCCCGCGTACATCAGCACGCTGGCCCCGGTGATCAGGCCGACCAGCGAGTGCCAGCTCGGGAAGGGCAGCAGGAAGAACAGCCCGATGATGAAGGCGCAGATGAGCCCGACCCACGGCACGCCCCGCTTGTCCGTCCAGGTCAGGGCGGCCGGAGCGTACCTGTTCCGGGCCAGGCCGTAGCTGACCCGCGAGGTCCCGGTGGTGTAGATCAGGCCGGTGCCGGACGGGGAGATGAAGGCGTCGATCCGCAGGACGAACGCCAGCCAGGTCAGGCCGACCACGCCGGCCAGGCCCGCGAACGGCCCGGACAGGATGTCGGTGTTGGTGATGCCGGCGAAGCCCTTGTTCAGCAGGCCGTGCGGCATGGCGCCGATGAACGCCAGCTGCAGCAGGCAGTAGACGATGATGCCGATGGTGACGGCGAGGATGATGGCCCGCGGCAGGTTGCGCTGCGGGTCCTTGATCTCACCGGCCAGCTGGTCGGCCTGCTCGAAGCCGGAGTAGGCGAACACGATGCCCGACGCCGGCAGCGCGTTGAACAGGGCGTGCGCCCCGCCCGGCATGAAGCCGTGGCCGCCCGCGGTGAAGTTGCCGCCGTGGAACTTGAACAGCAGCACGATGATGGCCAGGACCGGGATGGCGACCTTCCACCAGGTCAGCACGTTGTTGACCCGGGCGAAGATCCGCATGGCCAGGAAGTTCACCGCGACGAAGATGGCCATCAGGATGATGGTCAGGACGAAGCCGACGCCGGTGACGTTGCTGGTTTTAGCGTCGTAGATGCTGGGCCAGAAGTGCGAGGCATACTGCATGAACGCGAAGCACTCGATTGGCGCGATCGTCACGGCCTGCAGGTAGGCGAAGAAGCCGAAGCCGTACCCGGCCGCGCCGCCGAAGGCGAAGTGCGGGAACCGGCCGGTGCCCCCGGAAACCGGGTACATGGCGCCGAGCTCGGCGTGCACCAGGGCCAGGATCATGACCACGACCCCGGCGATGATCCAGTCCAGGATGGCGGCCCCGCCTACCGCCTGCGCGGCGAAGAGCGATCCGAACAGCCATCCAGAACCGATGATCGAGGTTTCCGACGCCCAGGTGGCGCCGATCAGCCCGAGTTCACGTTTCAGTCCAACGTCAACCGGGGCGACCGCCGTAGAGGCGGCCTCCGTATTGCTAGCCATACCCGATCCTTTTCCGGTCGTGCCCCGTAGGGCGGTGGTCACCCGCGTGTCGGATCGCGCGTTATGCAGGTGAGCGTTGCGTATGCGTTGAGTGAGAACATCGTAGAGACGCGGTCTATATCTGAGAAGTGGCCTATCGGCGTCGTTTCGATAACGCGCATCACATTTCCGTGCCCCCCATGAACGCTCCGTATACCCCGGGCCTGAGCTTCGCCTCTCCGTGTCTGTCTGCGTCTGTCTGTATCGGAATTACCCACTCGTGATTACAGACCGATGTCCGGCGCATTTCAACAACGTCGCGGTCTCCGCCGCGAATATCTCGGACGAAGTGGCGAAACGCGGGCCAGGGAATTAGGCCGCCCGGCTGATCCTCCGCAACCTGCGGATCACCCCCGCCGGCCGGCGAGCACCGGCCCCGCTCCCCAGATGCACCGCGGCGGCAAGATCGAGTTCACCTCGTCCGTGCCGGTCGCGGGCCCGGCCGACCTTTCCATGGCCTACACACCCGGCGTGGCCCGGGTCTGCACGCCATCGCCGACCAGCCTGAGCTGGCCTACACCTACACCTGGGTGGCCAACACCGTGGCCGTCGTCTCCGACGGCACCGCCGTGCTCGGCCCGGGGGACATCGGGCCTGCGGCCGCGATGCCGGTCATGGAGGGTAAGGCGCTGCTGTTCAAGAACTTCGGTGGCGTCGACGCCGTGCCCATCTGCCTGGCCTGCACCGACGTTGACGAGCTGGTGGAGACCGTGGCTGCGCTGGCCCCGAGCTTCGGCGGCATCAACCTGGAAGACATCTCGGCTCCGCGCTGCTTCGAGGTCGAGGACCGGCTGCGTCAGCGGCTGGACATCCCGGTGTGCCACGACGACCAGCAATCCCCGGCCCCTTCGACCCC
>CAXUJF010000350.1:0-4281 GCA_964250865.1 uncultured Streptosporangiaceae bacterium
CCCCGGCCCCCCCCTCGCCCCGCCCCGCTACGGGCGGGCCGGCAACGCTACTCGGGCTGGGCCCTGGGGCCGTGGCCGGCCGCCGACGCGCCCGTGCCGGACTGCGCCACCGCGGGGGCACTCGCGGAGTGCGCGCTGCTGCTGGCCGAACTGCGGGCGGACGGGCTGGGCTTGCCGCTGGCCGCGCTGGCGGACGACTGAGCCGAGGCGGGGGTCTGCGCCGTCGAAGACTTCGCCTTGGCGGACTTGACCGGCTCGACGCCGATCTTGGCTTGGTCCGGGCCGCCGTTGACCGAGGTCGTGGTTACCGGATGGTTGCTGACCGTGCGGCTACCGGACCGAAAGGGCAGCATCGCGTAGACCATCAGGGACACCATGGCCACCACGACCACAGTGAACAGCGAGCCGATGACGCGGGCCCGGGTCGACCGGAGCACGCTCACGCGGCTCGGCTTTCTGAACGAGGTCAGGTCCGAGGCCAGGCCCGGATTCTCAGCGGCCAGCCGCCGCTCAATCTCGGCGAGCATGCGCTGCTCGTCCATAGACAGCGCCATAGCGCCACCTCCGCGTCGCACGCCGGTGGATTACCCCTTGATTGTCCCCCAGCACAAGATCTTTATCCAATTGTTCCGGGTTTGCCGTGCCCCTGTTTCCCGGGCTCAGCTTAACGCCGGACCAACGTGTCGAACAAGTGGTCGAGTTCGGCCGCTGGATCGGCGGTGAGGCCGGTGTGCACCGGGCCGGGCTGGACGATCGTGCTGCGCGGGGCGGTCAGCCAGCGGAACCGCTCCCCCAGCGGCCGCCCGGCCAGCGGTCCCTCGGTGCAGGCCTTGGTGAACGCACCCAGTGCGGCCCGGACCGCGCCGGCGTCCACGCCGGGGTCGAGCGCCCGCAGCCGGTCCTCGTCGAGCTCGATCCGGGCGCACAGGTACCGGTACTGCTGGGAGTACACGATGACCCCGGCGTTGATCGCCTCCCCGCGCTCGATCCGGGGCACCAGCCGGATCAGCGCGTACTCGAACACCTCGGTCCCGGGGCCAGCTCCGGCGGCTCCGGCGGCGGTGGCTTGCGGCGCGGTCATCGGCGGATCACCTCCGGCAGCACCCGGACCCGGGCCAGCAGCTGCTCCACGTAGCCCGGGCCGGCCCGCTCGCCGAACCAGGTGGGCGGGACAAGCGCGGCCACCTCGGCCAGCAGCGCGGTGGTGATCAGCGGGGCCAGCGTCGCGTGCGCCTGGGCCAGGTCGGTGGCCCGGTCGATGAGCACGTGCTCGCGCGCGTCGTAGGGCCGGGCCGGGTTGGCGGTGGGCCAGTTGTGGTGGAAGTACAGCGCGGCCCCGTGGTCGATGAGCCAGATGTCGCCGTGCCACACCAGCAGGTTGGGGTTGCGCCAGGTGCGGTCGGGGTTCTGCACCAGCGCGTCGAACCAGACCAGCTGGCTGGCGAACTCGGTGTCGGCCGTCCAGCCCAGCGGGTCGAACCCGGCCGAGCCGGGCAGGAAGTCCACCCCGAGATTCAGCCCCTGGCTGGCCTTCAGCAGGTCCTGGATCTCCGGGTCGGGCTCACTGCCCGGGATCCGCGGGTCCAGCTCGGCCAGCACCAGCTCCGGGACCCGCAGCCCCAGCCGACGGCCCAGCTCCCCGGCGATGATCTCGGCCACCAGCGCCAGCGGGCCCTGACCGGCGCCGCGGAACTTCATCACGTAGGTGCCGAGGTTGTCGGCCTCGACGATGGCCGGTAGCGAACCCCCCTCGCGCAGCGGGGTCACGTACCGGGTGACCGTCACCGTCTCCAGCATGCTGACGATTATCCCGCTTGAATCATTCGAACATACCTTTGCGCTGCTCGAACATAGATTCTATGCTCGGCGTATGCGATGGGATCACATGCGGCTGGACGAGCCCGACGCCGAGAGCGGCGACAACGCGGCGGGCGGCGGGTGCGGGACCGCCCCGCAGGCGCTGTTCGACAAGGGCGCGGTGACCTGGACGTTCGACACGCCCGGCTTCCGCGGCATGACTTTCTACGAGGTCCAGGCCAAGTCCATCGTCAACCGGGTGCCCGCCACCTCGCGCATGGCGTTCACCTGGACAATCAACCCTTATCGTGGCTGCCAGCATGCATGTCGCTACTGCCTGTCACCAAATACGCCTATCCTTATGGCGGACGGCCGCACCAAACGGCTGGCGGATGTCCGTGTCGGCGACGCGATCTACGGTACCGTCCGCGACGGTTTCTACCGGCGCTACACGATTACGACGGTGCTGGCGCACTGGTCCACGGTCAAGCCCGCTTACCGGATCACGCTGGCCGACGGGACCCAGCTGATCGCCAGCGGCGACCATCGCTTCCTCACCAAGCGGGGCTGGAAGCACGTGACCGGCGCCGAGCAGGGCCCGCTGCAGCGCCCGTTCCTGACCGTCAACAACAAGCTGATGGGGACGGGTGGGTTCGCGGAGCCACCCAAGGACACCGACGAGTACCGGCGGGGCTATCTCTGCGGCATGGTTCGCGGAGATGGTCTTTTGCGAAGCAAGCGGTATCCAAAGGGGGTGATTAACCAATTCCGCCTAGCGCTGGTGGACCAGGAGGGACTGACCCGGACCCGCCACTACTTGGATGGTTTCGGCATCGCGACGACGGAGCGATCCTTCGCCGAGGCTTGTGGGCGGAGGAAGGCCCTGAGGGCCATCTACGCGTTTTCCCAGGGCGCGGTGGAAGCGATCAGGCGCCTGATCGATTGGCCTGAAGCACCTGCGCCGAAATGGCAGAAAGGATTCCTGGCCGGGATCTTCGACGCCGAAGGAAGCTGCAGTCGCGGCATCTGGCGGATCTCGAATACGGACCCGGAAATAATCGACGCGGCCGTCCAGGCGCTGGCCGCCTTGGATTTTGACTACGTGCTGGAGCCGTCAGGCCAACCGAATGGGCTGGTAACGATACGGCTGCGCGGCGGAGTCCGGGAGGCGGTCCGGTTCTTCCACACCACCGATCCGGCTATCAGCAGGAAGCGCTCGATCGACGGGTTCGCGCTTAAGAGCGGCGCCAAGCTGCAGGTAGTTGAGATCAAGCCGCTGGGCTTCGAGATGCCCATGTACGACATCACCACCGGGACGGGCGACTTCATCGCCAACGGGGTGGTCAGCCACAACTGTTTCGCTCGCAACACCCATACCTACCTCGACCTGGACGCGGGGCATGACTTCGACTCCAAGGTGGTGGTCAAGGTCAACGCGCCGGAACTGCTGCGGAAGAAGCTCGCGTCGGCCAGCTGGCCGGGCGAGCACATCGCGATGGGTACCAACGTCGACTGCTACCAGCGGGCCGAGGGCAAGTACCAGCTCATGCGGGGCATCATCACCGCGCTGCGGGACGCGGCCAACCCGTTCTCGATCCTGACCAAGGGCACGCTGATCCTGCGCGACCTGGACCTGCTGACCGAGGCGGCCCAGGTCACCGAGGTCGGGCTGAATGTGTCGGCCGGATTTATCGATAAAGAGCTATGGCGAACCCTGGAGCCGGGCACGCCGAGCCCGGAGCGGCGGCTGGATGTCTGCAAGACGCTGACCGATGCCGGGCTGCGCTGCGGGGTACTGATGGGGCCGATCGTGCCGTTCCTGTCCGACTCCCCCGAGCAGCTGGAAGCGGCCGTGCGCCGGATCGCGGACAGCGGCGCGGTCCACGTCACCCCGATCGTGCTGCACCTGCGCCCGGGCACGCGGGAGTGGTACCTGCGCTGGCTGAACGACCACCATCCCGAGCTGGTCCGCCGCTACCTGCGCTTCTACGGGCGCGGCGCCTACGCACCCAAGGCCTACCAGAGTAAGATCTCGGGCCAGGTCCGCGAGCTGGCCCGGCGCTACGGGGTCGGCGCCACCAGCCCCGCCGCCGGCCGCCGGATCGGGCCGCCCGGCCTGGGGCCCGAGCCGGCCAAGCCGGTCCCGGACGCCCCGGAGCCGCTGCAGCTCAGCCTGCTGTAGCAGCCCACCGCGGTGACCACGAGGGCCGCTCTCAGTTCGGGCTGGAGGCGTTCCAGGGCGAGCGCATCAGGCCCATGGCGCCGATCTCGTAGCCGCGGGTCGCGCCCAGCGGCGGGGAGTAGACGTGGATGCTGATCGCGGGGGCGAGCGAGGCGTTGGTCAGGTTGTGCACCTGGCGGCGGCCCATCCGCCGGGCCACTCCCTCCGGGACGTGCCGGACCTGGGTGAACACCCCATTTAGGACCGAGACGCGCTCTTCCAGTTCGCCCCGGGCCACCACCAGCACGCCCGACGTCCCGGCG
>CAXUJF010000350.1:4291-6732 GCA_964250865.1 uncultured Streptosporangiaceae bacterium
GGGCCCAGCGGTTGTCCGGGTCCATGCGCACTAGCCGCTCCCACGCCCCGGGAGACCCGGCGACCTCGCGGGCGATCTCCTTCATCCGCGACCGGCTCAGTGGCGCACTGACCAGCCCGCTCGCGGCCCGGCTCGCGGCCCGGCCGGAGGCCTGGTCAGCGGCACGGTGAGGAAACCCAGTGAGGGACCAGCTCGGGAACTCGTTGAAGTCAGCTGGGTCAGGATTAGAGCGCATCAGGATCCAGTCTGTGTTGGCTAATCCAGGTCGGCTAAAACCTATAAAGATAGTCGGATTAATAGAGATTCGACATTAAGCGTAGCTTCCGTCACCGTTGAGTCAACCCCCAGTGAATCGGAGTCAGCCGTCGGCGACCAGGGACGTTAGTCACCGGATCATTTCTGGTCGGCGGTCTCCCTCCCGGTGCTGACGCCCCGTCCGTGGCGGCCGGCCGAGCCGGGACGCCGCAACCGTTGCGCCGGGTTCGCTGTCGTAAACTCGGCTGGCGTGACGCACAACCGGGACATTGGCAACAGAAATGGTGTGATGCCCGGTGGTCCGAGCCCGGAAACCCGGCCCACGGCGGCAGAACCCGGCGGCCTCACGATCCGCACCGTCCCCATCGCCGATCCCGGCGATCTGCTGACCGGGCTGCCGGACGCGCCGATGCTGTCCTGGGTGCGCCAGGGCCGCGGCCTGGTCGGCTGGGGCGAGGCGGCCCGGGTCACGCTGACCGCGGGTGAGGACCGGTTCACCGCCGGAGAGAAGTGGCTGCGGACCCTGTTCGACGACGTGACCGTCGACGACCGGGTCCAGGTGCCCGGGACCGGGCCGCTCGCGTTCGGCAGCTTCACCTTCGACCCGGCCTCGGACGGCTCGGTCCTGATCGTGCCGCGGGGGATCGTCGGCCGGGACGGCACCGGCACGGCCTGGCTAACCACGATCAGCGATGGCCGCGAGCCGGCCGGCCGCCAGTCCTGGCCCGGCGCCGCCGGACCGGACGACGAACCGGTGCCGACCGCGGGCATTCCGTCGGGGAGCACGCTGCGCTGGCACGACGGCAGCCTGACCGCGCCGGAATGGGCGCACGCGGTCGAGCTCGCCGTGGGCCGCATCACGTCGGGCACCCGCGATCCGGAAGCCCGCGATCCGGAAGCACTGCGCAAGGTGGTGCTGGCCCGGGACGTGTTCGCCGCCGCCACCGGGCCGATCGATCCGCGGGTGGTGCTGCGGCGGCTGGCCGCCCGCTACCCGGACTGCTACACGTTCGCGGTCGCCGACCTGGTCGGCGCGACCCCGGAACTGCTCATCCGGCGGCAAGGACGCGAGGTCACCGCGCTCATCCTGGGCGGCACGCTGCCCCGCGGCGCCCAGCCCCGTGAGGACCAGGAGCTGGGCGCGGCCCTGCTGGCCTCGGCCAAGAACACCGAAGAACACGAGTACGCGGTCGACTCGATCCGGGAGGTGCTTGCTCCACTCTGCACCAGCCTGATGATCCCGTCTCATCCGTCGCTGCTGAAGCTGGCCAACCTGCACCACCTGGGCACGGCCGTACGCGGCACGCTGGCGGCGGACCAGTCCGTGCTGTCACTGGCCGACGCGGTGCACCCGCCGGCCGCGGTGTGCGGGACGCCGACCGAGGTCGCGCTGGAGCTGATCCGCGAGCTGGAGCAAATGGAACGGGGCCGGTACGCGGGCCCGGTGGGCTGGGTCGACGCTCAGGGCAACGGCGAGTTCGGGATAGCGCTGCGGTGCGCCGAGCTGGCCGGCCCGCGGGCCCGGCTGTTCGCCGGCTGCGGCATCGTGGCCGGTTCGGACCCGGTGGCCGAGGTGGCCGAGACCGAGGTCAAGTTCCTGCCCATGCGCCAGGCGCTGGAGGGCTGACCACCGCCGCGGCGGTGGCCGCCTGCTGCAGCTTGCTCCGCAGCTCCGCCGCTTCGGTCCGGCTGGTCTGCAGCTCCACCACCCGCAGCCCGGATCCAGCCAGCTCGCCGGCCAGCCCTGGAGCTAGCTCACTGAATTGCGTGATCCGCTGGTACGGCAGCCCGGCCGCCGCGGCCAGGCGGCCCACGTCGGCACCGTGCGGGGTGCCGAAGACACGCTCGAACGACCCGGGGAACGACGCCTGCTCGAGCGTGGAGAAGATGCCGCCCCCGTCGTTGTTGACCACGACCAGGCACAGGTCCGGCCGGGGTTCGTCGGGGCCGATGAACAGCCCGGCGCTGTCGTGCAGCAAGGCCAGGTCACCGATCAGGGCCACGGCCGGGCCGCCACCGGCGGCCTGGTGGGCCAGGGCCGCGCCGATCGCGGCCGAGGTGGTGCCGTCGATGCCGCTCGCGCCCCGGCTGGCCAGCACTCGCAGCCCGGTCCGCGGGGCCAGCTGCTGATCCAGGTCCCGGATCGGCATGCTGGACGCGGCCCACAGCAGTGCCCCGTCCGGCAG
>CAXUJF010000351.1:0-6702 GCA_964250865.1 uncultured Streptosporangiaceae bacterium
CGTCCGAGGACTGTCTGTACCTGAACGTCTACGCCGCGGCGGGCCCACCCCTGCGCAACCGGCCGGTGATGGTGTGGATCCACGGTGGCGCCCTGGTGACCGGGGAGAGCGACGACTACAACCCGGCCGCCCTGGTCAAGCAGGGCGTGGTCGTGGTCACCATCAACTACCGGCTCGGCGCGCTCGGTTTCCTGGCCGACAGCTCGCTGGCCAGCCGGGCGGGCGGGCCGTCCGGCGACTATGGGCTGATGGACCAGCAGGCCGCGCTGCGCTGGGTGCAGCGGAACATCCGCGGGTTCGGCGGCAATCCGCGCAACGTGACCGTGTTCGGCGAGTCAGCTGGCGGCCTGTCCACGCTGTCCCAGCTGGTGTCGCCGGACGCCCGCGGGCTGTTCCAGCACGCCATCGTGGAGAGCGGCACCTACGCGCTGACCCAGGCCTCACTGGCCAGCGCCGAATCGGCCGGCGCCGCGTTCGCGGCCAAGGTCGGCTGCGCCACCAACACCGCCGCCTGCCTGCGCAGCGTGCCGGTGGCCACGCTCCTGGCCAACCAGAACGCGGGCGCGGGCGGCTACCAGCCCAACCTGGACGGCAACCTGCTGCCGCAGTCGATCGGGACCGCGCTGAGCAGCGGCCAGTTCAACCACGTGCCGGTGATCATCGGCACCAACCGGGACGAGTGGCGGCTGTTCGTTGGGCTGGACCAGGCCGAGGGCGGGCCGGCCGTCACCGCGGCCAACTACCAGTCCATGATCGCCAACACGCTGGGCGTCTCGGCCGCGGCCGCCGCCGCGATCGCGGCCCAGTACCCGCTGAGCGCCTACGCCAGCCCGGCGGTGGCCCTGGGCGCGGTCGGCACCGACGCGATCTTCGCCTGCAACGCGCTGACCGCGGAGGGCTCGCTGGCCAAGTACGTGCCGACCTACGCCTACGAGTTCGCCGACGAGAACGCACCCGAGGTGTTCCTGCCGCCGGTCAGCTTCCCGTACGGCGCCGCGCACGCCTCGGAGATCCAGTACCTGTTCACGCTGAACGCCGAGGCCTTCCCGGCCACGCTGTCCCCGGCCCAGCAGCAGCTGGCCGCGACCATGCGCGGCTACTGGACGTCCCTGGCTAGGGCGGGTGCCCCGGGCGGGGGCTGGCCCCGGTTCACCCCGTCGGCCCCGGTCTGGCGCACGCTCGTCCCGCCCAAGCCGGTCAACGAGACCAACTTTGCCGCCCGGCACCACTGCGCGTTCTGGGCGGCAGCCGCCGCAGCCTGCAGCTTGGCGCCGCGGGGGGGGACGCGGGGGGCGGCGCCGGGCCTGGTTCAGCTCGCGGGTGAGGGCCCAGGCGTCCGCGACCGGGCCGACGTGCCGGAGCTTGTCCGGGTTGGCCACCGAGCGGATGGCCTGGATCTGCCCGTCGAGCACGTCCAGGGCCATGGTGGCCAGAGCCCGGCCGTCCCGGTCGCGGAAGATGGCGCCGGGCTGGCCGTTGAGCTCGTGCGGTTCCAGCCGCACGTCGACCGCCAGCAGCCGGGGGAAGACGGCGGCCAGCACCCGGGCCACCCGGTCGGCGCCGGCGACGGGCCGGGCCAGCTGCGGGGCGTTACCGCCGCTGTCCCCGGTCAGCTGGACGTCGGCGGCCAGCAGTTGCCGCACGCCTTCGACGTCACCGTCCCGGAGCGCGCCGAAGAACCGCGCCGCCAGCTCCTCGCGTTCCCGGCGTCCGGCCGCGAACCGGGGCCGTCCGGCGTCCATGTGACGCCGGGCCCGCACCGCGAGCTGGCGGCAGGCCGCCTCCGAGCGCCCCACCGCCACGGCGATCTCGGGAAAGGCGAACCCGAACACCTCCCGCAGCACGAAGACCGCCCGCTCGAGCGGGCTGAGCCGCTCCAGCAGCAACAGGGCCGCCATCGACACCGAGTCGGCCAGCTCGGCCGACCGCTCCGGGTCCTGGTACGGGTCGGTCAGCAGCGGCTCAGGGAACCACGGGCCGATGTAGTCCTCCCGCCGGACGCGGGCCGATCGCAGCACGTCGATCGAGATCCGGGTCACGGTGGCGGCCAGGTACGCCTTGACCGAGGCGGGCTGGGCCGCCGCCGCCTGATAGCGCAGCCAGGTCTCCTGCACCGCGTCCTCGGCTTCGCCCACGCGGCCCAGGATCCGGTAGGCGATGGAGAACAGCAGCGGCCGGAGCTGCTCGAACTCCTCGGCCTTGGTCACGCCAGCTCGTCCTTGAAGCCCTGCCGCCACGACGGGTAGCGCAGCGGCCAGCCCAGCTCGCGCTTGGCCTTGGCGTTGGAGAAGCCGCGTCCCGGGGCGGGTTCGTCGTCGGCGATGTTGAACACCCCTCTAGCTTGCTGTTCCAGGGCCAGGACGGTGGCGCTGGCCGCGTCGTCAAGGTGCACCCAGGACAGGTAACCGGTACCGCCGCCGACGAGCGGGAACATCCGCCTGCGCACCAGCCGGACCTGATCGTCACTGGCTCCCGGCCCGTAGAACGAGCCATAACGCAGAGCCGCGCCACCCGCTGCGACGACCCCGTCCTCCAGATGGCGGAGCGCCGCCGTCCCCTGGCGCGCGCCCGCCGGGCCCGGGTCCAGCGGGTCCTGCTCGGTCTTGACCCAGCCACCCTGGCGGATGCCGTTGAAGGCGCCAAAGCTCTGCGCGACGACCTGGGAGACGCCGGTGGCCTCGGCCGCGGCCAGCAGGTGATCGGTCCCCTCGGTGCGCAGCCGGATGGTCGGGGCGAAGAAACGGTCGGGGTGCCGCAGATTGGGCCTTCCGGCGTGGGCCGCGGACAGACCGGTCATCTGGTGCACGATGGCGTCCGGCCGGGCCGCGGCCACCGCCTCACCGACCGAGGCCGCATCCAGGCCGTCCATCACGACGCCGTCCGCGCCCAGCTGCTTGAGCAAGCCCAGCTTGGACCCGTTCGTCGCCGTCGCCGTCACCTGGTGGCCCCGTGCCACCAGCTGCGGCACCAGCCGTTGCCCCAGGGCCCCGCTCCCGCCCGCCACGAACACGCGCATGACCATCACCGTCCTCATCCCGTAATCGGCTCTCAACCCCGAGACGAGACAGCCGCGGCCCGCTGTGACATCCGGCGGCGTTATCTGGAGGCGGGGCAGGTCAGAGGGCACGTGGGCCGGTATGAAACGGTTACGTACGTGCTTCCACTGCGGTCACTGATCCAGCGCCAGCAGCAGGTGGGCGACCTGCCACCCGGACCGCCCCAGCCCCCGGGGCCACCGGCCGCGCTCACGTCGGCCCGGGTGACCTCGGCTGGTCCGGGCCGGGTCACCTTGACCGGGCAGGCCAGTGACGGGGAACCGCTGACCGTCCAGGTGGCCGCCGGGGTGATCCGGGTCAGCCTGAGCCGGGACGGATCGCAACGGCCCCGCTCGGAGGCCGCCCTGCCCCTGGTCCCAGTGCCGGGGCCCGTCGATGCCACCGCAGGCACAGGGGTTGCCGGGGGTGCCGGGGAACATCCGGCGGGCGAGGTGCGGGTGGCGGCGGGTGATCTGGTCGCGGTGATCTCCCCGGAGCCGTGGTCGCTGCGGTTCGACGACGGCGCGGGCCGGACGCTGCTGGCCCAGCAGCACGACGCCGTGGCCGTGAGCGGCGAGCCCTGGTCGCTGCCGTTCGGCGGCACGGTCCTGGCCGACGGCGAGCTGGCCTACCACGTCAGCTTCGAGGGCCGCCCGGATGAGCAGTTCTACGGCCTGGGCGAACGGTTCGGGACGTTCGGCCAGCGCGGCACCCGGTCGGTGGCCTGGATCGAGGACGCGCTCGGGGTCAGCGGCCCGCACGTCTACAAGGCCGTGCCGTACTACTGGTCCACCCGCGGTTACGGGCTGTTCGTCAACAGCGGCGCCCCGGTCGAGATCGACCTGGCCGCCACCTCGCACTCGACCGTGTCGCTGGTCGTGCCCGACGACGTGCTGGAGTTCTACGTGGTCCGGGCGGCCGGGCCGGAAGACGCGCTGGCCCCGCTGCGGGCGCTGACCGGGGACGTGCCACTGCCGCCGCGCTGGGCCTTCGGCACCTGGGTCTCGTCCAGTTTCCAGCCCGACACTCAGGAGTCGCTGCTGGAACGGGCCCGGCAGATCCGGCGGGACGGCTTCCCGGCCGACGTCTTGCACGTGGACCCGTTCTGGCAACGGCCGGGCTGCTGGTCCGACCTGGTCTGGGACCGGGACACGTTCCCGGACCCGCGAGCGATGACGGCCGAGCTGCGCGAGCTCGGGTTCCGGCTGTGCCTGTGGATCAACCCCTACATCAGCGTGGACAGCCCGCGGTTCGCCGAAGCCAGCCAGGCCGGGTACTTCCTGCGCCGACCGGACGGCTCGACCTGGACCGGTTCGGTCTGGGGCCAGGACCGGGGTCTGCCGGACATGGCCATCGTCGACTTCACCACCCCGGCCGCCGTCCGCTGGTGGCAGGGCCAGCTGACCGGCCTGCTCGAGGACGGGGCGGCGGTGTTCAAGACCGACTTCGCCGAGGCGGTGCCGCCGGGCACGGTGGCCGGGAACGGCCTATCCGGCCTCGACCTGCACAACGTCTACACGCTGCTGTACAACGACGCGGCGGCCGAGGTGACCGAGCAGGTGCACGGCTACCGGCTGGTCTGGGGCCGGTCGTCGTACCTGGGCGGGCAGCGGCACGCCGCCCAGTGGGGCGGCGACCCGGCCTCGACCTACGGCGGGATGGGCAGCACGCTGCGCGGCGGCCTGTCCTACGCCATCGGCGGCGCCACGTTCTGGAGCCACGACGTGGGCGGCTTCTACGGCTCCCCGCCGTCCGACCTGTACCTGCGCTGGGCCTGGTTCGGGGCGCTGTCCCCCCTGAACCGCTACCACGGCAACACCAGCCGGCTGCCGTGGGACCAAACCGCTGGGGTGTACCCAGCCACCCGCCAGATCGTCGCCACCCGGTACCGGCTGCTGCCCTGCCTGTACTCGGCCGCGGCGCAGGCGGTCCGCCACCACCGCACCTGGCTGCGGCCGATGGTGGCGGCTTGCCCCGGTGACCGGGCCGCCCGGGACGCCGACGGCCAGTACCTGATCGGCACCGATCTGCTGGCCGCGCCGGTCACCGCGGCCGACGGCGAGCAGGACGTCTACCTGCCCGCCGGGACCTGGATCGACTACGCCACCCACGCCGTTACGACGGCGGCCGGTGGCAGCGGCTGACCCGGCCACCGGAGCAGGCCCCGCTGTTCGTCCGGCACGGCGCGCTGCTGCCGGTCGACAGCAGTACCCCGGCCAGTGCGGCCGCGGACCCGGACGCGCTGACGCTGGAGGTGTGGGGCGGGACCGGCGGCACCGCCACGGTGCACGAAGCACGAGGCGATACCCGGATCGCACTGACCGTCTCCAGCGGCGCGGCCGAGCTGACCGTGACCGGCCCGGCCCCGCTGACCCGGGCTGAATGGCCCCGCATTCCCGGCGAGGACCCACCCGGCCAGGTCGCGGTCAACGGCCGGGCCTGGTCCGTGGACGAAAGTGACCCGAATCGGGTGATCGCCACACCGCTCAGCTGAACGGCGCCGCCCTACAATCCAGGGGTGAAGCGGGGCATCGTGGAGCGCGAGGCCGAGCTGTCCGCGCTCGGCGGGGCCGTGGGGTCCGCCACCCGGGGCGAGGGGTCGGTGTCACGCTGGCCGCCCATGACACCGAGGAAGCTTGCCGGGCCTACGTCAACCTGGTGTGGTCTCTGCTGGACCGGTTCCGCCTGGACGAGGCCGATCGGTTCCTGCTGCAGGCGGTGAAGCTGGCCGAGGAGGCCCGTCCCACTCGGCCAATCTCAGCAGCCCTCGGCACCGGTATCGGTAGTCGCTGCCGATCCGGGACCGGCGTCCGCCGGGCTACCTCTTGGACGACGGCAACAATCATCCAGGAGGAGGCGGAAACATGGACATCGACCAGGACAAGCTGATGGAGTTCCTGCACCGGTTCGTCGGGGACCTCGGGGCGGCCATGGCCGCCGGCAACGTGGTCATCGGCGACCGGCTCGGGCTGTACCGGGCCCTGGTGGCCGGGCCGCTGCTGCCCGGCGAGCTGGCCGAGCGTACCGGCACCGCGACCCGCTACGTCGACGAGTGGCTGCGCGGTCAGGCGGCCGGCGGCTACGTCGAGTACGACGCCGAGACCGGCCGGTACTCGCTCACCCCCGAGCAGGCGTTCGCGCTGACCAACCCGGACGGCGCGGTGTACGCTCCGGGCGCGTTCCAGCTCGCGCTGGGCACGCTCAAGGCCGAGCCGCAGGTCACCGAGGCGTTCAGGACCGGGGCCGGCCTGGGCTGGCACGAGCACGACGATGAGGTGTTCGTCGGGTGCGAGCGGTTCTTCCGGCCCCGTGCAGGCAGTCGAAGCTGGTCACCAGGTCGTACGGGCCGCCGCCGAACGTCTGGGCCGAGGCCACGTCGAAGCTGGCCCGGTCGGCCAGGCCCGCATCACCGGCACGTCCGCGAGCAGCTGGCCCCGGACGGCACCTGGATCGTGGTCGACCACGGGCCGAGGACACCGTGGCCGGGAACCTGAACCGGTCGGCCGGGTCTACTACTCGTTCTCCACGTTCCTGTGCGTGCCGAGCGCGCTGTCGCAGGAGGGCGGGTACTCGCTCGGCGCCGGTCAGCCCGTCAGCGGTCAGCCGAAGAAGCCGAATCGGATGGCGCTGGCCAGGCCGGCCAGCAGGCAGTAGATGGCGAACGGGA
>CAXUJF010000352.1:0-6701 GCA_964250865.1 uncultured Streptosporangiaceae bacterium
GGTGGGCGCGACCTGGTCGGTGTGAGCGGTCTCACGCTCCCCGGACGGCCGCTCGGGCGTGGCGGTCCCCCCACGCTGGTCGTGCTCGCGGAAATCGGCCGCCCAGTCCATCCGGGTCGGCTCCGGGTCGACGAACGGCTGATCCGTCCGGTCGCCACCGATCCGATCCCGCTCCGGACGTTCCCGAGCCCGCCGCTCCTGGTCCTGACGGGCGCGTTCCTGCCGTTCGGCCTCGCGCAGTCCGCCCGCCCAGTCCATCCGGGTCGGCTGCGGGTCCACGAACGGCTGGTCAATCGGCTGGCGCTGTGATTGGGACCGTTCTGGCTGAGTCTGCTCTGGCCGGCTCCGCTGGGGCTGGCTCCGCTCTTGCTGGCCCGGCTCGGAACGCTCCCGCTGCCGTCCCGCTTCCCGCACGTCCGCGGCCGACAGATCCATCCTGGTCGGCTCCGGCTCGGTGAACGGCCGCTGCGGCCGCGGCTGGGGCTCAATCGGCCGGCTGCGGTCCCCGTCCCCGGCGAACCGCTCGTACCTGCTGGCGCCCCGGGCTGGTTCGGCGTCGCCGTTGTCGCGGTACACCAGCTGGTCAGGGAAGGAGGCCTCGCGGGGACGGTCCGGCGGCGTGGGCGCCGCTCCGTAACCAGGGTCTGCAGCCCGCTCCCCCGCGTAACCCCGGCTTGAACTGGCCCCGGCCCCGGCGCCGACCGCGGTCGTGGCCGGCTCGGGGGCCTCGTCCAGTTCCCCGGCGTACTCATCACGCTCGGTCTGGCCGCTCTCGGTCTGGCCGCCGACGACGCTCTCCGGCTCGCGACCGAGCAGTTCAGCCCGGTTGACGATGGCCCCGATGAGCAGGAACAGCAGCGCAACGGCGCTGACCCCGATGGCGATGTAGATCAGTAGCAGCCTGCTGGTGACACTCCCGGCGACGAGTAGTCCGATCCCCACCACGACCAGCGAAGCGCTGAACCTGATCACAGGCGTTCTCCCAGAACGCGCGGCCTCCAGCCGCCCTCGTCGTCACAACGCCCCAGGTGGCGCCGCTCCAAGTGGACAAAAAAATCCCCGCAGCCCGGCTGGCGTTCACAACCGGGCTGCGGGGTGGAGCTCAGCGGCGGTCGTGCGCGGGAGCGCTGTCGCCGTGGAAGCTACCTGCGTGCTGAACAACTTCGGGCACCGCATACTGACCGGTCGGCTGGGCGCCGTTCCGCGGGCTCGGCTGGCCGAGACCGGCCGGGATGGCCGGCTGCGGCGTGGAACCCATGGTCGGGAACGCACCGCTGTCGGTCACGCCCGCCTCTAGGTCGCGGAGCTGACCTTCCAGGTACGCCTTCAGCCTGCTGCGGTACTCACGCTCAAACGCTCGCAGGTCGTCGACCCGGCGCTCGAGCTCCTCGCGCTGCTGCACCAGCGAACCCATGGCCTGACGGTGCCGCTCCTGAGCGTCTCGCTCGAGGCTCTCGGCCCGGGCCCGGGCGTCGCCAGTGATCTGCTCGGCCTGGCGGCGCGCCTTGGTCAGCACCTCGTCCGCCTCGCGGCGGGCC
The DNA here is from genome assembly GCA_964250865.1 of uncultured Streptosporangiaceae bacterium. Classification (GTDB taxonomy): domain Bacteria; phylum Actinomycetota; class Actinomycetes; order Streptosporangiales; family Streptosporangiaceae; genus Bog-532. The sequence goes on from CAXUJF010000352.1 coordinate 1,539, forward strand.
CGGCCCAGCGTCTCGTCCGCCTCGCGGCGGGCGTCGGCGATGGCCTGGTCGGCCGTCTGCTGCGCCAAGGACAGGACGCGGGCGGCCGTGTCCATGTTGTCTTCGACCGGCTGCATCGAGCCCATCATGACCGGCTCGGGCTGCCGCTGCGGCGGCTCTGGCCGCTGCGGTGGCTCCGGAGGCATCATGTCCATCTTGGTTTCCGCCAGCGGTGAGCTCAGCGCCGGAACAGAAGACTTGCCTCCCCGCAGGCTCTCAGCCAGCTTCGCCCGGAGCTCTTCGTTCTCCTGGATAAGCCGGTCGAGCTCGGCCTCGACCTCGTCGAGGAAGGCGTCGACCTCTTCCTCGTCATAGCCGGGCCGGAGCCTGGTCGTACTGAACTGCTTATTCCGCACATCCGCGGGCGTCAGCGGCATTATGTCTCCTCGGCGCGCTTGGCTGCGATCTTCAGGCGGTACCCCATCAGATCCTCGGTACTACTACATCGAGCAGGACCAGGATCACGATGAACAGCACCATGAAGCTGAGATCAATGGCTACTGTACCTATGCGCAGGGGGCGTATGTAGCGACGTAGAAATTTTAGTGGTGGATCTGTGGCAGTGAAGATGCCCTCGGCGATGATCAGGAGCACCCCCCTGGGCACCCACTGGCGCGCGAACATCTGGATCCAGGTCACGACCATGCGCGCGATGAGGATGACCAGATAGATAGTCAGTACGTAGTACAGGACAACCTTAAGGATGCCCATGGCCCGCCCCTGGTCCGGGCTTCGCGCCGCCGGCAGCTCTGTAGCTGGTCCGCATCACACCGTCACTGGTAGTCGCTAGCTCTGGTTGAAGAAGCCACGTTCCGCGATGCGAGCCTTGTCCTCTGCCGTCACGTCGACGTTCACGGGAGAAAGCAGGAAGACCTTGTTGGTCACCCGCTCGATGCTCCCATGGAGTCCGAAGATCAGGCCTGCCGCGAAGTCGACCAGACGCTTGGCGTCACTGTCGACCATCTCGGTCAGGTTCATGATGACGGGGATTCCCTCGCGGAAGTGTTCCCCAATGGTACGTGCTTCATTGTAGGTGCGAGGGTGCAGCGTGGTGATCCGCGCGAGGTCGGTCACCTGACGGGCACCCTCCTGCCGCACCGGTGCCCCTAGGAAACCGTTCTGCCCTGGGCCTGGCGCTGGCTGCCCATCGAGATCTTCCGGGCCGTCGAAGCGATCAGGCTGTTCCTCGTACTCCTCGTACTCTTCGTACGACTCGTACCCGTCTTGGTAGCGGTGATCGTCCTCCACGAGGCCGAGGTAGACCGCCATTTTGCGCATTGCGCTGGCCATCCGTCAGTCCTCCGTTGTGCCTGTCTGGCAGCCCCCCGCGCTAGATCCGGAAGGTTTATCTTCCGGAACTCCCCGCAACTCCGACTGCGAATCCATTCCCCGCACGCTGCCGTGCCCGTGAGCCCATTGAAGGCTCACGCGAGGGACATTACATGACAGGCAGCCTCCGATCGCCGAGCAACGCCGTACCAATTCGCAGGTGTGTCGCACCAGCCACGACAGCCTCCTCCAAATCACCGCTCATGCCCGCCGAAATCATCGTTGCCGCCGGCCTGACCGCTCGTACCGCGGCCGAGCAGGCCGCCAGCCCGACGAACGCATCGGCGGCCGGCACCCCGAGCGGCGCGACCGCCATCACCCCGCCCAGCCGCAGGCCTGCGGCGGGGTCGACCGTGTCTTTTGTCTCATTTGCCTCACTGGCGATGGCTGCGGCCAGCCTGGTCACCTCGCCGAGCGGAGCACCGCCTCGGCCCGGCTGGCCGTCCTGGCCCTCCAGGCTGACCTGGATCAGGGCGGTGATGAGCCGCTGCTGGCGCCGGGCCGCCTGGCCGAGCGCACGGACCAGGCGCAGCCGGTCCACCGAGTGGATGACGTCGGCGTAGCTCGTGACGCTGGCCACCTTATTGGTCTGCAGCTGGCCGACGAAGTGCCAGCGCAGGTTCAGATCGGCGCAGGCGGCGGCCTTGGGCGCCGCCTCCTGGTCGCGGTTCTCCCCGAAGTCCCGCTGGCCGAGTTCGTACAGCAGCCGGACGTCGGACGCGGGCCACGTCTTGGTCACCGCGATCAGCGTGATCTCGTCCCGCGACCGACCGGCCGCCACGCAGGCGGCGTCGATCCGCTGCCAGACGTGCGCCAGCCGGTCCGCCAGCCCGTCCCGGCGAGCATCTGGGGCTTCGCTCACCGGGGGGCCGTCGGTCACTTGAGGAAGTCAGGCACGTCCAGGTCGTCATCTTCTTCGAAGACGACCGGGCGCCGCCGGGTGGTGGCCACATCGAACGTCCGCCCCGTCGAGCCGCCATTGCTGGAGCTGGCACCGTTCGAGCTGGCACCGTGGGAGCCGGCTGAGGACTGAGACGGCGCACTGCTGGCCGGCGTCTCGTGGTCTCCACTGTTGTGGCTGGCACTGTCGTAGCTGGAGCCGTCGCTGCTGACCGCTTCGGAACCGCCCGCGTCCTCGGCCGTCGTGCCGGTCGCGTCCACGGTCTCCGCCGCGCGGTCACCGGCCAGGTCGCTGGCCGTGACGGCCGGCTCCCCGTCCTCGATGACGCTGCCCGCGACCACGGGACTAGCGGTCACCGAGCTGGCCGCCTCATCGGCCGCGGACCACGCCATGGTCTGCTCGCCCGCCCTGGACTGGGCCGCGCCAGCCTGGACCGGGCTGCCCTGAGCGGGGGTGGGGGCGACGTAGCTGCTGGCCACCGGCGTGGTCGCGTAGCTGCTGAGCGTCGGGCCTGACCGGTTCGACGGCCCGTTACCCGAGCGGAGCGGCGCGCTCTCCCGGCTGGGCGCGGGGGCACGCTCGCTGGCTACTGCGGTGTTGAGACCGCCGACGGCGGGCGCGGAGTGCCCCATCTGGTTCTCGTCGAACCCGGCTGCGATCACGGTCACCCGCACTTCGTCGCCGAGTGCGTCGTCGATGACCGCGCCGAAGATGATGTTGGCGTCCACGGCGGCCGAGTTGGAAACCAGCTGGGCCGCCTCGTTGATCTCGAACAGGCCCAGGTCGGAACCACCCTGGATCGACAGCAGCACCCCGTGCGCGCCGTCGATGCTGGCCTCGAGCAGCGGGCTGGAGATGGCCATCTCAGCCGCGGCCACGGCCCGGTCGTCGCCGCGCGAGGAGCCGATCCCCATCAGGGCCGAACCGGCGCCGGACATGACCGATTTCACATCGGCGAAGTCCAGGTTGATCAGGCCCGGCGTGGTGATCAAGTCGGTGATGCCCTGAACACCGGACAGGAGCACCTGGTCGGCGGCCTTGAATGCGTCGAGCACGCTGACGTGCCGATCGGAGATCGACAGCAGCCGATCGTTCGGGATCACGATCAGCGTGTCGACCTCGCTGCGCAGCCGCTCGATCCCGGTCTCGGCCTGGACGGCCCGGCGCTTGCCCTCAAAGCCGAACGGGCGGGTCACTACGCCTATGGTCAGCGCGCCGAGCGAGCGGGCCACGTTGGCTACCACGGGTGCGCCGCCGGTGCCGGTGCCGCCACCCTCACCCGCCGTGACGAAGACCATGTCGGCGCCCTTGAGCACCTCTTCGATCTCTTCGCGGTGGTCTTCGGCCGCCTTGGCGCCGACGTCGGGGTTGGCTCCGGCCCCCAGACCGCGGGTGAGTTCCCGGCCCACGTCCAGCTTGACGTCGGCATCGCTCATCAGCAGCGCTTGCGCGTCCGTGTTGATCGCGATGAACTCGACGCCCTTGAGCCCCTCTTCGATCATTCGATTAACGGCATTAACGCCACCGCCGCCGATTCCGACGACCTTGATGACCGCCAGGTAGTTCTGCGGTGCTGCCACGAGGAGGGTACCTTTCCGCTCGTTAATAACTCTGCTGCGTCCCCGGACGCCAATTCCGGCCGATCATGGCGCTGGACTGGCGCTGGACTAGGGAAACCCGGGCGGCGACGCGGAATTCGCCGCCTTTGGCATTAGCCGTTTTGGTGTTCACCAGCTGGCCTCGCCATCGGGTTTCACCTTCAGGTTGAGATTTAGAGTTTTGTCTGCCCGGCAATTGCTAGGGACAGTAGGGTCGCAGGTCACCAGGGTCAACTAACCACGCGGATGCGCCGGCGGCGTGTCGTGCACCACTTGTCCAGGGCCGCTCCAGGCCCCGCCGGACCGTCCGGCCCAGGTCCTCCGCATCGGATATCACTTCGTCACCGCGCTTCCGGGCGCACTGACGTCGTAAAAGCTCACATGGGTCGTCCGCAACAGGACCGTGATCTCGGTGCTTTTCTGCTGGGCCCGGCTGGTGTCACCCCACACGATCGTCACCCCGGTGGACAGCCCGAGCCTGACGTCGTCCGGGTCGGCGGCCGAGACCGTGCTCACCACCCGCGCCAGCGACGCGGGCAGCTCGTGCAGCACCGCGACCGCGGCCCCCACCCCCGGGTTGCTCCGCAGCGAGCTCGCGGCGGCCGAGGTCTGGAGGACCGGCATGCCCGTCGGGCGGGTTCTGACCGATCGGACCACCACGCCGGCCTGGTCGATCAGGTCGTAGCCGTCAGCCTCGGTCCCCTGGGCCAGGCCGGACGCCACGGCCAGCGCCGGGGTCCGCTCGTGCACGGTGATGACGATGCGGTCCGGCCATGACTTGCTCACCGTGGCCGACTGGATCTGGTTGATGCCTTCGACCCGGCTGGCCGCGGCTGAGGTGTCGACGTGGAGCATCTGGGTCTTCAGGGCAATGTCGGCCGCCGCCCGGACCTGACTGACCGACGCCAGCTGGTTGCCGCTGACCACGACGGACCGGACCACCAGCAGCTTGGGTGCCAGCACCAGCCAGCCGATCACGGCCAGCACGCCGATCGCCACCACCACGAAGAACGCGGTCCGCCACGGGCTGCGCGACCGGCCTGGCGACTCCTGCGGCGTCCGCTCCGAGCCGCGTGGCTCGTCCGGCCAGCGCTCGCGTCCGGGACCGGATGCCCCGGCGGCCACGGTCGGGTCGGCGACCGACGTCGGCGCGGAGCCAGGCTCGCTTCCCGGCCACGGTGGTTTGGTCACCCGCGGGGCTCCTCCGTGGCTGGGCCGGGCGCCCCGGCGCCGCGGGCCCGCAGCGCCGCGACGATCGCCGGGTGCAGTATTGTCTGAATCGCACCGAATGGGTCG
>CAXUJF010000353.1:0-6624 GCA_964250865.1 uncultured Streptosporangiaceae bacterium
GTACAGCTGGCCGCCGAGCCCGCTCCCGGCGTCAATCAGCGTGACCTCGCAGCCCAGGCCGGCGGCGGCCAGCGCGGCGGCCAGACCCGCCGGGCCGGCCCCGACCACGGCCACGTCGATGACGCCGCTCAATCTGCGGCCCGCCGCGACGTGCTGGTGTGCACCTCGTCGCCGTCGCGCACCAGGACCAGGCAGGCCCGCACGGCACGCTGGTCGGCCACGTCCACCAGGCAATCGAAGCAGACCCCGATACCGCAGAAGATCCCCCGCGGCCGGTCCTCCACCCGGGTCCGGCGCCAGGACACGATCCCGTTGGCCAGCAGCGCGCCGCCGATGGTCATGCCGCGCGGCGCCTCCAGCGGGGCGCCGTCAAAGCTGAAGCGCACCCGGTGCGGACCCACCCGGTCGGGGTCCATCGTGCTCATGGTGTCCCCCTAGCCGGCGACACCGGCTTGAAAGAAGGCCAGTCGAACTACGATATGTTTCCCCAACCTACGTCCACCCGCCGATCAGCAGGACGGGCGCCGCAGCCGACGAGATCAGGCCCCACCACCGCACACCTCGCACGGCGACCACGGTAAGCGAAGCAGCGCACTCCGCAGTCCCGCGGGCCACGCCGCGTGGGAATCAGCGTCGGCCTCGACCGGCCCCCGCTGGAGCAGCCGCGGCTGTACGCGGCCGCTCAGCCAGCCGAGGTGAGTCCGTCAACCCGGGGTCGGTGTGCTTGAGGATGGGGTTTGGCGAAGCGGCAATGCAGCGTGATGGCGGCGCTGGAGACGGCCGCCCAGCCGCACCACACGGAGGCGAATCCGGAAATGGTCAACCGGGCGATGATGATGACGGCAACGAGGTTGACCACGCCGAAGATGGCGACGTTGCGGTAGCCCGAGACCAGCAGTGGCCCGCACACGGCGACCACGTAAAGCGCGACGATCAGGAGACCGTCGGGTATCCGGATGCTGTAGGACAGGTGGTACGGGGCGAGTTCTACCCCGATCGGGCCGCGGACCATGGCCGCGAACAGCACGACGGCGATCACGGTGCCGATCGATGCGAAGGGCACCATCATCCACTTCCGCCGCCTCGTGGGCTCGAGCATGATGACCGCCAGCGGGACCAGTACGGGCAGGACGACGAAGGCGATCAGCAGGTAAGCCCACAGCGCCACGTGGCCAACCCCGCGGGGCACGTGGCCCTGGAGCCACAGCCAGACGAGCGCCTCGATGAACTGGTGGGCGCCGAGCAGCACCGGGAGCCAGGCCAGGACGGTGAACTCGCGGCGCTGGCGGATGTGCCGGACGGCATCGACGCCGATGGCGGTGATCACCAGGCCACCAACGAGGTCAGCCTGTGGTGAGAAGCACACCGTAGCCTCCGGGCTTTAGGAATGGGTTTAGCCTGAAAGTGATATCCAGCGCGGCTGAATTGGATCGCCCATTTGGGCGCATCTACTCGCCGGGAATGTTGCTGCGGACCTTGGTGACGCAGTCGAGTCATCAATGAAACGTTTGATGGATCATTTCCCGCGATCACATTTGCGCCGGGTGGAAACGTACTGGACGGCTGTCGGCTATCTGCCGGTTGGTTCTGACAATCCTGCTCCTTCATTTTTCCACCAGCGGCGCGGGACGGTCAGTGCTTGGGTTTATGCCGTAAGCCTGAATGAATTGACGTACGGGCAGCCGGTCCCGAGCGCAAAAAACTCCGGATAATGCCCTGCGCTGCTGTATTCACAGAGGCAGCTACCAGGGTCCGGAGCAACGCCTTCATACTACGCTTCCCCGGACTCCGGCACGTCTGCACGCCTACGCATATCTGTCCGGCCTCAGCGTGGCCGACCTCGGGGCCGAGATGCACCGAGGTCTCCGGGCTGACGCTGGCGGGAGTGGATAACGGCTCCGTTTCCCTGTGCGCTCATGGCCCGTGCCGCTGCCAGGCGGTCAGAGCTCGATGCGCGAGCCCATGCTGACGGTTCGGTCGCGGGGCAGCCGGAGCGATTCGGGAGCGTCAGCGGTGATCCGGGATGTCGCGATGAACAGGCGCTGGCGCCACTGGCTCATGCCCGGGTCATCCCCGGGGACGAGCTCGATGCGCGACACGAAGTACGACAGCTTGCCGTCGGGTGAAGAGCCTTCGATGCCCGCGTCGCGGATCAGCGGCAGCAGGCCCGGAACGTCCGTCTGGTCCATGTAGCCGAAGCGGGCGGTGACGTGAAAGATCCCATCGTCTTTGTACCCAAGGTCGTCGATCTGCAGCCGCTGCGCCTCGGGGACGTGCGGTGCGGGCATCGTCTCGACCGACAGGATGATGACGTGATCGTGCAGGATCTCGTTGTGCTCGACGTTGGCCCGCATGGCCAGCGGGGCGGTGGTCTTGCCGCGGTTGAGGAAGATGGCGGTACCCGGCACCCGGGGCAGCGGGGGCTTCATCGTGTGCAGCTGCGTGATGAACTCCGTGAGCGACCCCTCTTCGCGGTCCCGCTTCTGCGTGACCAGCTCGCGCCCCCGCTGCCAGGTGGTGAAGATGGTGAAGATGGTGATGCCGATCAGCAGGGGCAGCCACGCGCCGTGGGTCAGCTTGGTCAGGTTGGCCACGAAGAACAGCAGGTCAATGGCGAGCAGGATGCCGCCGGCCGCCAGCACGATCCACAGTCGCCAGCGCCACTGATGACGGGCGTAGTAGAAGAACAGCAGGGTCGTGATCGTGATCGTGCCGGTCACGGCGGTGCCGTAGGCGTAGGCCAGCGCGGCCGAGCTCCGGAACGCCAGCACCAGGGTGATGACGGATACCAGCAGCAGCCAGTTGATCCACGGGACGTAGATCTGGCCCCGCATCTGTTCCGAGGTGTACTGGATGCGCAGCCGCGGCAGGTAGCCGAGCTGGCCGGCCTGGTGCGCCACGGAGAAGGCGCCGCTGATCACCGCCTGCGAGGCGATGACGGTGGCCACGGTGGCCAGGAAGACCATCGGGAGCCGGGCCCACCCCGGGGCGAGCAGGAAGAACGGGTTACTGATGGTGGCCGGGCGGCCCAGGATCAGGGCGCCTTGCCCCAGGTAGTTCAGGATGCAGGCGGGGAACACCAGCAGTAGCCAGGCCCGCCGGACCGGCCCGCGGCCGAAGTGCCCCATGTCCGCGTACAGCGCTTCGGCCCCGGTGACGGCCAGCACGACCGCGGTCAGGGAGAAGAACGCGGTGCCGAAGTGGCCGGCCAGGAAGCCGATCGCGTAGGTGGGCGACAGCGCCTCCAGGATCACGGGATGAGTGATGATGCCCCGGATGCCCAGCGCGGCCAGGATCGTGAACCAGGCGGCCATGACCGGGCCGAACACCCGCCCCACTGCGCTGGTGCCCAGGCGCTGGGCCATGAACAGCCCGATGATGATCGCCACCGTGATGGGGATGACGAGGCCCGACACCGAGGGGGCGGCGACCTTGACCCCCTCGACCGCGGAGAGCACCGAGATGGCGGGCGTGATCATGCTGTCGCCGAAGAACAGCGAGGCGCCGAAGATGCCCAGTGCGGCCAGGATGGCCTTGGCCCGGCGCCCGCCCGGCAGGGCCCGCCGGCGGATCAGGGCGATGAGCGCCATGATCCCGCCCTCGCCGTCGTTGTCGGCCCGCATCACGAGCAGGACGTACGTGACGGTGACGATGATCGTCACGGCCCAGAAGATCAGCGAGATGACCCCGAAGATGCTGTCGTGCGACACCTTGACCGGATGCGGATCGCTCGGATCGAACAACGTCTGCACGGTGTACAGCGGGCTGGTCCCGATGTCCCCGAAGACCACGCCCAGAGCGCCGAGCGTAAGAGCTCCCTGCGCCGCAACCCGACGGCTCACGCCCAAAGTATCCGCCCCCCGCCGTCAGCTTCCACGCGCAACCTTAACCAACCGCCCGCTGGGGGCGGAGGCCGGCGAGCATGCGGTCCAGGACGACGCCAAATTCGGCCCGGGTTTCTGAGGGGGTGGCCGAGCGCGCGATGGCCAGGCCGGCCTCGGTCAGCATCGCGATGAGCAGCCGGGCCAGGGCCCGCACCGGCAAGGCGGCCAGGTCCCCGGCGGCCACGCTGCGGTCGAGCCACTCTTCCAGGATGCCGCGCCCGTAGCGCTCGACCAGTTCGTCCCAGGCCTCCGACCCGAGCACCCGCGGCCCGTCGACCAGGACGATCCGCTGGAAGTCACCGCCCACGCACACGTCGAGGAAGGCGGCGATGCCGCCCTGGATCTCGGCCAGCGGGGACGGCGCTTCCGACGCCAATTGCTCATCGATGAGCCGCTGCGCCACCGACGCGGCCGCTTCGGCCATGACCGCGCGAAACAGGTCCGCCTTGTCGTGAAAGTGGTGGTAGAGCGCGCCCCGGGTGACCCGCGCATCGGCGACGATCTGCTCGGTGCCGGTGCCGTCGTAGCCCTGGGCCGCGAACAGGCGGCGGGCGGACGCGACCAGAGCGGCCCGGGTATCGGAGGCGTGCTCGGCCCGGCGTGGTTGCGGTTTCGCTGCCATACAGCCATCATGAGACATACAGCGTGTATGTTCCACACGGACTGCATGATGAGCGCGCGGGCGCTGGCACGGGGACACGGGAGGCAACGAACTCATGGCCATGCCGCTTCACCTGACGGTGAAACTCGGGACCTACCTGATGAAGCAGAAGATCAAGCGGGTCGAGAAGTATCCGCTGATCATGGAGCTGGAGCCGCTGTTCGCCTGCAACCTCGCGTGTGCGGGCTGTGGCAAGATCCAGCATCCGGCCTCGGTGCTGAAGCAGCGTATGCCGGTCGAGCAGGCGGTGGCCGCAGTCGAGGAGTGCGGCGCGCCGATGGTATCGATCGCCGGCGGCGAGCCGCTCATGCACCCGAAGATCCACGTGATCACGGAGGAACTGCTCAAGCGCAAGAAGTTCGTGGTCCTCTGCACCAATGCCGTCCTGCTGCCCAAGCACATCCACAAGTTCAAGCCGAACAAGAACTTCGCCTGGATGGTGCACCTGGACGGCGTCGGGGCCCGGCACGACGAGGCCGTGTCCAAGGAAGGCGTGTTCGAGCAGGCCGTCACGGCGATCAAGCTGGCCAAGGAGAAGGGCTTCCAGGTCTACACGAACACCACCGTGTTCAACACCGAGACCCCGCAGGACCTGATCGAGACCCTGGACTACATCAACGACGAGCTCGGCGTCGACCGGCTGGAGATCGCACCCGGGTACGCCTACGACAAGGCGCCCGACCAGGACCGGTTCCTGGGTGTGGCCCAGACCCGCGAGCTGTTCAGCAAGGCGTTCGCCGAAGGCCGCCGCAAGAAGTGGCGCTTCAACCACTCCCAGCTGTACCTGGACTTCCTCGAGGGCAAGGCCGACTTCGAGTGCACCCCCTGGGGCGTGCCGCTGTACTGCCTCAAGGGCTGGCAGAAGCCCTGCTACCTGCTCGACGACGGGTACGCCGAGACCTGGAAGGAGCTCCTGGAGGACACCGACTGGGAGAACTTCGGCCGGGGCAAGGACCCGCGCTGCGACAACTGCATGGCCCACTGCGGCTACGAGCCCACTGCGGTCCTGGCCACGATGGGGTCGCTCAAGGAGAGCCTGCGCGCCTTCGTCGCCTAATCGGGCGAGCAGAGTCCAGAGCGAGCGGAATCCGGAGCGGGCTTCGCCGCCTCATCGGAGCAGGCGGAGTCCGGCCCGGGCGGACCGTGAGAACGGTGCTGACTGGGTAGCTGGCCGCCATGGGATCGGTGTCCAGGCGGGTCGGGCGGATGGCGGGCGTCCGCCCGCAGGTGCGGAACGGCCCGTCGGCCAGCCGCGCGGTGGCGGCGGACCGGGCGCCGCGGGTCGTCGTGATCGGTGGTGGCATCGCCGGCGTCTGCACCGCCGTGGTGCTGGCCGAACACGGCGTCCCCGTCGTGCTCTGCGAGGCCGGCGGCCGGCTGGGCGGCCGGCTCGGCACGGATCCGCACACGCTGCCCGACGGCACCGTGCAGCTGGTCGACCACGGATTTCACGGCTTCTTCCGCCAGTACTACAACTGGCGGCGAATACTGGGCCGCGTCGATGCTGGTACGACGCCGCTGCTTCACCCGCTGGGTAGCTATCCGGTCACCTCGGCCAGCTGGCCCGCGGAGGACTTCAGCCGCCTTCCGCCGGCCCCGCCGCTGAGCCTGCTGGCTCTCACCGTCCGCTCGCCCAGCCTGCGGCTGCGCGAACTGGTGCACGCCGACCTGGCCCTCGGCCTCAACCTGCTCCGATTCGACCCGGACCAGACCTACACCAGGCTGGATCAGGTCAGCGCCGAGCAGTTCCTGGCCCGGCTGCGTCTTTCGGACCGCGCCCGGGCCATGCTGTTCAACGTCTTCGCGCACTCGTTCTTCAACGACGCCGAGTCCATGTCCGCGGCCGAGCTGGTGGCGATGTTCCACTTCTTCTTCCTCGGCAACCCCGAAGGCCTGGGCATGGACGCGCCGCACGCCGACTACCAGACCGCCATCTGGGGACCGCTGGCGCGCTACCTGGACCAGCGCGGGGCGGACATCAGGACCGGCACGCCGGTCAGCTCGGCCGGCCGCGACCGGGCTGGGCGCTGGCAGGTCCGCCTGGGCACCGGTGACACCCTGACCGCCGATGAGGTGGTG
>CAXUJF010000354.1:0-6619 GCA_964250865.1 uncultured Streptosporangiaceae bacterium
CGTCAGCCACCTTGCAGGTACTGACGTGGGGATGGGCGCCAGACAACGCCCAGCTGCTGAACACGTTGCCGTTCTGCTGGTGGGTGCGCGACGACAGGGGTCACTGGCACATCGGGCGGCCGTTCGGTACCGACCTGGGCCAGCCGGTGACGGCTCTGGACGTCGTCCTGGTGCCGCCGCTGCACCCGGCCGCCACCGCCCTGGAGGTCATCGTGACCGGACGGGGCAGCCACGTCCGGGCCGCCGTGGCGCTGACTGGTGGCCAGCCGACTTCAGCCGCCGGTTAGTTGGCCGCGGTGAACTGCTGCTGCCCCAGGACCGACAGGAGTTGCAGCTTCTCGTAGCCCTCGGTGTGCGGCGAGGCGGTGAGGACCAGCAGGGCCTGGGACTGGTCCTCGGTGAACAGCACCTGGCAGTCCAGCTCGATGGGGCCGAGCTCCGGGTGCAGCAGGATCTTGTGGTCGGCGAAACGCTGGGCCACCTCGTGGCGGTCCCACAGCGCGGCGAACTCGGGGCTGGCCTTCTGCAGCGCCCGCACCAGGTCGCCCGCGGCCGACCGGGGGCCCATCGACCCGTAGGCGGCGCGCAGGTTCGCGACCTGGCCGCGGCTCTGGCGGGACCGGTCGTCCTCGGGGTAGATCCGCTGCTCGGCCGGGTCGGTGAACCAGCGGTAGACCTCGCTGCGGGCCAGGCCGGTGTGACGGGACCGGTCGCCGAACAAGGCGACGGCCAACCGGTTCTGGACCAGCGTCTCGCCCAGGCTGGACAAGATCATGGCCGGGGTGTCGTCCAGGCGGTCCAGGACCCGCAGCAGGGCGGGGGTAACGTGGCTGGTGGCGGTCGCGCCGGCCGGGGGGTTGTGGCCCGCGACCCGGAACAGGTAGTCGCGCTCGTCCCGGGTCAGCCGCAGCGCCCGGGCCAGCGACGCGAGCATCTGGCTGCTGGGCTGCGGGCCGCGCCGCTGCTCCAGCCGGGTGTAGTAATCGGTCGACATCAGGGCCAGCGACGCGACCTCTTCCCGGCGCAGGCCCGGGGCCCGGCGGCGGACGCCCGCGGGCAGCCCCACGTCTGCGGGCTGCAAGGCTTCCCGGCGGTGCCGCAGGAAGCCGGCCAGGGCGGCTCGGTCCATGCCTCTATTATCCGCCCACGTCAGACGGGCAACCAGGGATCGCCAGTCCCCCGATAACCGGTCTCTGCCCCAGCCGGGCGGGCTGGGCGAACATCGAGGCATGAACATTTCCGGGAACACCATCTTCATCCCCGGCTCCACGAGCGGCATCGGGCTGGCCCTGGCCCTTGAACTCCAGGCCCGCGGGAACACCGTCATCATCGGCGGCCGGCGCAGCGACCTGCTCAAGCAGATCGCCGCCGACCACCCCGGGCTCGACTCGGTGGTCATCGACACCACCGACCCGGCGAGTATCGAGTCTGCCGCCCAGCAGGTGCTGGCCCGGCACCCTGACCTGAACGTACTGATCCCGATGGCCGGCATCATGCGGGTAGAGGACTGGAACCAGCCCGATGACTTCCTGGCCTCAGCCGAATCGGTCATCACGAGCAACGTGCTCGGCCCGATCCGGCTCATCGCCGCGTTCATCGAGCACCTGCAGGCTCAGCAGGCGGCCACGATCGTCACCGTGTCCTCCGGCCTGGCGTTCACGCCGCTGGCCGCCACCCCCAGCTACAGCGCGGCCAAGGCCGCGATCCACCTGCTCAGCGAGGCGATCCGGCTGCAGTACGCGGACACCAGCGTGCAGGTCATCGAGCTGGTGCCGCCGTCCGTACGCACCGGCCTGGTCCCCGGCCAGGAGACCAATGAACAGGCGATGCCGCTGGACGAGTTCATCACCGAGGCGGTGGGGCTGCTGGAGACCCAGCCCCAGGCGCGGGAGATCCAGGTCGAACGGGTGAAGTTCCTCCGTTACGGCGAAGCCCGGGGCGATTACGACCAGGTGGTCGCCACCGTCAACGCCTCCGACCCGCACGGGAAGCAGTGAGGGCCTTCCATGAGTGACGCTAAGGTCATCGTCATCACCGGGGCCTCCAGTGGCTTCGGCAACCTCGCCGCCCGGGCCCTGGCCCGGGCCGGGCACATTGTGTACGCCGGGATGCGCGCCACCACCGGCCGCAACGCCCCGGCCGTGGCCGAGCTGGCCGAGTTGTCCCGCACCGGGCACATCGACGTCCGCGGGATCGAGATGGATGTCCAGGACCAGGACTCAATCGACGAGGCGATCGCCACGATGACCGGCGAGCAGGGCCGGCTCGACGTGGTGGTGCATAACGCCGGGCACATGGTCCTCGGCCCGGCCGAAGCCTTCACGCCCGAGCAGCTGGCCGAGCTGTACGACGTGAACGTGCTCAGCACCCAGCGGGTCAACCGGGCCGCGCTCCCGGTCCTGCGCGGCCAGGGGAACGGGCTGCTGGTGTGGGTGGGCAGCACCAGCACCCGCGGCGGGCACCCGCCGTTCCTGAGCCCGTACTTCGCGGCCAAGGCCGGGATGGACGCCCTGGCCGAGAGCTACGCGGCCGAGGTGATCAAGTTCGGCATCGACACCGTGATCGTGGTGCCGGGCGCCTACACCAGCGGCACCAACCACTTCGCCCACGCAGGCCAGCCCGCCGACACCGAGCGGGCGGCCGCGTACGACGATCTTTACGGGAAGCTCCGGGAAGGCATGGCCGACAGCCTGTCCGCGACCTTCCCGGCCGGCCACGAAGCCGGCGAAGTCGCCGACGAGATCGTCCGCGTGGTCGACCTGCCCGCGGGCGGGCGCCCGTTCCGGACCCACATCGACCCCAGCCACGACGGCAGTGAGGTCGTCTCGGCCGTCTACGACCGGATCCGGGCCGAGTTCTACCGCCGGATCGGGATCGCCGGACTGCTGCCCGACCGGGCCAGCCTTTAACCACCCTTTAATCGAAGGAGAAAGAACCATGCCGTTCGCGAACTTCAAGGTGCCTGCGGGCACGCTGAGCGCCGAGCAGAAGGAAGTCATCGTCCACCGCACCACCGACCTGTACGCCGAGCTCTACGGGGAGCGGGCCCGCCCGAACATCATGGTCCTGGTGGAAGAGGTCGCCGACGGCGGCTGGGGCATCGGCGATGAGGTACTCACCCTGGCCCAGCTTCAGGGCAATTCACCCCCGGACGACGGGCCAGGCAGTAACGGCCGCTAGGGGTAAGAGCTGGGGATAGTGACGTAACGCCGTCCGGCCGGCGTGGTCCAGGACAGGACGCCGGGGCTGGGCTGGTCGAGCCGCCAGCTTCGAGATTGCTTACAGCGATGGTGGTGGCGGCACAGTGGATTATGGCTGCATACGCATATGTAGGCCGTGAACTGCGAAAAAATAACCTATGGGGCGCGGCGGGCGAGCCAGACGACGCGGTGGCTGCCGAGGCCCACGACAGCTGCGGAGGAACGATGTACTGCGGGAGGTGCCAGCGCCGACTCGGTGGTGACGGAACGCCTGCGCCCTCAGGAGCCCCTGCGGCATTCACTTGCCGCAATGCGAATGCATTATAATATTCGTGTGTTCAAGGCCGTCCAGGACAGCGAGTGGTCCGCCAGGCCACATCGCTGCGCACGGCGTCACCTTAGATGAGGTACGAGAAGCGATCCTCGAACGCCCCTACTGGGCAGGCCCTGGCCGGGACGGGACGGTCTTGGTCTATGGCCGCACCTATGCGGGCCGCTACCTGCTGGTGGTGGCCATCGACGAGAACGGGGCCGCGTTCATCGTGACCGCCCGTGACATGACCGATGCTGAGAAGAGAACCTTCCGCAGGAAGGCGCGATGAGCATGACCAAGCACACCGGAAACCTCCCCCGCCCAGTAGCCGACCTGGAACGGCTGGCCGGGTACTACGAAACTCATGACACGAGCGCGGAGATGGAGCACGGCGAGTGGGTCGAGCCGCAGCCCATGGCGACCACCTCGCTGCGGTTGCCCGCCGAGGTCATCGACGAGCTCAAACGGCAGGCGCGTGCCAGGAACATCCGCTACACCAGCTACGTCCGGTCAATCCTGGAGCATGCTGCCCAGGGCGGCTTGCCGCCGGACATGGCTGAGATCAGCAAGCGGCTTGAGCGAATTGAACGGGCCGTCACCAGCGGGCATGCCCAAGACGATCAAAAGACAGCCTGACGTAGAACCGGCCCAAGGCGGTGACGATGGCCGGGCCGAGGCAATCGGCGTAGATGCCCGCGGCACGCTGATCGGATCTTCCGTGCTGGCCCCTATCCATTATCACCACGGCGTTGTCTGTCGCCGTGCCCGGTCGGTGCCGCGGCGACTCAGGTAGCTGGGCAGCAGTGATGTGCATGAGGTCATCACGCCCAGCGGCCCGGTCGTACCGCGGTTGTCCCCGATGCGCCGACCTTCGCAGTATGGTGCCACGCCCACCTGTACGACCATGCCGGTCATTTCAGCGTCAGAGGGCATCGTCGTGCTGAGCGCTGGGGCTGAGTCCGAACATTATGAGACATGGTTTGATGCCAGTGATGGCACAAGGCGTGTCACCTCTGTTCGTCTCCCAGGTCCGGCGATCGAGGCGGAGCCGGTACTCGGTGGTGCGTCCGGTATCGTCCCGGTAGACCACGTGCTGGCCGTTGCCGGTGTAACCGAGTTTGCGCGACACCTTCTCGGAAGCGTGGTTGCCGTCGAGGTACTCGGTGCAGGCTTCGGCGGCGTCGAGCTGGCCGAAAGCTAGCTCCAGCACCGCAGCCCGCGCCTCGGTCCCGTACCCGTGTCCCAGATCCTGACCGGGGCCAGCGGTCCGGCTCGTCAGGGTCAGGGCGGCCGCGATCTCGTCAGAAGTGAATTCGCTCAGCTGGACCGGGAACTCCCTGGGTGCGGCGGACGGGGTCCGGTCGGCGGGACGGCGGCGAGCCAACTCCGCCACCGCGGTCAGCATGCCGGAGGCACACCAGGATTCCAGCCGCGGCCAGGCCCGCAGCACGCCGATCAGCTCATCATCGTCCAGCAGTGCGAGCACCAATGAGCCGCGGAAGCTAATGCCGTATCAAGCTACGTTGGCCTGGACCGCTATAACGGCGGATCCGCAAGTAAGCTGACCGGGCGCGCGGTCAGCCGGCCGAGGCGGACTTGTCCCGTTCAAGGTGGTCGAGCACCCGGGCGAAGTGGTCGCCCAGGGCCTCGGGGACGTGCTGGGCCATGGCCTGGGCCAGCATCGCGTCCACCGCGGTCTGGGCCAGCGGGCGGATCCGGCGGGTGATCTCGGCCACCTCGGCGATGTCCTGGCCCTGCAGCAGGCCGTCCTGGAGCCGGCCAGCCAGCACGTACCGGGTCACCGTGCCGGCCAGGTCACGGGCGGCCGCGTCGACCTGGGCCCGCAGCCGCCCGGCCAGGTCGAGCACGGCCGACAGCGGCATCCCCGCCGCGACCAGCTCGGCCCCGGCGTTGAGCAGCCGCGGGCTCGGCACCCGGTACCGGTCACCGTCCGGTTCCAGCAGGCCGAGCCCCACCGACCGGGTGATGTTGCCCGGGGTGGCCTCAACGCCGAACATCTCGGCCAGCCGGTCCGTGGTGACGTAGGCCGGGATCTCATCCGACCAGGGCAGGCCGACGGCTGACTCCAGGTCGAGGATCTCGGCCAAGTCGCCGCCACGTTCCCACACGCTCAGCAGCTCACCGATGGTGGCGAACGTGTAGCCGCGCTTGAGCAGCTGGCCGATCAGGCGCAGCCGGGCCAGGTGAGCGTCGGTGTAGATGCCGACCCGGCCGTCCCGGCGGGGCGGCGGCAGCAGGCCGCGGTCCTGGTAGACGCGGATGTTGCGGACGGTGGCACCCGCCAGCCGGGCCAGCTCGTCGATCCGGTACTCGGCCATGGCCCAACCTTACGCAGCAGCGATCGCCGGTCATAGCGAACGTTACTGGTTGCATTGAGACAATGTTCATTGTTACTTTTAACTATGGCCCATCGCGAGACCCTGAACAGCTTGTCCGCCCGCAACGCGCTGGCCGGGCGGACGGCCATCGTCACCGGCGCCTCAGGCGCGTTCGGGTCGGCCACCCTGTCCGTGCTGCGGTACCTGGGGGCCGACGCCATCGGCCTGGACCGCATCCCCGGCGACGGCGTGCTGGCCTGCGACGTCGGCGACGACGAGCAGGTGACGGCGGCCGTTGGGGAGGCGAGCGGCCGGCTCGGCGGACGCCTTGACGTGCTCATCCACTACGCCGGCGTCGGGCCCGCCGTGGACGTGGGGCACGCGCCGGACGCCTTGGTGCACGAGGCCCTGGAGGTCAACCTGCTCGGCCCGTGGCGGGTAACGGCGGCGGCCCTGCCCGCGCTGCTGGCCGCGCGCGGGCGGGTGGTCATCACCGCGTCCCTGCTGGCCGGGGTGACCATGCCGTTCACCGCGGCCTACACGGTGTCCAAGCGCGCGCTGACCGCGTACGCGGACGTGCTGCGGCTGGAGTACGGCACCCACCTGGGCGTGACCACCGTCTACCCGGGCTACGTGGACACCCCGATCCACGACCGGTCCCGCGCCGCCGGGGTGTCGCTGGACGGCCTGGTGCCCGCCGAGCGGATCCGGGACACCGTGCTGACCGCGGTGTCGGCCGCGGCCGCAGCCCATCCCCCGCGTGACGT
>CAXUJF010000355.1:0-6617 GCA_964250865.1 uncultured Streptosporangiaceae bacterium
GACCTCGGTCTCCCGCCCGGCCAGCCGCCCGCCCAGCGCCGCCACCGCACCCTCCCGCCGGACCCGCAGCGCGTCGGCCGGCGAGATCAGCTCCCACACCGACGGCAGCGCGCGCGCCACGAACGACGGCGCGAAGTTGTAGAAGGACGCGGTCACCACCTCGGGCCCCGCCGGACCCAGCGGCCCGCCACGACCCGCGAAGTACCCACGCCAGAACCCGCGCAGCCCGGCTGCCTTCCAGGCGTCCAGGGCCTCGGGTGCGAAGTACGTCACCGCGTGCACCGGCTCGAACAACGTCCACATCTGCCGCGACTGGCTCATGTCAGTCATTCTCGACGACAAAGTCCCACTTGGCCACGATGGGGTGCCGTCGGGAGCCCGGCGCGGCGTCGCTGCGGCTAGCTGGCATCTCTGGCCGGATGCTTGAATGAGCGCATGACGATGGAGCCGGACGTGTCGCGCGTGGTCAGCGCCAGCCGTGAGATCGCGGCCGGGCCAGAGCGGATCTTCGGGCTGATCGCGGATCCGGCTCAGCAGCCCCGCTGGGACGGCAACCACAATCTGGCCGAGGCCCCGGGCGGGCAGCGGGTCCACCGCGTCGGCGATATGTTCCCGATGACGCTCACCACCGGCGCCGTCCGGGAAAACCACGTGGTCGAGTTCGACGAGGGCCGCCGGATGGCCTGGTTGCCCGCTGAACCGGGGCAGGAGCCACCGGGGCACTTGTGGCGATGGGAACTCGAGCCAGTCGGCGCAGCACGGACCCGGGTCACCTGCACCTACGACTGGACCCAGCTGACTGATCAGAAACGCTGGCCGCGAGCCCAGGCGACCACGGCCAGCAAGCTGCGGGCCTCGCTGGACCAGCTCGCAGCCTTGGCTGAACAATCATGACCATCCGCCAGCCGGGCGCTCCGTCAGTCGTTCTCGACCACGAAGTCCCACTTGGCCACGATGTCGTGACCGTCGGGAGCCCAGCGCATGAGCCCCTCTCCGGTCGCTTCCACCGCGCGTAGCTCGAAGCTGACCTTCTGGCCGGGCTTCAGCACGATGGGCGGCTTCGGCCGTCCCGGTACGAGGGCGGGTTTGTAGACGTTGTTCTGGTCGTCGATGGCGGTGAAATCCGCCGCGGTGATGGGGACCGGCCTAGTGGCCCCGGACAGCGTCACCACCCAGGTGCAGGTGTCGGCGTGGGCCTGGAACGGCAGACCCTCGCCGGGGACCTGGGGGCCGGTGACCGTCACCAGCACCGAGAAGCCGGACGTCGTGACCCGCACCGCGTCACCCTCGTTGGCCAGCGCGGGCCGCTGCGCGGTGCCGGTCAGCACGCTGTCGGTGGGCTGATGCAGCGTGCTCTTGGGCAGGAACGACGGATAACTACCCAGGGGAGTAGCGTCGGCCGCCGCGGCGGGCTTCGTGGCCCCAGAACCGGAACCACAGCCGGCCACGGCCGTCACGGCGGCCACCGTCAAGGTGACCGCCGTGACCGCGACGCGCGAGGGCAGCTTCACAGCCGCCCGAGTGCAAACCCGCGCCGGCGGGTCCACAGGTAGCCACTTACCGCCAGCACGCCGGCCAGCGGAGCACCGACGGCCAGCGAAATCGTGGCCCAGGAGGACCCCGACGACCCCGACGACCCGGTGCCCGGGACGGTCAGCGCGGTCAGGTGGCCCTGGCCGCCCCGCCCGCCCTGGCCGTAGCCGGACGGGTGGTTGAACACGTCCCGCCCGAAGGCTCGCAGGCCCGGCTGGGCCGCGTAACCGAGGTGACCGCGGTAGTCCAGGCCGCCGGACACCGTGCCGGCCGGCAGCCTGGTGTGGTCGTGGCCGGCGGACACGCTGAAGATGTCCTCCATCGTCCGCAGCCAGCTGTAGTGGTTGTAGTAGACGTCCGACGTCGTGCCGGGCCTGATGAACGGGCTGATCAGCACGCTGCCGGTGTCGCCGCCGCCGGTGGTCGGGTGGGTGGCGTCCCACAGCGGGTCCGCGGTCTGGCCCGGGGCCAGGTGCGTCGGGTCGCCCTCGGCGCTGAGCGTGATCGTGCTCAGCACCCCGGTCGGCTCGACTGGGGTGCCGTCCTGGCTGACCAGCTGGAACGAGCCGGTCGTCACCGGGCTGGTGGGAGTGGCCGCGGTCAGCGGGCCGGTGTTGACCACCGCGCCGACGTACGAGTTCGCCGGGACGTTGGTCCCGGCCACCGCGCGCCCGGTGTCATCGGACACGATCGTGGGGTCGGTGATGTCGCTGGACGAATTGCTGCCGGTCACGGTGTCGGTGCGCGCCGCGGGCGGGCTGCCCGCGCCGCCCCGGACGATGCCGGGCACACAGTCCGCGGGTACCAGCGTCGGGCTGGTCTGGGTACAGACCGGCGGCCGGTCGATGAAGGCGTTGTTACCGGGGCCCGGGTACAGCTCGTCGCCCGCGCTGTTCTTGCCGAGCGTCGAGTTCGGGCCGGTCGGCTCGTAGTGGAAGTTGCGGCCGAACAGGTTCTCGCCGGCGGTGTCGTTCTTGATCGAGTCGGCGGCGTTGGGCTTGTTGTCCGCGGTCGGCGGGTAGTTATTGGCGTCGTTGAAGCTGTTCCCGGTGTAGGTGAACGGCGGGAACGCCTCGTCGAAGGTGACGTCGATCAGGCCGCCCTGCTTGAACGCCTGGGACTGCTCGATCAGCGGAATGTAGTACTTCAGGAACAGGTCCGAGGCGTACAGCCCGCCGGTGTAGTTCTTCGGCGTGGTCGACTCCGGGACGTACGGATCCGGCGAGTTGTAGTTAGGCGCGCCGCTCGCGGTGAACGCGCCGGACAGGTTGTTGCCGTGGCAGACCGCATCGTGGGCGTCGCTGCAGTTGTCCGGGGTGATCCAGCTGAACGACGGGGTGGCCTTGGCGTTCTGCAGGTCGTGCACCAGGCCGGTCTGCGGGTTGTCCAGGTTCGTGACGTGGTTGGCGTCGCAGTTGGTGCCGCCGTTGGCCGGCTCGTTCAGCGCCGCGCCGTTGACCGAGGACCCGGTCAGCGACTGGAACCAGGGGAACGGGAAGTGCTTGGCCACGAACTGGTCGTTCGGCTGGGCCGCGGTGAAGGTGGTCACGCCGGCCGGGAAGTTGGCCGACATCTGCGTCGGGTTGGTGTCGGGGTTGTTGGCCGGTGTGCCCGGGCCCGCGCACGCCGCCGCCTCACGGTTCGGCACCGTGTTGGCCTGGTAGGAGGTCGAGCCGGGAGTCTGCGCTCCGCCGATGTCCTGGGCGTAACCCTTCCAGGTCTTGCCGTTCGCATTGAGCTGGTTGAACAGCGTCGGCACGTCGGTCGGGTAGGTGCACCCGTTCTGCCCGTTGGGCGCGTTGGCCCCGCTGGGCTGGGAAGCGTTGGCCGGGGAGTACATCTGGCCATAATTGAGCAGGCTGTGCAGCGACGACGTGCTGTGCAGGATGTCCGAGTTGGGGCCGATGGTCTTGTTGGCCACGCTGCAGTCTTCCTGCGTGTCCTCGTTGGGGGACTGGCCGGACACCAGGGACAGGTAGTTGTCCATGCTCGAGTGGCCGGTGCCGTAGTAGTTCTTGAGCAGGACGCCCTGCTGGGGCAGCGTCTTCCACAGATAGCTGTTCTGGTTCAGCCCGGTGAACGTGGCGTCGTAGGACTTGTTCTCCAGGATGATCAGCCACACGTGCTTGATGGCACCGGACTTGAGCCCGGTGCTGCTGATGGTGACCTCTTTCGACTGCGTGCTGGGCTTGGACGGCGACGCGGAGGCAATGGACGCTGGCACCGCGACACCCGCCACGGAGAACAGTCCCACCCCACACGCCACGGCCGCTCGCAGCAGGCGGCGGCCAGTGTGCGACATTGTCATGTTCCCGACCTTTATGGTGTGGCCGTACGGGCTGACCACGCGAAAGTAGCGCAGAAACGACCTTCAGGTAAACAGTTCCCTGGGCGTCACAACGGAAGTACGGGCGCGTTACGATGCGAACTCAGTCCGGACCCCAAGCATCCGGACGGGCCTGCCGGTGGTAAAACGCTCTAGCGCGGCCAGGGCTGCGGCCCGGATGGGCCCGGCGTCCACGGTCGGCTCCGGCAGCGTCTGACCGTGGGTCTGGGTGATGAACGGCGCGTACCGCACCTTGACCACCACCCGCACCGCGGCCCGCGGGCCGGTGGCCCCCGCCTCCGGCTCGACCCCGGCCAACTCGGCGGCCACGGTGTCCGCCAGCCGGGCCACCTCGGCCGTGACCTGGTCCCAATCCGTGAGGTCCTGCTGGAACGTGACCTCCCGGCCGTGCGAACGGGCCCGGTAGGGCGTGTCGTCGACGGTGGTCTCGCCGTGGCCGCGGGCCAGCAGGATCAGCCACGGCCCGGTGGCAGGCCCGAACGCGCGGGCCAGTTCGTCCGGGTCGGCGACGGCCAGTTCCTG
Source organism: uncultured Streptosporangiaceae bacterium (assembly GCA_964250865.1). Lineage (GTDB taxonomy): Bacteria > Actinomycetota > Actinomycetes > Streptosporangiales > Streptosporangiaceae > Bog-532. The sequence goes on from CAXUJF010000355.1 coordinate 4,403, forward strand.
CACCGTGTGCAGGCCCAGGCCGGCCAGCTTCTGCGCGGTCTTGGCCCCGATGCCCCACAGCGCGTCGGTGGGGCGGTGGCCCAGCACCTGGTCCCAGTTCTGGTAGGTCAGCCGGAACACTCCGGCGGGCTTGCCGAACCCGGTGGCCAGCTTGGCCTGCAGCTTGTTCTGGCCGATCCCGACCGAGCAGTCCAGCTGGGTCGATTCCTTGACCCGCTGCTGCAGGCCGCGGGCGAAACCCTCCGGGTCGTCGGTGTCCACCCCGAGGAACGCCTCGTCCCAGCCCATCACCTGAACGACGGCGCCGGACGCGCGCAGCGCGGCCATCACCTCGGCCGAGACCTCTTCGTAAGCGGCCCGGTCCACCGGCAGGAACACCGCGTCCGGGCAGAGGCGGGCGGCCCGGCGCAGCGGCTGACCCGAGTGCACGCCGAACTCGCGCGCTTCGTACGACGCCGTGCTCACGACCCCACGCTTGGCCGGGTCGCCGTCGCCGCCGACCACGACCGGCCGCCCGCGCAGCTCAGGACGGCGCAGCACCTCGACCGCCGCGATGAACTGGTCGAGGTCGACGTGCAGAACCCAGGCCGTCACACTTCAGTATCACCCCAGGTCAGGGTGTTCAAGCTAGTTGCGGTCGTCGCCAGGTCAGCCTTAGCAAGGTCGCAGCTGGCGTTCAGCCAGCCTGCAGGTTCATCTGTTGTTCCCTGTTTGTTTCTGTTTCGGCCAGAGCGCGAACTTTACTGTAAACAGTCATGGCTGAACCTGACCCGAACCTCGTTGTTGAGGCTTGCGGAATTTCTAAGTGGTTCGGCGAAACCACCGCCCTGGACGGCGTTGACTTCGCCGTTCCTCCGGGCGTGGTCCACGGCCTGCTCGGCCCGAACGGCGCGGGCAAGACCACGCTGCTGTCGGCGCTGTTCGGGCTGATCCTGCCGGACGAGGGCACTCTCGCCCTGTTCGGGCGGACCCGGGCCGAGGCCGGCCCGGCCTGGCTGGACGGAGTGGCCGGCTTCGTGGAAACCCCGCGCTTCTACCCCTACCTGAGCGGCCGGCGGAACCTCGAGCTGCTGGCCGGCCTGGACGGCGGCGACGCCGCAGACCTGATCGACGGGGCCCTGGAGCGGGCCGGCCTGGACGGCGCCGACCGCAAGCGGGTCCGCGGGTACTCGCTCGGCATGCGGCAGCGGCTCGGCCTGGCCGCGGCCATCCTCCGGCGCCCGCGCCTGCTCATCCTGGACGAGCCCACCAACGGCATGGACCCGGCCGGGATCCGCGACCTTCGGGCCACCCTGCGCCGCCTGGCCCGCGACGGCGTGACCGTCATCCTCAGCAGCCACAACATGACCCAGGTGGAAGACATCTGCGACTCGGTGACCGTGCTGCACCACGGGCAGGGCGTGTTCGCGGGCCGCCTCGACGCGATGCGCGCCGACGCCCCCGACCCGGTCTGGCAGCTGCGAACCAGCGACGACACGGGTGCCCTGGACGTGGCTCTGGATCTGGCCGGGGTCAAGGGCGAGTCCGGCGCGGACGGCGGCCTGATCGTGTTTGCGGCGCCGGACCGGCTGGACGAATACGTACTCGCACTTGGCCGCCGAGGCGTGGCCGTGCGCGGCCTGGCCCAGGACGTTACCCCGCTGGAGGCGTTGTTCTTCCAGCTCACCGGGGAGGAGACCTCGTGACCCTAGCGGCCGATCAGTGGCCGGCCTACGCCGAGCCTGCGGCCGGGACGCGGCGGTCAGGCACCCTGGCCGTGTGGCGCCTTGAGCTGGCCAAGCTCCGCGGCCAGTGGCGGGTGCGGATCATGGCGCTGGCGTGCCTGCTCGGGCCGTTCGTGGTCATCGCGGGCCTGCACGTGCAGAGCGCGACCCCCAACGACACCGCGTTCGGGCAGTGGCTGCACACCTCGGGGTTCGCGCTCCCCTTGGTCGTTCTCGGCTTCGGCGGCCAGTGGCTGCTGCCGGTGGGCACCGCCATCGTGGCCGGCGACATCTTCTCCTCCGAGGACCACTTCGGCACCTGGAAGACGATCCTCACCCGGTCCCGCACCCGGGGTGAGCTGTTCGCGGGCAAATTCCTGGCCGCGCTGACCTTCGCGCTGGCGGCCCTGCTGCTGCTCACCGTCACCAACCTGCTGGCCGGCCTGGCGGCCGGCCCCCACCCCGTGCCCGGGCTCGGCGGGCCCCGAGGGGCGGCCCGGCCCGCCCCCCCC
>CAXUJF010000356.1:0-2343 GCA_964250865.1 uncultured Streptosporangiaceae bacterium
GCCCCAGCAACCACGACGAACCGGACGCTGTCCACGCCCAGGGCCGCGCCCTGGACCTTGGGCAGGAACTCAGGGGTGGTCACCACCGCCACCGCACCCGAGTCGGCCAGCGCGTGCCGCAGCTCATCTTCGCTGACCAGGAAGATCAACGGTGTCACCACCGCCCCGGCCCGCCAGGCCGCGTTGTAGGTGACCAGTACCTCCGGGCAGTTGGCCATCAGCACCACCAGCCGGTCGCCGGGCCGGACGCCCAGCTCGGTCAGGCCGGTGGCGAACCGGGCGGCTTGGTCGGCCATCCAGCCCCGGGTGTACCAGCGGTCCTCGAAGAACAGCGAGTCGCCGTCACCGTGCCGTTCGAGCTGCCGTTCCGCCTGCCGGGCCAGGTGCTTGGTCCCCATACTCGCCTCTTCTCTACGCCACGCTGCGCCAACCCATGAACCACGCCGCGCCAACCCATGAACGCGCTGCGCCAGCCCATGAACCCAGCCCATGAACACTGTCAGGCGAACCCTACGATCCGGCCGCCCCGCGCTCAAGACCCGGACAAACGGAACGCCGGGGCCTGGAAAACTGAGAATGCGGAATGGCTCACTGAAGCCGGGCGCGCCCACCCGCAAATCCACCGCCGTCCCAATCCTGCAGTTACTTATAGTAATTTCAAAGAAACTTATAGTGATGCCCAGGAAGCCAGCCCGATGTAGCGCAAGAAGCCGAACCGATACCCGTAAATTGTGACGAAATTTTTCCCAGTGTCCGTTTACCGACGATGCAGAAGTGATTATGGTGCGGTGAGCCACTCGCCGGTGGAAGGCGCTGCCGGCCGTCTGCGGCACAGGCCGCGGGGGATGGGCTGGGCGGACAGAGGAGACATTTGCATGGCTGATCGGGTGGTTGAGACCACTCCCGTGCCACGGCATGAGGCGTCGCTACAGCCTGACGCCCTTGGCGTGGCCCAAGATGTGGTCATCGGCATGGCGACGTCGGCGCCAGCCGTATCGGTGGGCCTGACGCTGGCCGCGCTGGCCCTCGCGACCGCTTACGGCAGCGTAGTGATCGTCATCATCACCGCGATCCCCATGCTGATCATCGCCAACGCCTACCGCCGGCTGAACCTGTGGAGCGCGAACGTCGGGGCCTCGTTTGAGTGGGTCGGCCGGGCCATCAGCCCGGACCTGGGCTTCCTGACCGGCTGGCTGATGATCGCCGGCAACGTCGTGGCCACGGTCAGCGGCGTGATCGTGCTCGGGCCCTCGGTGATCGAGATCTTCGGCGGCAACGCCAACGCCGCCTGGCCGAACGTCATCATCAGCACGATCGTGGTTGTGATCCTGCTGGCCATCGCGGTGGCCGGCATCCGGCTGACCGCCCGCACCCAGGTCGGCATCGCCGTCGGCGAGTACACGATCCTGATCGGCTTCGCCATCTTCGGGCTGATCTCGGTGCTCAACCACAAGCACGGCACCTACCCCATCACCTCTGGCTGGTTCAGCCTGCACGGCGTCGGCGGCAAGGGCAGCCCGGTGGCCGGATTCCTGCTGGCCGTGTTCGCCTTCACCGGCTGGGACGCGACCGTGTACGTGAACGAAGAGGTCAAGCACAAGCACCGCAACCCGGGCCGCGCCGCCGTGATCGCCGTGGCCTGCCTGGCCGTCATCTACACGATCTCGATCCTCGGCCTGCAGGGCGGCACCACCCCGGCCAAGCTCCAGGCCAACTCCTCCTCGGCCCTGGTCTTCGTGGCCCAGTCGCTGGCCGGTGGCGGCTGGGCCAAGGTCATGGCGCTGGGCCTGGCCCTGTCGGTGATCGGCTCGACCGGCACCAGCATCGTGGTCATCGCCCGGATCGTGTACGGCATGGCCAGCCGCCGGACCCTGCCGGTATTCCTCAGCAACGTCTCGCCCCGGTTCCGCACCCCCACCGCGGCCAGCATCGTGACCGGCATGCTGCTCATCGTCATCGGCTGGATTTACCTGCTCGCCACCACGGTGCAGAACGCCTTCACCTATCTGATAAACGACTCCGGCATCTTGTACATCTCGTTTTACGTGCTCACCGCGCTGGCGACGATCGTGTACTACCGGCGCCGCGTCATCGCCAGCGCCTGGAACGCGGTGATCCTCGGCCTGCTCCCGTTCGCTGCGGCCGCGTTCCTGACCTGGGTCCTGGTCAAGTCCATGCTGTCCGCCTCCGCTCCGCAGAACTGGGCTCTGGCCGGCACCTTCGTGGTCGGCCTCGTGCTGCTGGCCTCGGCCCGGTTCATCCAGAAGTCGCCGTTCTTCAGCATCCCGCGGGAATCGGCCGGGCAGTCTTCGCACCGGGCCAGCTCGCGCTCGCTGTAATACC
>CAXUJF010000356.1:2353-6613 GCA_964250865.1 uncultured Streptosporangiaceae bacterium
GGCGGGCCCCCCCCCCCCCCCCCCCCCCCGCCCCGCCCCCCCCCCCCCCCCCCCCCCCCCCCCCCCCCCCCCCCCCCCCACCCCTGTCCGGCCGAGAAACCGCTGCGGAAGCGGGCTCGCCTACTTGCCGGTCGCCGCGCGGAACCGGGCCACCACGCTGGTCGGCACCCGGCCCCGGTCCTTGAGCTCGATGCCCTGGTCCCGGGCCCACTGCCGGACGTCCTTGGTGTCGACGTCCGCCGAAGCGCTCCGGCGCCCGGGCCGGGCCGACGGCCTGCCGGTGCCGCTGACCCGCCGGGCGGCGGCCACGTACCGGCCCAGGGCCGCCCGCAGTTCCTCGGCGTGCTCGGAGTTCAGGTCGATTTCGTAGTCGGTGCCGTCCAGCCCGAACTGAACGCTGCCCTCCGCCTCGGTGCCATCGAGGTCATCGATGAAGAGGGTCTGTACTTTTTGCGCCATTGCGCGCTCCATTCTGGACATCGGTAACGGACACAGCTGATCGGCGCCGGGAGCCGCGGGCCGCTGCGCCGTTCAGGGCAGCGGCCGCCCGGCTTGTTCGCTCGGCCCAGCCGGTGTCGCGGCCGGATACCGCCGGGATTGATGCCAGCCTGTCCCCCCGGGGAACACCGGAAGGTGCGTGCGGAATTTCCCTGTGGATGGCGGTAAGCCCGTCGATATCGCGGCGCGTTCGATCTGGATGACGACTATTGATTCCATCCTAGAGACATCGCCCCGGCGTGGATCACCGGGTTTGCAATGATGGCGCGGAATTCGCCAAACCGGCCACATAGCGAGACCCAAAGCCGGCCCTGGTCGTCTAGAACCACGTTCGGCAAATGCCACCAGGAAAGGTGGGTTAGGCTGCTCGCCGGGGGGCGAACCCGGGCGGGCCGGGCCGTATCGACCTATGCACGTGAGTCGGAGGACGGTCGTGGCAGCTGACGGGCGCGATCTGGGCATCGATAGCACAACCCCGCATATCGCCCGGGTCTACGACTACTGGCTCGGCGGCAAGGACAACTTCGCCGTGGACCGGGAGACGGCCGAGAAGGTCATCGCCGCGTTCCCGGACGTGCTGATCAGCGTGCGGGCCCAGCGCGAGTTCCTCGGCCGGGCCGTCCGCTACCTGGTCGATGAGGCCGGGATCCGGCAGTTCCTGGACATCGGCACCGGGCTGCCCGCGGCCGACAACACCCACGAGGTGGCTCAGCGGCTCGCGCCGGAGACGCGCGTGGTCTACGTGGACAACGACCCGATCGTGCTGTCTCACGCCTGGGCCCTGCTGACCAGCAGCCCGGAAGGGGAGACCGCCTACATCAGCGCGGACTTCCGCGAGCCCGCCAAGATCATCGCCGAGGCCAAGGCCACGCTCGACTTCAGCCAGCCGGTCGCAGTGATGATGCTGGGCCTGCTGCACTGCGTCCCCGACGCGGAGGACCCGGCCGCGCTGGTCCGGCACGTGCTGGACGAGGTGGCGCCGGGCAGTTACCTGGTCATCTCCCACCCGGCCAGCGACATCTCCAGCAGCCAGATGGGCAACTCGATGCGGGCCTACAACGATTCTGCCCCGCTCCAGCTCACACCGCGGAGTTACGCCGAGGTGGCCCGGTTCCTCGACGGCCTGGAGCTGATCGAGCCGGGCCTGATCCAGCTGCACCGCTGGCGCGCGCCCGCCCCCGAGGTCGGCGGGGACCGCGAGCTGGCCAACTACGGCGCCGTCGCCCGCAAGTCCCTGAGCAGCGTGGGCAACCAGCCATGAGCACCGGGTCCCGCACCGAGCTGATCGGTATCTACCTCAACGACCACCTGGCCGGTGCGACCGCCGGGACCGAGCTGGCCCACCGCGTCGCGCGCCGCCACGACGAGGTCGTGGACCGGGCCACCCTGCAGCAACTGGCGGGCGAGATCAACGCCGACCGCCGGGCGCTGCTGGAGATCATGGCCCTGCTCGGCGTGCCGGTGCGGCACTACAAGACGACCGCGGCCTGGCTGGGGGAGCGGGCGGGCCGGCTGAAGTTCAACGGGCGGCTGCGTACCCGGTCGCCGCTGAGCGGCCTGGAGGAGCTGGAACTGCTCCGGCTCGGGGTGGAAGGCAAGGCCGCGGGCTGGCGCACGCTGCGCGAGCTGGCCGGGGCCGAGCCGCGGCTGAGCCAGGCCTGGCTGGACGAACTGCTGACCCGGGCCCGCGCTCAGGCCGACCTGCTGGAAGACCTCCGGGTCCGTGCGGCCCGCCATCTGATCGAAGCCTGAGAACGGAAGACCTTTTATTAATTAATGGGGCGCTCAGCCCCCTGCCGACCGGGGACGCTCCTGAGGATCTCCGGGCAGCTGTCCCGCCGGCAGGAACAGCACCGAGTTGACGTAGCGCGGCCACGGCCACACCGCGCGGGCCAGCAGGCCCCGCTCGGAGACGTAAGCGGTCCGGGCCTGGTGCGCGGCCAGCGGGAACCGGTCCACCGGGACCCAGGTGCGGCCGGGCCGCACCCAGCCCCGGTAGCCGTAACCGCGCATCAGCTCGATCACGTCCCCGACCGGCTGGATGCGCTGCTCGACCTCGATGAGCAGCCGGGGCCGGTCCGCTTTGATCACCGCTTCCGCCCCGCGCAGCACCGGCACCTCGTGCCCGTCCACGTCGATCTTGATGAACGTCACCTGGCTCAGGCCGAGGTCGTCCACCCGGGCCAGCGGCACCTTGATCGACTCACCGTGGATGTCCCGCCGGTGCAGGGAGGAGACTCCGCGGACCCCCGCATCCGCGGACGGCACCCACAGCTCGGCCTCGCCGCAGCCGTCGGAGGCCGCGGCCGCGATCACCTCCACCCGGGGCGGCAGCGTCCGCCGCAGTACCTGGTGCAGGGGCGTCGGCTCGATCACGACGATCTGATCGGCCCGGCGCAGCAGCCGCCGGGTCCACGGCCCGTACCAGCCACCGACGTCGACCATGGTGCCGCCGCGCCCGCACACCTCGTCGAGGCGGCGGATCTCCGGCTCGAACTGCCCGTAGGCAAGGCTGATGAGCCTCACCAGTAGCCGTTCCGGAAGCTGGGCCGCTAGCCGGGCCGCGAGCGTCATCGCCGCTCCTCTCGTGAGGTCACCAGGGGTAGGCCGACGCGTCCACGTGGCCGTTGCCCGGATTGAAGTAGGAGATTTCCAGCTGGTTCCGGGTGCTCAGCTCGGGATGGCCGATCAGGGCCCGGCACAGCTCGCCCGCCCCATGCCCGGGACCGGCCCGGCAGGGCACCCGGCCCGTGCGCACCCGCCGCCACGGCCCGGTGGGCGAGGCGGCCTGCCACACCTGGAAGTCGCCCGCCAGGCTGGTCTGCTCGACCAGGACCAGCTGGTGGCCGTCGGCCGAGTAGTCGCCGGCGGAGATCCCCAGCGGGTGCCCGGCGGCCAGCACCGAGGCCGCCGTGTTCGGGTCCAGCGACCAGCACCCCTGTTTGGACCAGCACTGTCCGGTCCAGTACTCGTAGCTGAGCGGGTTCCGCCAGGCGGCCGGCGTGGCCTGGACCCGGACCATGAACACCTTCCCGGTCGCGCAGCCGGTCGGCAGCGTGGCCGCGGAGCAGAACCCGAACAGGTACAGGTACCCGGCGCGGAACACCGGCGAGCCGAGCACCTGCTGGACTGGTAGGGCCACGCCTGCTCGGGCGAGCCCGAAGGTGCCCCCGAACACCTGCTCCAGCGGGCCGAGCCGGTTGGTGGCCGGGTCGTACTCGGCCAGACCGGTGCCCTCCGGGGTCAGGCTGCCGGGTACGTCGGTGCCCAGCGAGCCGGCGTCGCCGGTCACGCAGTAGTCGTTGTAGCTGATCAGCACCGTTCCGTGGGCCGTCGGCGCAGGCTCCGCCACCACCCCGGTGATCCAGGCCGCGGGGTAGCGGCCGGACCCGGAGCAGGGCTGGGTGCTGCCCGGAAGAACCAGGTCCTGCGGGGCCGGCAGGAACGGCTCCGGTGCGCCGTCGCTGGGCCGCGCGGCCGGCGTCGGCGGGGTGGGGATCTCGCTCAGCCGGTCCGGCACCTGACCGGGCTGGTATGGCCCGGTCGCCGCCGTGTCGGTGCCCAGGATCAGCCGGTCGATCCTGGTCCCCCGGGCGCTGGTCACCGCGGTGTCGCAGAACAGCCACAGGTTCCAGCCCGGCCGGCCCGGCAGCGGAACGCTGTACCCGCAGTCGCGCGGGACGTCCTCGCCGGTGGCCCGCTCGTAGTTCGACCGCACCAGGTCCGGGGCGGGGGCCGGCGCCGGCCGGGGTGGCCCGGCAC
>CAXUJF010000357.1:0-6608 GCA_964250865.1 uncultured Streptosporangiaceae bacterium
AACTCGCACGCCGTGGCCGGGCTCACCGCGTCCCACAGCTGGGCCAGGAAGTCCCGCATCACGGGCCGCCAGCGGTCGGCCGCGCGCGGGGTGAACGCCGGCCCGACCAGCGCCCGGAGCCGCCGGTGCTGAGCCCCGGTCAGGTTCAAGATGTTGGTGTCGATGTGGTCCCACAGCGGGCCGGACGTGATGCCGAAGAACTCCGCGATCTGGCGGCCCGGGAACGCGGCCGCCCGTGAGCGGAGGAAGAACTCGCTCGCCTCGCGGTCCAGCACCAGGTAGGCCAGGGGGGAACGGGCCAGCCAGCCCTGCGCGCGAACCTGCGCCAGCTGGTGGTGGTAGCGGTCGGCGGAGAAGTCCGGCGCGGTGTAGTCGAACGCCGGCAGGTCGAGCTCGGTGACCAGGGTCATGACAGGCCGACCCTAACCCACCCGCAGATAACGCCCTCATTCGGGAGCTACCCCCACTGTGCCCGGGCCGCCCGGGCGGCAGACTCGCTGGTGGAAGACAGGCAGACCGCGCCCCACCTGCGGACGCGATTAACGGGGGTAAGGAGAAGATCGCGATGATCAGTGCACCAGAGCGACAGAAGGGCACCGCTGCGGAGGATCCGGCGAGATCGGGGCTTGGCGGCGGGCTGGTCGCGGCCGGCCGTGGAATTGCGCTGACCGGCCTGATAGTGGCTGAGGTCGGAGTGCTGGCCGCCCTGGCCGTCGGGGTGACCCTCGCCGCACTGGGCTTCGGCCTGCTCCTGATCCCCGCTATCTTGATGGCCGGCCGGGGGCTGACCAGCAAGATCCGGCGCCTGGCCGGGGAATGGTCCGGGGTCTCCATCGCTGTCCCGTACCGGCCGCAGCCCACCGGCGATGCCGCCCGGCCTGGCTTGTGGCGGCGTTTCGCCTGGCTGCTGAGCGATCAGGCCACCTGGCGGGATCTGACGTGGATGACCGTGGACGGCGTGGCGGGCTGGCTGCTCACGCTGGCTCCGGCCGCCCTGATCGCCTGGGGGCTGTTCGGGGTGGTCATGCCCGCCGTGTGGGCCCCCATCGTGCACGCCGGCGGAAACAACTGGTACGCCTTCATTCACGTCACCGGCACCACCACGGCTTGGCTAGCGGTGCCCCTCGGGGCCGCGGTCACCGCGATCGGCGTGTGGTCGGGGCCGCGGCTGCTGACCTGGCACAGCCGCCTGGCCCGCGGCCTGCTGGCCCCTGCGCCTGGTCTGCCTGGGCAACCCGTCCCCGCCTAGCATGTGGCGGGTGAACCTCTCCCGTATCTGCGTGTACTGCGGATCGTCGGCCGGGTCGGGCCCCGAGTTCGCCGGGGCCGCCCGGGCCCTGGGCGCGCTGCTGGGCGGTCAGGGCCTGACCCTGGTCTACGGCGGCGCCGAGGTCGGCCTGATGGGCCTGGTCGCCGACGCCGCGCTGGCGGCCGGGGGCCAGGTGGTCGGGGTGATCCCGCGGCACCTGTTCGGCCGGGAGATCGCCCACCGCAACCTGACCGAGCTGGTCGAAGTGGGTTCGATGCACGAGCGCAAGCAGAAGATGTACGAGCTGGCCGACGCCTTCGTGGCCCTGCCCGGGGGCATGGGCACGCTGGAGGAGCTGACCGAGATCGCCACCTGGGCCCAGCTCGGCCTGCACTGCAAGCCGATCGTCACCCTGGACGTCAACGGCTACTGGGCCGCCTTCCACGCCTTTTTGGGCGAGGCCGTCCGCCACGGCTTCATGAAGCCGGAGAACCTGAACCTGATCACGAACGTGACCGCGGTGGACGGCCTGCTGCCCGCACTGCGCGCCTACACGCCGCCACGGGTCGGCAAGTGGCTGGACCCGGAGGAAACCTGACCGGGCCCAGCCACTCTCGCGTTCGGTCAGCCCTGGGCCGCGATTGACACCGGCTGCCACTCACGCCAGGTCGCCAGCCGGGACTCATAGTCCGCGGTGGCGATACCCAGCGGCGCCTCGCCCAGGAACACCCGCAGCGGCGGGGTCTCGGCGTCCACGATGCGCAGGATCGCCTCCCGGGTCGCCGACGGGACGCCCGGCGTGGCCACCCGCTTGGCCCGCTGCTCGGCCGCTATCTCCCGCACCTTGTCATAGGCCGGGTTCTGGCCCGAGGTCTTGGACGACGGGCCCGCCCAGTCGGTGTCGTATCCGCCCGGCTCGACCAGCGTGACGTTGATGCCGAACGGCTTGACCTCCTGGGCCAGCGCCTGGCTGAGGCCCTCTAGCCCCCACTTGGAGGCGTGGTACGCGCCCACGTTCAGGAACGCGGAGATGCCGCCGATGGACGACACCTGCACGATGTGGCCGCTGCCCTGCTCACGCAGGTAGGGCAGCGCCGCCTGCGTCACCCACAGCGCCCCGAACAGGTTGGTCTCCAGCTGGCCGCGGATGTCCTGCTCGCTCAGCTCTTCCACCATGCCGAAGTGCCCGTACCGGGCGTTGTGGAGCACGAGGTGGAGCCGGCCCTGGTCCTCCTGGGCCTGCTTGACCGCGGCGAAGGCCGCGGCTCGGTCGGTGACGTCCAGCTCGATCGGGAGCAGCGCGTCCCCGTACCTGGCCACTAGGTCGTCCAGCGTGGACGTGTCGCGCGCCGTCGCGGCCACCTTGTCGCCGCGTTCCAGGGCTGCGATCGCCCACTCACGGCCGAAGCCGCGCGAGGTGCCAGTGATGAACCAGGTCTTCTGGGTCATGAGGTCTCTTCCCGGTGTTGATGTTTACTGTCCGGTGGTTTCTAACCCGGAGGAGCCTCCGGTATTCCGGGCCGGCCAGACTCGGCCAGCCCCGCGCTGTCTCAAAATGCGCCGTGACCGCCCGGTCGCTTAACACCAGCCCACGGGTAGGCGATCATGATGGCGGCACGCGACAAGGAGGCTTCATGATCTTCATCACGGCAAAGTTCCAGGTGCGTCCCGAAGACGCCGACCGGTGGCCGGAAATCGTCAATGATTTCACTCAGGCCTGCCGGAAAGAGCCGGGTTGCCTGTGGTTCGACTGGTCCCGCAGCCTGGACGACCCGAACGAGTACGTCCTGGTCGAAGCGTTCCGCGACGGTGACGCGGGCGGCGCTCACGTCAACTCGGCCCACTTTAAGGAAGCGCAGCAGACGCTGCCGCCGCACCTGGTCCACACCCCTAAGATCATCAGCCAGAACGTGGACCAGGACGACTGGTCCGAGCTGGGCGAGCTGGCCGTCAAGTAGTCTCGGCCCCCGCGTGGTCAGGCCCGCTGCCGTGCTGCCTCGTACAGCAGCACGGTGGCGGCGCTGGCCGCGTTGAGTGAGCTGGCCGACCCGCTGATCGGGATCCGCGCGATCGCGTCGCAGCCGGCCCGCCACGCCTCGCTGAGCCCGCTGGTCTCGTTGCCGATCACGACCAGCGTGGGTCCGGTCAGATCGTGCCCAGCCACGTCGACCGGGCCGTGTTCGTCGGTGCCCAACACGGTCAGCGGCACCCCGGCCCGGCGCTGCCCGGCCACCCACTCCAGCACCCCGGCCGGCCCCTCGGCCCGGACCACCGGCACCGCGAACAGCGACCCCGTGCTGGCCCGCACCGCTCGCGGATCGTACGGGTCCGCGCCGTGCCCGGTCACGATCAGCCCGGCCGCCCCGAACGCGTCCGCCGACCGGACCACGGTGCCGATGTTGCCCGGGCTGGACGGCCGGTCGAACGCCACCCCCAGGAAGTCCGCCCGCACGCCGATCCGCCCGAAGTCGTCGTCCGGCATGGCCACCACCGCGACCAGCTCGGGCGCGGTCTCGTCCTTCTCGCCCAGCTCCCGGATCAGTTCGCCCGCCATCGCCACCCGCTCGGCGCGGGCCGCCGCCGGGGACTCCAGCACCGAGTCGGCCCAGCGCGACAGCCGCCGGTCCACGTCGTAGATCAGCGCCCGCACCGGCCACCCGTGCTCCAGCGCCAGCGTGATCGGCCGGACGCCCTGCACCACGAACTCGCCCGCCTGCCGCCGCTTGCGCCGGTTGCCCAGCAGCGCCTGCCACTCCTGGAACCGGACGTTCCGGCTGCTCACCCGCAGCGCTCTTGCCAACTGCCCCTCCGGCCTACTCGGTGATCCCGCCGCCCCAGCGTCCCACCCGGCCGCCCGCTCCAGCCAACAGCACCGAAGGCGCCAACGATGCGGCAATCGCGTCACCGAAGGCGCCGACGGGTCCCGTCCCCAACCCTCGCCACCCAGCAGCCCCCGGCTGCCCAATGCAGAAGTACTCCCCACGTAACGGTCAAGTTTGAGTCATCGGGACCCGATCGATAACACTTAACCCTGTCCCTCTTTGGGGCAGAAGTTACTATTACGACCGCAGTAAGTCTTACACCGAGTGGTGATCGTGCCGGGACGGGCCGACGGTCCGGCCGCGGCGGGAGCGGACATGAACGAGCGCATTCCGGCCGACCGCACCGACCTGTTCGCGGCCGATTGGGCATCGGCCCTGACCGGCGCGATCGACGTGTCCCTGCCTGCGGACGAGGTTGCTGACCTGCTGGCCGCCCTGGCCGCGGACACGCTGGCGGCGGCGCGGGATACCCCGTTCCAGCCCGAGCGGGCGGCCAAGATCGGCGCCGCCCTGGTGGACGCCAGCCTGGTTGACCCGGCCGTGCTCGGCCGCAGCCTGACCGTCGTCGCCCGCCAGCTGAGCACGGGCGATGCCGCGCTGGCCACGGACCCGGCCAGGGTCGCGGCCGTCCAAGAGGCCGTGGCCGCGGGTTACGTCCGTGCTCTGCGCGACCGCACGCGGGCCGAAACCCAGCGCAGTGCGGACGAGGTCCGCCGCGGGGCCGAGGCCCGGTTCCAGGCCGAACTGCGGCACCAGGCCCAGCACGACCCGCTGACCGGGGTGGCCAACCGGGCGCTGTTCCTGGACCAGCTGGCCGCCGTCGTCGCCCTGGCCACCACCGCGGCCCCGAAAGCGGCCCAGACCCCGGTGGCCGAGCCCGCCCCGGCCTCCGGCCGCATCGGCATCTGCTACCTGGATCTGGACGGCTTCACCTCGGTCAACGACGCCTTCGGCCACGACGTGGGCGATGAGCTGCTGGTCGCGGTGGCACGGCGGCTGCAGGGCCGGGTCGGACCCGGGCACGGCCTGGTCGCCCGGGTCGGCGGCGACGAGTTCATCCTGCTGGTCGAGCCGTCCGGCGGCATCGACGCGATGGTGGCGCTGGCCAGTGACGTGGTCACCTCGATCGAGCGCCCGTTCCGGATTGGCCAGCACCGGATCGGCCTGACCGCCAGCGTCGGTATCGTGGAGCGGCTCGCGGCCGGGGCTCAGGCGGCGGACCTGGTCAAAGACGCCGACAGCGCGCTCTACCGGGCCAAGGTCGAAGGTCCCGGGCGCTGGGCCGTCTACGACGCGGCCCAGCAGGCCACCGACAGCGCGCGGATGACCCTGACCACCTCGATGCGGTCCGCCCTGGAGGCGGGCGAGTTCACCGTGGTGTACCAGCCGATCGTCGCCCTGCCCGACGGCGAGCTGCGCGGGGTGGAGGCGCTGCTGCGCTGGGACCACCCGACGCTCGGCGTCCTGGCTCCGGAGGCGTTCATCGAGCCGGCCGAGTCCAGCGGGGCCATCACCCCGCTCGGCCGCTGGGTCATGGAGACCGCGTGCGCGCAGGCGGCGCAGTGGTACCGGGTCCGCCCGGACGGCGCGCCGTTCATCAGCGTCAACCTGTCCGCCCAGCAGGCCACCGATCCCGGCTTCGTCGGCGACGTGGCCCGGATCATGGCCGGCACCGGGCTGCCGCCGGGCCTGCTGCAGCTGGAGCTGACCGAGAGTGCCCTGGTCGGGGCGGACAGCCGCCCGCTGGAGACGCTGCAGAAACTGTCCGCGATGGGGGTCCGCATCGCCGCCGACGACTTCGGCTCGGGTTACTCCAACCTGGCTTACCTGCGGCGTCTCCCGGTCGGCTCGCTCAAGCTGTCCGCGTCGTTCATCAAGGAACTGTGGCCCGACGGCCCCACCGACGAACCGGTCATCGCGGCCCTGGCTGGCCTGGCCCACCGGCTCGGCCTCGACGTGACCGTGGAAGGCGTGGAGACCAGCGAACAGGCCCGCCAGCTGTCCGCGCTCGGCTGCGACCAGGCCCAGGGCTGGTACTACGCGGCCGCGCTGCCCGGCGGCGACATCACCGCCGTGCTCCGTGATCCCGCCCCACCGCACTTCCCGCGCGCGGCGCCCCCGCCCGCCTGAGCAGGCCCGCCTGAGCAGTGTCGCCTGAGCAGGCCCACCCCGGCCTGCGACAGTTCCTGCACGCCGCGACGTTGTTAATCGAAATTATGTTCGATATTATTTATATTGAGGCAGCCACGGGCCAGACTTCCCCGGTGGCCCGGGGTTGTCTCGTCCGCTGGTCCTGAGCTGCTAGCCCCCGGGCTGCACGCTGACCGAGAGCAGCGAGCCCACCGTCACGTCAATGGACGGCTCGGTCCCCGACGGCGCAGCCGAGGGCGTGGGACTCGTGCGTGGCGGCGTACTGCTGGGGGGCGTCGAGCTGGGCGGCGCCACCGGGCTGGAGGGAGGCGTCGAGCTGGGCGGCGCCACCGGGCTGGAGGGAGGCGTCGAGCCGGGCGGCGTCACCGGGCTGGAAGGGCGCGTCG
>CAXUJF010000358.1:0-2640 GCA_964250865.1 uncultured Streptosporangiaceae bacterium
AAGGCGGGGTCCTCGCGCCGGGCGGCGGCGTCCACCCCGCGGCGGAAGTCAGCCGTGGTGAACAGTTCGCGTTGCTCCCGGGCCTCGACCGGATGGGCCGCGCGCACCTCCTCGGCCAGGGCGCGCCGCATGGTCCGCCGGATGGACTGCACGGCCAGCGGGGCGTTGGCCGCGATCTCGGCGGCCAGGGCGGTGGCCACCTCCCGGAGCGTGCCCGGTTCGGCCAGCCGGTCGAACAGCCCGGCCGCCCGCGCGTCCTCGCCCTTGATCCGGCGGCCGGTGTAGAGCAAGTCGAGCGCGCGCTGCTGCCCGGTGACCCGGGGCAGCGTGGCCGAGATGCCGAAGCCCTGGTGGATGCCGAGCCGGGCGAAGTTGAACGCGAACCACGAGGCTGGCTCGCCGACCCGGAAGTCGGCGCTGAGGGCCAGGCCCGCGCCGCCGCCGACCGCACCGCCCTGCACCGCCGCCACCACCGGCTTAGACAGCGAGAACAGGGCCAGTGACCGGCCGTACAGTGCGTCGGTGTCGACCGGGTCGGCGTCGCGGGCCGAGTCCCCGGTCGGAGCGCCGAACCTGGCCCCGGCGCAGAAGTGCCGCCCGTCCGAGCAGAGCACGATGGCGCGGCAGTCCCGCTCGCCCTCCAGGTACTCATAGGCGCAGGCCAGCGCGTCGATCAGGGCCAGGTCGAAGTAGTTGGCCGGTGGCCGCTGGATCTCGACCGTGGCCACATGCCCGGTCAGGGTCACGGCCAGGTCCGCGAACGAGGTGTCAGCCATGCCCCACTCCTATCATCCGGCTATCTCCCGGCTGACGACCCAGTGGTTCTTGCCCAGCCGGCGCTCCCGGGTGAAACCGTGCCGCTCGAACATAGCCACCGTGGCGTTGTTCAGGAACGAGCTCGATACCTTCCGCCCGGTGGTGTCTTCCGGGTAGCTCTCCACCCGGCCGCCGCCGAGCCGGGCGATCTCGGCCAGGGCTCCGTCCAGCCCCGTGTCGGCCACCCCCTGGTGGCGGTGGGTCCGGCCGGTGAAGAAGCAGGTGATCCGCCAGTCGGGTAGCTGGTTGCTCCCCGCGTGGTAAGCCTTCAGGTGCTTGATCCGCGGCAGCTCGCCCGGCGACCCGAACTGGCACCAGCCGACACAGCGCGGGCCGTCGTAGACCAGGGCCGCGTGGGCCCGGCCCGCCCGGACCCGGGCCTCTTTCAGCTCGCGCCGCCGCTCCGGCGAATAGACCCCGTTCTTGCCTTCCTCGTGGAAGCCCAGGCACCAGCAGCCGGACCACACGCCGTGGTGATCTTCGGCCAGCTGGGCGAAGTCGGGCCAGGTCGTCGGGTCCAGCGGCTTGATCACCAGGGCCATCATCCCAACCTAACCGACGGCCTTCGGCCGGGGTTCAGCGGAGGTTCACCGGAGGTGATGCACCTCCGGCAGGGCGTAGACCGGGGTGTCCAGGCCGGCCTGGCGCGCCTTGAGCTGCAAGCCCAGGAACAGCGAATAGAACCGGGACTGGGCCAGGTTGCCGCCGGTGAACCAGAGGGCTTCCTGCTGGGTCGGCTTCCACATATTCCGTTCCTCGCCCTCCCAGGGGCCGGGGTCCTTGGCCGTGTCCGAGCCCAGTCCCCAGCACTTGCCCACCGCGTCCGCGACCGCCGGGGAGATCAGCTCGGCGGCCCAGCCGTTCATGGAGCTGTAGCCGGTGGCGTAGACGACCAGGTCGGCCGGCAGTTCGGTGCCGTCTTCGAGCACCACACCGTGCTCGGTCAGGTGGTCGACCTGGCCCTTGGCCAGCTTGACCTCCCCGTTGGCCACCAGGTCGGCCGCGCCGACGTCGATGTAGTAGCCCGACCCGCGGCGCAGGTACTTCATGAACAGGCCCGACCCGTCCTCACCCCAGTCGTGGTCGAACCCGGCCGCCGCCAGCCGGTCGTAGAAGTCCTTGTCCCGTTCGGCCATCGCCTCGTAGGCCGGGATCTGGAACACGTGCATGATGCGGTACGGGATGGAGGCGAAGATCAGGTCGGCCTTCTCGGTGCTGATCCCGCTGGCCACGGCCTCTTCGGAGTACAGCGCCTTGAGCCCGATCTCCATCAGCGAATCCGAGCGGGCGATGTGGGTCGAGGACCGCTGCACCATGGTCACGTCCGCGCCGGCCTCCCACAGGGCGCCGCAGATGTCGAAGGCCGAGTTGTTGGACCCGATGACCACGCAGGTCTTGCCCTTGTAGGCGTCCGGGCCGGGGTGCACCGAGGAGTGCTGCTGCTCGCCGCGGAAGACGTCCATGCCCGGGAAGCTGGGCACGTTGGGCCGGCCGGACATGCCCGTGGCCAGGACCAGCTGCTTGGGCCGGAGCACCTGGGGCTGCCCGTCGCGTTCGACGTTGACCGTCCACTCCCCGGTCTGCTCGTGGTACGAGGCGCTCTTGGCCTCGGTGCTGGGCCAGTAGTTCAGCTCCATGACCCGGGTGTAGGACTCGAGCCAGTCGGCGATCTTGTCCTTGGGCGAGAACACCGGCCAGTTGTCGGGGAACTTCAGGTACGGCATGTGGTCGTACCAGACCGGGTCGTGCAGGCTCAGGCTCTTGTACCGGCTGCGCCACTGGTCGCCGGGGCGGCCGCGCTTGTCGATGACGATGGCCGGAACG
>CAXUJF010000358.1:2650-6559 GCA_964250865.1 uncultured Streptosporangiaceae bacterium
CCCCCGCGCCGCCAGCCCGATGCCGGCCTGGCCGCCGCCGACGATCAGCACGTAGGGCTGCTCGGTGTAGCCCAGCTGGGTTGCCTCCCGCTCGCGGTCCTCCAGCCAGCTGGTCCGGTCCCGGCTGGCCCCGTGCTGGGCCCCCTTGGGCCGGTTCAGGCCCCGGGGTTCCTCGTAGCCCTTGAGTTCGTACAGCGTGGTCAGCAGGGTCCAGGCCAGTCCGTCGCGGAGCCGCAGATGGCCCCGGCCCCGGCCGACCGCCGTCTCGAACTCGATCCACGCCTCGGTCACGCCGTCGGCCGCGGCCGGCTCCTCGCCCTCGGTGATCTGCCACCCGCTGGGCCGGACCCGGTCCAGGTTGGCCGCCAGCATCGCGGTCACGTCGGCCCGGCCCTCGAACGTGGCGATGTTCCAGCTGAACGCGACCAGGTCCCGCCAGAAGCAGTCCTCGGTGAACAGCTCGGCGGCCGCGTCCGCGTTACCCGAGGTCAGGGCCGGGCCAAATCGGCCGAGCCAGGCCTGCACGGCCGTCGTCGCTTCGGTCGGCTGCGTGGTGGTCGTCATCGGGCGAGGCTCCCATCGTCGCTGAGGGGGTGCGGTGCGCGCTTTGACCAGCCTCGCCCGGTTGTGGCGGGACGTCTACCCTCAGGAGTTAGCCGGCGCCTGATCGACCGGCCGGCCCCAGGGGACGGCTTCGCGTACCTCCGGGGGCAGGGACTGGGCCAGCTTTGGCTGCCCGGAGGTGGACGTCAACGCCTGCGAACCGGGAAGCTGGTGATCAGTTAACCGCTGCGATGGAGGAGCACATGGCCCGTACGCCGGAGGAAGTGTTCGACCACCACGCCCAGGCTCTAATGGCCGGAGACCTCGAGGGGATCGTCGAGGACTACTCCGACGACGCCATCTTCATCTCACCAGCCGGCATCAAGCTGGGCCAGGACGGTGTCCGGCAGGCGTTCACTGACCTGCTAGCCGATCTCCCCAACGCGGACTGGAGCGTCAAGACCCTGTTCCGGGACGACGTGCTGTTCCTGGAGTGGGCGGCGGTTTCCGCGGCGACCCAGGCCGACGACGGGCTGGACACGTTCGTCTTCCGCGACGGCCAGATCCGGGTCCAGACCGTCCGCTACACCCTCCAGCACAAGAGCTGACCGGCTGACCGGGCGCTGAGGGGCGGCCCTAGTCCTGGCCAAGCTCCGGGGCGGCGACCAGGACGCAGATGTCGTCTTCGGGAGCCGCCCCGGCCAGCATGCCGTCGGCCAGGGCGTGACTCAGCTCGGTCGGCGGCAGGCCGTGGACCTCCGCGGCCAGGCTGGCCAGCCGGGCCAGGCCCACGTCCGGAGACTCGCGGCGCCGCTCGTACAGGCCGTCGGTGTACAGGACGATCAGGTCGCCGGGGGCCAGCTGGGTCATGGCACTGCTCCGGTTGACGCCGGCCCGGGGGGCGCGGCCCTGGGTGGCGCGGCCGACGCCGAGCGGCAGGCCCCGGCCGCCGTTCAGGTACGTGGTGCCGCCCGCGGCGTGCAGGACCAGGATCGGCGGGTGCCCGGCGGTGGCGTAACTGAGTTCACCGGTGGCCGGGTCCAGCAGCACGCAGGCCACGGTGGCGCACTCGGCCCCGCTGATCTGCCCGGCCAGCACGTCGGCCCGGGTCAGCAGGGCCGCCGGATCGGGCACGTACGGGGCGGTGGCCCGGATGGCGCTGCGCAGCTGGCCCATGGCCGTGGTGGCGCTCAGGTTGTGGCCGACCGCGTCCCCGACCACGATCATGGCCCGGCCGTCGTCCAGGCCGGCCACGTCGTACCAGTCGCCGCCGACCTGAAGCTCGGCCGCCGCGGCCCGGTAGGTCACGCCGGTGTCCAGGCCCGGTACGTCGTCGGCGTGGCCCAGCATGGCCAGCTGCAGCTCGACCGCAGTCTGGTGCTCGCGGATGGCCAGCCGTCGTTCGGCCGAGACGTCCTGGACCACGATCATCACCCGGTCCGGGGCGACCCGGACGGCCTGCATCTCCAGCCACGCGTCCCGGTCCGCGCCGGTCGGGATCAGCATCCGGTGCCCGGCCGCCAGCGGCCCGAGCTGGCCCGGGTCCCGGGTGATCACGTCGACCATCTCCGGTGCCACCCGGCGCAGCAGCGGGAACAGCTGGGACAGGTCACCGTCGGCGATGATCGGGGCCAGCAGCCGTACCGCGGCCGGGTTGACCATCCGCACGATGCCGGCGTCGTCGGTCTCGAACAGGCCCGCCGGGCACTGGTAGAAGAACTGCCGCAGGTACAGCAGCTCCTGATGCTCGGTGCCCAGCACCGGCTCTGAAGGGCTGGTCATGGCCGCCTCGGAAGGACTGGTCATCGCAGCACCACCGCCAGATACTGCCGCGGCGATCCCCCGCGGGCCAGCAGCCGGAGCCGTACCGGGGTGGGCGCCATCCGGTAGGTGAACACGTAGTCGAGCTGCTCGTCCAGGTCTTCGTGTTGGCTGGCGCTGTCCTGGTACCGCTGCGCGATGAGGTAGTTGTTCGTGCAGGGGCCGATCTCGACGAAGAAGTTCCGCCCGGTCACCTCACCGGCCGGCAGCCCGGAGAGCTTGGACTCGGCCTGGTTGTAGCCGAGCACCCGGCCGTCCCGGTCCATCACGACCAGGCCGAAGCCGAAGTTGTCGATGCCGTCGAGCGAGGCGGACTCCAGGGCGTTCAGCAACCCGGGGTCCGCGAACTGCCCGGTCCCGGCCAGAGCTTCCTGCCCTCGATCGCTCACGGCATAAGGTCTATCAGGTCCGGCTGGAGCCGGCTCCAAGCCGGCGCCAGGTCAGCTCGAAAAGCCCTGATCAGGCGGCCTTGCGCCAGGCGTCGGCAATGGAGACGTAGCTGCCGATGCGGCGGTCCCGGTCCAGGCTGGGCGTGACGATCACGATCTCGTCCGCTTCAGCCCCGGCCTTCATCTCCAGCAGCCGTTCGGCCACGGCCTTGGGCTCGCCGGTGACCATCCGCCCGTCGTCCCGGCGCGCGGCCCGGAACTCGGCCGACCGGGACACTTCGAGCACCTGCTCCGGCCGCAGCGGCTCGCGGATGTTGCGCCGCAGGTTCTGCATGGTCAGCGTCCAGGCCGCCCCGAAGTCCAGGACCGCCTCTTCGTCGGGGCTGGCGAAGGCCAGCACGGACATGGCCGAGTACGGCTCCTGGGCCAGGGTGGTCGGGGTGAACTCCCGCCGGTACTGCCGCAGCGCCTCGAAGGCCAGCTCGGGGCTCATGTGGTGCGCGAACGCCGCACTCATGCCGTTGACCGCGGCGAACTTCGGCCCGTAGGGACTGGAACCGAGCACGAACATCTCGGGCTGTTCGTCGATGACCGGCGCCGCCACCATGCCCCGGTACGGGTGCCCCTCACCGAGGAACGCCAGCAGCTGGCCGACCTGGCCGGGGAACTCGGCCGCCGCATCGTTGTTGATGCCCCGGCGCAGCGCGTGCGCGGTGATCGGGTCGGTGCCCGGCGCCCGGCCCAGGGCCAGGTCGATCCGGCCCGGATACATGGCCAGCAGGGTGCGGAACATCTCCGCCACCTTGAGCGGCGCATGGTTCGGCAGCATGATGCCGGCGGCGCCGACCCGGATCCGGTCCGTCTGCGCACCGATGTGCGCGGTCAGAAGTTCCGGCGCACTGCAGGCCAGGCTGTTCATGTTGTGGTGCTCGGACACCCAGTAGCGCCGGTAACCGGCGGCCTCGACGGCCTGGGCGATCCGCACCGCGCCGGCGATGGACTCCGACGCGCTTTCGCCGTACTCGATCCCGACGAAGTCCAGCACGCCCAGCGGCAGTGTTTCCCCGGGCGACAGGGTTTCCTCAACAGCGCTCATTGTCGCTGGCAACACGCCAGGCGTAAGGGGCATTCCCGGCGTCAAGGCACTTCGCCTTAG
>CAXUJF010000359.1:0-5511 GCA_964250865.1 uncultured Streptosporangiaceae bacterium
CCCCCCCCCCGGGGGGCCCCCCCCCGGGGCGCGGGGCGGGCCCCCCGCCCCGGGCGCGCAAGGCCGGCGGCGGCGACGGGCTCACCGCGCTGGAAGACAGCGCGGCGGCCTCGGCCGCGGCGCTGGCCGAGCTGCGCGGCACGCTCAAGTCACTGCGTGCCGCGCAGGGCGGCCCAGCACCGCTGCACCCCGTCCAGGAGCTCGCCAATCTGGGCAGGCTTATCTCCGGTGTCGAGGAGGCCGGGCTGTCCGTTGACCTCGAGGTCACGGGCACCCCGGCCAGCCTCCCGGCTCCTGTCGGGCATGCCGTCTACCGCATCATTCAGGAAGGGCTGACCAACGTGCTGCGTCATTCGACGGCACGCCACGCGCGGGTCCGCGTGGCGGCGGGAGACCGGGCCGTGCTCGTCGAGGTCCTGGACGAGGGCCAGCCGCACACACCCCCCGTCTCGGCGGCTGGGCATGGGCTGCCGGGCATGCGCGAGCGGGCCGCCGCACTCGGTGGCAGCTGCGAGGCGGGACCGGTCAACGGGGCTGGCTGGCGGGTGCGGGCCGAGATTCCCGTCCACGGGTCGGTCCTAACCGGGGCAGGGACAGGAGCGTGACGGAACACATCAGCGTGCTCGTCGCCGATGACCACTCCCTGGTCAGGGCCGGGTTCCACTCGATCCTCGGAGATGAGGACGACATCGACGTCATCGGCGAGGCCAGGGACGGCGCTGAGGCGGTCGAGGTGGCGGCGCGGGAACGGCCCGACGTGGTGCTCATGGACATCCGGATGCCCGGCGTGGACGGCCTGGAGGCGACCCGCAGGATCACCGCCGATCCACGGCTCGGGCCCACCAAGGTCATCGTCCTCACCACGTTCGACCTGGACGAGTACGTTTTCGGGGCGCTCAAGGCGGGCGCGAGCGCGTTCCTGCTGAAGGGGGTCGAGCCGCAGGTGCTGATCGACGCGGTCCGCACCGTGGCCGGCGGCGACGCACTGCTGGAGCCGGGCGTGACCCGCCGGCTGATCGAGGCCTACGTGACCGGGCAGCGGGCACCGACCCAGGCCGCCGCGGCGGGTTACGCACTGCCGTCTGCGCTCACCCCCCGCGAAGAGGAGATACTCCGCCTCATCGCGGCCGGCTGGACCAACAACGAGATCGCCGACCACCTGTTCATCAGCCCGCTGACCTGCAAGTCCCATGTCTCGCGGATCCTGATGAAGCTCGAGGCGAGGGACCGCGTGCAGTTGGTCGTGCTCGCCTACGAGAGCGGCCTCGTCGTGCCCGGGCAGACCAGCGGCCTGCCCGGCGTCTTCCCGCCCGGCTAGCCGGGCACCGGGCCGGTTCATCCCAGGCCAGCCGGCTCGCGGACGCTGCTGACGGCGGGCGCCTCCGGGGTGTCCGGGTACGCTTCCTCGGCCCGCTGCCGCAGGCGGCGCATGGACCGCTTCATGGCGATCGTCAGGCCTGCGGTCAGCACCGCGGTGGCGGCCAGTCCGGCGATGGCGATGATCGACCCGGCGCGGGCGGCGGCACTGCCGAGGACGTAGGCGCCGGCCGCCCAGCCCGCAGACCACAGCAGCCCGCCCGCGGCGTTCGCGATGATGAACCGCGACCGGCGCATGCCGTTAAGCCCGGCGAGGAACGCGGCGGAGGTCCGCAGCACGGTGACGAACCGGCCGGCGAACACGACGGTGCAGCCGTGCCGTTCGAACAGGTACCGTCCGACCTTCAGCATCCCGGCGTCCAGGCCAACCCGCCGTCCGTAGCGGCGCACCAGCCGCGCCCCGCCGTGCTTGCCCAGCCAGTAGCCGCCGTTGTCGCCGGCGATCGCGGCCAAGGCCGCCACGGCGGCGACCGCCACGATGTTCAGGTGATGGGTCGACCCGGCGTACAGCGCAGCGGCGATCAGCGTGGTCTCCCCGGGCAGCGGGAGCCCGACGCTCTCCAGGCCGATGAAAAGGAACACGGCGAAGTAGCCGTAGGACTGGAGCAGGTGAGTGATCAGCGCCATGCTCATGGCTTCCTCCCTCATGGCCGCCCAGCCCCGGACGGGCACGCGACCATGAGTCCCACGCTAGGAAGCGGTGCCTTACAGCACGCTTAAGTGGATCGGTGCCCTGAATTCCGGTATCTAGCCGGGTCGCCGCAATCCTGCGACGAGGAGCCCGGCCAGATGGCGTGCGTTGTACCGGGAGTTGTTGCCGGCACCAGCGCAGAGGCCACCGATGCCGCGCATGAGCTCGTAGGCGTCTTGGCCGGGAGCCACCATCTGTCCGTGACGATCGCGGGCGAGGTGTTCCAGCCGGGCAACCAGCCCACCATGTACATGAGCGCCGCCACCTTGCACGCGGTGGACCAGGCTGCCCGGCCGTCGCGGTATGACGTGGCACTCAGGCCGGGCATCCCCGCCATCGGGGTGTTCAAGGCGGTCGGCATGATTCCCCGGCAGACCCTGGTGATGATCGTCTGCTTGGTCGTCGCCGTCGGCCTGCTCGCTGGGATCGTGGCGGTGCCCCGCGGGGGTGTACCTGCACCATGGCGTGCTTCCGGTCGTGGTGAGCGCCGCGAATTCCGGCACCCCGCCGTCTCTGCTATCGGTGTACCAGCCGTGGGAGCTGATCCTGCTCGCCCTGGCTGGCCTGGTGATCGCCGTCGCCGGCGCGCTCGGTCCGGCCAGCTGGGCGGCCCGCGCCCGGACCGCCTTCACCCTCCACGCCGAATAACGGACCGGGCGGGACGCCTCGTCCTGCCCGGAACCCGGAGGCTAGCGGCGGGCTGGCGTGGGCGCCACCGCCAGGCCAGCGCCCGCAGATCGCATTACGCCAGCCGGGCATGACGCTCGGTGATACTTGTCACCGGCGCTGCTGCAGCCCCGGTCCCGCAAGGTCGAAGCAGCTCCTGCCGCCGCCGCGCCGGGTCAGGGCCTTCTCGGCCTCCAGCAGCTCCAGCCGGGCGGCAAGCCATTCTTCCCGTGTTCCGGTCTTGTGACTGGTCATTGCCTGTCTTCTCGTCGTTACATCATTTGCGGCATGAGTCCGGGAACCTGCGAGGGCGCGAGGACGATCACGAGTCCGAGCCCGGCGATCGCCAGCGCCAGCGGCACGTCGACGGCGGCCTTCGCGGGCAGCAGCTTCTGGGCGCAGGTGAGTTCGTAGACACCCGCCGCGATCACCACCGCGCCCGCGGCCACAGACCCGTGCGGCCGGTCCAGCGCGTACACCGCGATGCCCACTAGCGCCCAGACGCAAGGTAGGCTCCGGCGAACAGCGGCGCGGCGCGCACCCGGCCACGGGCACGCGCGTGCCTCACCATGGCCGGGGCCGCGCCCGGTAGCATCATCGCCGCCATCATCGTGACCCACGCCGCGGCGAAGAACCAGAACGACCCGGGCCGTGTCGCGACCCCCATATCCATGCCGTCCATCAGCCAGAGTGTGACGCCGGGCAGGTCGAGCCGCTCCAGGACGCCGTAGCTGCCGGGCAGCAGAGCGCCGTCCGTCTTTTCAGGTGTCTATCGCCGGTGCCCGGCCCTCCCGCCGCTGACAGCCGGACCAGCGCCGGCCCGGTTCAGCCGGGCAGGATGCGGGCGAGTGGCCAGGGCAGCCACCAGCCGCCAAACCCCATGTCATTTACCTCCGGCCACCCGGGGATATATGGTCCCGACGGGGATTATCGTCCGAGCGTGTCGATGACCAGCGCGGCGAACTCGCCGCCGCTGAAGTTCTGCTGGCCGGTGATGAGGTTGCCGTCACGGACCGCGAATCCCCGCCACAGGCCGGCCTGGATGTAGTTGGCTCCGAGAGCCTTGAGCTCGTCCTCGATTCGCCACGGCATGACGTGCTGGTCCCCGGAGATGGCTCCCATATCCCGCATCGCCTGGTCGGCAAAGTCTTCCTCGACGTTGGCGAAGCCCGTGACCGTCTTGCCGCGCACGAGCGGCTCTCCGCTTGAGAGCATCGTGTACCGGAGCAGCGCGGTGCCGTGGCAGATCACGGATGCGATCTTGCCGGCTTCATAGAACTCGACGAACTTGCGCTGCAGGCTGGTCGCCGACTCGAAAGTGAACATGGGTCCCTGGCCGCCTGCGACGAAGATCGCGTCGAAGTGCTCTAGCGCAATGTCGTCGGCTAGTCCCGTGTTCTCGAATAGCTGCACGAACGCGGGATCGTGCTTGTAGCCGCGGCTGATGACGTCCTCTGCCTGCCACTGACTCGCGTCCTCGGGGTCGCTCATGGCGTCGGGGGCGCACTTGCCGCCTTCCGGGCTGAACAGCTCGACCTCGTAGCCGGCTTCGGTGAACGCGAAGTAGGTGTGAGAGAGCTCGGCCCACCAGAAGCCGACCGCAGTGCCGAGGGTGGTCGAGACGGCGGGATTGGACAGGACCGCGGCGATGCGCTTTGGCTGGCCCGGGTTCCCCGGGTTCCTGTTCTTGTGGCTCACGACTGCTCCTCTGACCTAGGGCGCAAGTCGTTCCGGCTCGCGCTGCTCATGCCGGACGGTATGCCGCCGATCCGCCGTCCACAAGCGCAGCTTGTTGTAGTACGACAAGCTAGTCTTGTTGATCATCGGCGGCGGCCGGGCTACGGTGGGCCACATGAGTGCCGAGGCGGCCTTCGAGCTGCGGCAACTTCGCACCTTCGTTTCCGTGGCGCAGCGCCGGAGCTTCACCAGGGCTGCCGAGGATCTGCACATCGCGCAGCAGGCGGTAAGCCAGCAGATCAAGGCGCTCGAGCGGTCACTAGGAGTTGCCCTGCTCACGCGCAGCTCTCGCGTGGTGGAACTGACGCCCGCTGGGGCTGCGTTCCTGCGTGACGCCCGCCGGCTGCTGGCCGCGGCGGACGGCGCCGCCCGCAGGGTCAGGGCGGCGGCCAGGGGGGAGGTGGGTACTCTCCGGCTCGCCTACACCCTGACCGGCGCGTGGGAGACCATCCCTGTTGTGCTTGCCGACCTGGAGCACCGGTTTCCCGATCTGAGGGTCGAGGCGCGCGAGGTCTTCGGGGCCGACATTCACGACTTGCTGCTCGACGAGCGAATCGACCTTGGCATCGCGCCGATGACTTCCCATCCGAGGACTATCCGGTACACGACGATCCGGCGCGAGGTTCTCCGCGTTGCCATCAGCGCGAGCCGCCCGGCCGAAGCCGGCACCGAGGTCGAGCTGTCGTCGCTGCGTGATGAGCAGTTCGAGATCTGGCCCCGCAAGATGGCGCCCGGCTTCTACGACGCAGTGGTCGGCGCCTGCCGGGCCGCAGGATTCGAACCCCGGCTCGATGAACGAGCCGGCGGCAACACGGTGTGGGGGTATATCGCACATGGACTCGGCGTTGCCCTGGTCAACGGCTCCCTGGCGGAGCAGCTGCCAAGCGGGATCCGGCTTCTGGCAGTGTCGAATGTGACGCCCGCACTGACGATCCAGGCACTGTGGCGCCGTGACGACAAGCTGCCGCCCCTTGACCGCGCGCTCGACGCGATCTCCCGCATCGCCGCCCGGGAGCGCTGGCTGTAGCGCGGTGCGGGCG
>CAXUJF010000359.1:5521-6549 GCA_964250865.1 uncultured Streptosporangiaceae bacterium
CCCGGCGCGCCCCGCCCGCCCCCCCCCCCCCGCCGGGGCCGGGGGGGGGCGGGGGGGGGGGGCCCCCGCGCGATGAGCTCGGCGGGGAATGCACTCCTAGCTCGCGCCCCCGTAGCACGTCCACGACTGCACGTTGTCACCGTTCTAGTGGTGTCCCAGTCCAATGGTCATTCGGGGGGTCTCAGTCGGGCGAGCTGGTTCGGCAGGAATCGCCTCTTGGCGTCGGTTTGCGTGAGGTCGAGGGCTTGCCGCGGCGACCGGGCCGGTCAGCGGTCCTGCGCAGAGGCGAGCGCAACCCGCGGGCGTTCTCCCACGGCGGCTGTCTGTTGAGGCCGGATGCAATTGCGGCGGCGGTCCCGACGATCATGGCGACCAGCGAGTTTCCCGATCAGGTCAGACGCCCCGCGACAATTGACGAGCGCCGACGATCGCACCACGATGATGACAAGCGGCGCGTGGTAGGAGGGGACTCATGATCCTGATCAACATCAAGATGCAGATCCGGCCGGAGAAGACTGCCGAGTGGCTGGCGCTGGCCGACTCCTACGCCAAGGACGTGAACACCGAGGACGGCTGCTTGTTCTTCCAGTTCTCCCGGAGCCTGACCGACGACAACGAGTTCGTCTGCATCGAGGGCTTCAAGGATGCCGAGGCGGGCTCCACGCACGTCAAGCAGCCCTACGTGAAGAAGTTCTTCGACACCGCACCCAACCTGGTGGCCACGCAGCCGCAGATCATCTACATCGACACCCCGCATGACGGCTTCGGCCCGATGGGGGAGATCCAGCCTCGTTGACGGGTCGATTATGAGTCGGCGATGCGGCTGAGGAGGGCCGTGGCGCGGGCGATGACCGCGCGGTCTTCGGGGCTGAGGGCCTGCAACTGCTGGTCGAGCCAGGCGTTGCGCTGGGCCCGGGCCGTGCGGGCCAGTTCGGCGCCTTCGGCGGTGGCGCTGAACCGGACCTTGCGGCGGTCGTCCGGGTCGGGGGTGCGGACGGCGTAGCCGGGCGCGGCCCGGCGGTTCCCCG
>CAXUJF010000360.1:0-6536 GCA_964250865.1 uncultured Streptosporangiaceae bacterium
GGCCGGTTACGGCGTGACCGAGCTGGCCACCCGGTCCGGGCCGGCCCCGGCAGCCGGGGCCGAACCGCGCGACGACGCCCATCCGGCGGCCACGTCGGTGGAGTTCGAGCTGAACACCGGCTGGCGGTTCGGCCGGTACACCGCGGGGGCCGAGCGGCCGGATCACGACGAGAGCGCCCTCGGCGCGGTGACCTTGCCGCACTGCGTGACCGAGCTGTCCTGGCAGAAGTGGAAGCCCGGCGACTGGGAGAACGTATGGGTGTACCGGCGGCGCATCGACAGCCAGGGACTGCCGGACGGCCGGGTGCTGGTCGACTTCGACGGGGTGATGGTCAACGCGACCGTGGTGCTGAACGGGATCACGGTCACCCGCCACAAGGGCGGTTACCTGCCGTTCTCGGCCGAGCTGACCGGCCACCTGGTCAGCGGGGACAACCTGCTGGCGGTCATCGTGGACGGCCGGTGCACGCCGGTGCCCCCGACGTCGGGCACCCCCCGGTCGGTGGACTTCTTCCAGCCGGGCGGCATCTACCGGGACGTCAGCCTGCGGGTCCTGCCGGACTCCTATCTGTCCGACGTGTACGCCCAGCCGGCCGACGTGCTGTCGCCGCAGCGGCGGGTGGACGTCCAGTGCACGATCGACAGCGCGCACGCCGCCACCGGCCCGGTGCGGCTGGAGGCGGTGCTGACCGACCACGGCGAACCCGGGGGCGCCGGTCATGCCCGGGCGGTGGCCAGGGCGACCCGGACGCTGCCGTCGGCCCCGGCTGGGACCACGGTGACGGCGCTGACCCTCGGTGGCCTGGAGGAAGTCACGCTGTGGTCCCCGGACCAGCCGAAGCTGTACCAGCTGACGACCACGCTGACCGGGCCCGGTGGCGGGACGCACGCGGTGCGCCAGCGGATCGGGTTCCGGCAGGCGGAATTCGGAGTCGACGGGTTCTTCCTGAACGGCCAGCGGCTGAAGATCTTCGGCCTGGACCGGCACCAGCTGTTCCCCTACGCCGGGATGGCGATGCCCGCGCGCGTGCAGCGCCGGGACGCCGAGATCATCCGGAACGACTTCAACTGCAACATGGTGCGCTGCTCGCACTACCCGCAGTCGCCGCACTTCCTGGACGCCTGCGACGAGCTCGGCCTGATGGTGTGGGAGGAGACGCCCGGCTGGCACTACATCGGCGACGCGGTGTGGCAGGACGTGGTCATGCAGAACGTGCACGACATGGTGGTACGGGACCGCAGCCGCCCGTCGGTGATCATCTGGGGCACCCGGCTGAACGAGACCCACAGCTACCCGGGCCTGTACGGGCGCACCCGGGAGCTGGCCCGCCAGCTGGACGGGACCAGGCCGTCGTCCGGGGCGATGTACACCCGGGACACCCGGGGCTGGCACGAGGATGTCTTCGCCTTCAACGACTACCACCGGGACGGGGCCGGCCACGCCCGGCTGCTGCCGCCGCTGCCGGGCGTGCCGTACCTGGTCACCGAGTCGGTCGGGGTGATCCTGCCGCACCCGCACCGGTACCGGTGGACCGATCCGCCCGAGGTGCTGGCCCAGCAGGCGGTCTACCACGCTCAGGTACACGACGTGGCGCAGTCCGACCCGCGGTACGCGGGCCTGCTGGCCTGGGCGGCGTTCGACTACTCGTCCCCGTTCGGTACGCACCCCCAGCAGATCAAGTGGGCCGGGGTGGCCGATGGGTTCCGGGTGGCCAAACCCGGGGCCGCGATCTACCTGTCGCAGATCGACCCGAGGGTCCGGCCGGTCGTGGTGCCGGTGTTCTTCTGGGAGCTGGGCACGAGCGCCTCGCCGGGCGGGCCCGGGCCGAACGCCCTGCTGGCCAGCAACTGCGAGCAGGTGCACCTGTTCGTGGGCGGCGTACACGCGGGCACCGGCGAGCCGGTGCTGGACTCCGAACTGTACGGCCACCTGGCGTACCCGCCGACCCTGCTCGATCTGGCCGTGTCCCGTGACGACCACCCCGAGCTGCGGATCGAGGGGTACGTGGACGGCAAGCTGGTGTCCGTGGTCCGGATGTCGTCCAACCCGGCCGGTGACCGGCTGGCCATGACCGTGGACGACCCGGTGATCTACGACGACGGCTCGGACGCCACCCGGGTGGTGTTCCGCGCGGTGGACGCCTACGGCAACCAGCGCCGGTTCGGCTCCGGTGACGTGCGCTTGCGGGTGACCGGGCCGGCCGACCTGATCGGTGACAACCCGTTCGCGTTCGGCGAGTACGGCGGGCTGGGTGCGGTGTGGCTGCGGTCACGGGCCGGCCGGACCGGCGTGGTCTCGGTGCTGGCCGAGCATCCCACCCTGGGCCAGGCCCGGATCCAGGTCAGCGTCCGGCCGGCGGGCCGTCAGCGCCTGGCCTGATTCTTCGTTTCGCTCGTGGGTACGACGCTTGACCGGGGTCAGCGAAGGGAGATGGATGCTGATGGGCTGTGAGGTGTCCTGGTTCGCCGCGTTGTGCGACGACGACTACGAGTTCCTCGGTGTGCCCGACCCGGCGCTGCAATCGAGCTGGGAGCACTGCCGGACCATCGCGCTGGCGGCCGAGGACGGCGGCTACGACAACCTGCTGCTGCCGTCGGGGTACACCCTGGGCATCGATTCGGTCAGCTTCGCGGCCGGGATCGCGCCGCTGCTGCGCCGGATGCAGCTGCTGGTCGCGGTGCGTATGGGTGAGATGTGGGCCCCGCAGCTGGCCCGGCAGATCGCCACGCTGGACCAGATGCTGGACGGACGGCTCACGGTCAACATCATCTCCTCCGACCTGCCCGGGCAGAAGCTGGAGTCCGGCCCGCGTTACCGGCGGACGCTGGAGACCATGGCCGTGCTGCGGGACCTGCTCGACGGCAAGCCGGTCGACTTCCACGGCGAGTTCGTGGACCTGACCCTGGATCCGCCGCGGCTGCGGCCCAAGGGCGGCTGTCCCCCGTTTTACTTCGGCGGCCTGTCCGAGCCGGCCCGCGAGGTGGCCGCGCAGGCGGCCGATGTGTTCCTGATGTGGCCGGACACGCTGCCGGCGGTCAGGTCGGTGATCGAGGACATGCGGGCCCGGGCGGCCCGGTACGGCCGCGAGCTGCGGTTCGGCTACCGGGCGCACGTGATCGTGCGCGCCACCGAGGCCGAGGCCCGGGAGGCGGCCGCGCGGCTGCTGTCCCGGCTGGACGCCGAGACCGGCGAGCAGATCCGGCGCCGCTCCCTGGACACCACGTCGGTGGGGAACGCCCGGCAGCGGGAGCTACGCGAGATGGCCAGCGACGACGGCTGGGCCGAGCCCGGCCTGTGGACGGGTATTGGCCGGGCCCGCTCCGGCGCGGGCGCCGCGATCGTGGGCGACCCCGATCAGGTGCTCGCCAAGCTGCGGGCCTATCAGCAGCTGGGCCTGGAAGCCTTCATCTTGTCCGGCTACCCGCACGCGGCCGAGGGCGACCTGTTCGCCCGGCACGTGCTGCCGGAGCTGGATCACGGCCCACTGTTCAGGCGGTGACGTAGGCGGTCGATTCGCCCTGGACGGCCCGGCTGCGGAAGCCGTCGACACCGACCGGGATGTCGCCGGCCACGGTGACGCGGTGCATCCGGCGGGGCAGGTTGCCGTAGTCGTCGATGGCGTAGTGCTGGGTGGCGCGGTTGTCCCAGATGGCCACGTCACCGGGGGTCCAGTGCCAGCGGACGGTGTTCTCCAGCCGGGTCACGTGCCGCTGGAACAGCTCGAACAGGCTGCGCGAGTCGGCGCCGGAGACGCCCAGGATCTCCTTGACGAACTGGCCGAGCAACAGCGTCCGCTCCCCCGTCTCGGGGTGCACGCGGACCACCGGGTGCTCGGTCTGGAAGACCGTGGACAGGAACACCTCGCGGAAGTGCCGCTCGTCCTTGGCCGACTTGCCGCCGACACCGCCGCCGGACTGCGTGGCGTAGTCGTAGGCGTTGGTGTGCAGCGCGTGCAGGCTCTCGGCCAGCGTGCGCAGCTCGGGCGACAGGGACTGGTACGCGGTCGCGGTGTTGGCCCAGCAGGTGTCGCCGCCGTAGGGCGGCAGCGTGACGGCCCGCAGGATCGACACGGCGGGCACGCGGTCCACGAACGTGACGTCGGTGTGCCAGGCGTTGGCCTTGCCCCCGCCGGCCTGGGCGTCCAGCTCGAGGACGTGCGGCTCGGCTTCGGCCCCGGGCACGGTCGGGTGCGCCGTGGTCAAATCCCCGAACAGCCGGGCAAAGCCGGCCTGCTCCGAGTCGGTCAGGTGGTCCTGGCCGTGCAAGAAAATGACCTTGTTCTCGTGCAGGGCGTGCCGGATGGTGCTGAACACATCGCCCGGGAGGTCGGCGGCCAGACGCACGCCGGTGACTTCGGCGCCGATGCTGCCTGCAATGCGCCGGACGTCGATACCGGGTTCGGTGGTGGACATGAGGCTCCTTCCTGATGGCCCCCACAGATCACAACATCGGCGCCGTTCTAATGTCAATAATTTAGGTGGGTAATACCGGCTATAACCGGCGGGTCGGCGCGGCCGGCCATCCGGGCGGGCCCGACGCCGGCCCGTCCCGTAAGCTTTCCAGAATGGGGCCGGCGACGACGCTGACGGAACTGGGGGCCGCGCGCTTTGTCGCGGCCGTGGACAAGATGCTGGCCGTGTACACGGCGGCGATGAACCCGGCGCCGTCGCAGCTGGCCGGCCGGCGGTCGATCATGGCCCGGCACGCCACCAACCCGGGGTTCCGCGCGCTGGCGGTACTGGACGACGCGGGCGAGCCGGTGGCGTTCAGCTACGGCTTCCACGGCGAGCCCGGTCAGTGGTGGCACGACATGGTCAACTACGCGGTCGCGGCCACGTCGGGCACGGCCGAGGCCACCCAGTGGCTGACTGATTCGTTCGAGGTGGCCGAGCTGCACGTGATGCCGGCCTACCAGCACCAGGGGCTCGGGCGCAGCCTGCTGTACCGGCTCACGGAAGACCTGGACGAGCGGAACGCGCTGCTGTCCACCCACGACTCCGAATCGCCGGCCCGGCACCTGTACCGCAGCGCCGGCTTCGTCGACCTGCTGACCGCGTTCCGGTTCTCCGGCGGCGACCCTCCCTACGCGGTGATGGGCGCGCTGCTCCCGCTACGCAGTGTTCGCTGAACTCCGCTACGCGGTGATGCCCGCTCCTGAGCCCACCGTCGCCTGGGACGCCTTGCGCATGCGGGCGGCCCGTTCGGCCAGGCCGAGGCGCTCGTACAGCTCACGAGTGGCCCGGGACCAGTTCAGCGTGTAGAAGTGCAGGCCGGGGACGCCCTCGGCCAGCAGCCGCTCACACATGGCCGCTCCGTAGTCCACGCCGATCTCGCGCACCGCGGCCCGGTCGTCGGCCACCGCGTGCAGCCGCTCGGTCAGGTCGGCCGGGATCCGGGTGCCGCCCAGCTCGATGGCCTTGTCGATGATGCGGACGCTGGTGATGGGCATGATCCCCGGGATGATCGGCACCTCGCAGCCGGCCGCGGCCACCCGGTCGCGCAGCCGCAGGTAGTCCTCGGGGTAGAAGAACATCTGGGTCACCGCGAAGTCGGCCCCGGCCCGGCACTTGGCCACGAAGTAATCGACGTCGGAGTCCAGGTCGGGCGAGCGCGGGTGCTTCTCCGGGAACGCGGCCACCCCGACGCAGAAGTCGCCCGCCGACCGGATCAGCCGGACCAGTTCGTCGGCGTGCCCCAGGCCCGCCGGGTGCTGGGGCCAGTCGGCGTTGGGGTCGCCGGGCGGGTCGCCCCGCAGCGCCAGCAGGTTACGCACCCCGACGCTGGCGTAGGAGCCGATGACCTGGCGCAGCTCGGCGACCGAGTGGTTGACCGCGGTCAGGTGCCCGACCGGGGTCAGCGTGGTCTCCTCGGCGATCCGGCCCGTGACCCGGACCGTGCGGTCAC
Organism: uncultured Streptosporangiaceae bacterium; assembly: GCA_964250865.1. Taxonomy (GTDB): domain Bacteria; phylum Actinomycetota; class Actinomycetes; order Streptosporangiales; family Streptosporangiaceae; genus Bog-532. Next base: position 5,906 of record CAXUJF010000360.1, read on the forward strand.
GGGTGGAACCGCCCGCCCCGTAGGTCACCGAGACGAACGTCGGCCGCAGCGGCTCAAGCTGCCGGATCGCCCGCCAGAGCTGTTGCTCGTCGGCGTCGGTCTTGGGCGGCATGAACTCGAACGAGTACGACTCGCCGCCGGCGGCGATCAGGTCCCGGATCGCGGCGGCGTGCCGGCCAGCCGGGCGGCGCTGGCCTTTCGGGACACCGGCGGGGGCGAATCTGCGCTGACGCGGAGGCATGCCTCAGGGTAACGCGACGGCCAGACGCCGGGCGAACTCCGCCGCGGCGGCGGCCGGGTCGGGCGCGTCGGTCAGGGCCCGGACCACGACCACGCGGCGCGCCCCGGCGGCCAGTACCTCGTCCAGGTTCCCCAGATCGACGCCGCCGATCGCGTACCAGGGCCGGGTGGTGGCCAGCGCGGCCGCGTAGCGGACCAGCGGCAGGCCCGGGGCCGGGGGGCCCGGCGGGGTGGGGGTGGGGCCGCCCGGGCCGGGGGCGCAGTTGTCCACCCCCGGCTCGCCGGCCGCCGTGGTGGGGGGCGGGGGGGTCCCCGTGGTGGGGGGGGCTAGGGCCCGCTCGGTCCGGGCGGCCACGGCGGCTGGCTTCCTGGAGCATGTGGTGGCGGCGGT
>CAXUJF010000361.1:0-6535 GCA_964250865.1 uncultured Streptosporangiaceae bacterium
CAGCGACCATCCTGGCCCCGCAAGCAAGACCACAACGATCAATCCCTATTAGCGTCAGCCGCCGATGGCGGACATCGGCCGGGATGGCTGCAGGAAGCCGGGGTCGTTGATGCCGTGGCCGGGCAGCTTGACCGCGACCGCCCGCATCCACTGACCGGCGATCTCTTCGTCGCTGGCCCCGGCGCGCAGCGGCGTGCGCAGATCGGACTCGGTCCGGGCGAACAGGCAGTTACGGATCTGGCCGTCGGCGGTCAGCCGGACCCGGTCGCAGGTGCCGCAGAACGGCCGGGTCACCGAGGCGATCACCCCGACCGTGGCCGGGCCACCGTCGATCAGGAAGGTCTCGGCCGGTGCCGCGCCGCGGACTTCCGGGTCATCCGGTGTGAGCGTGTAGTTCGCCGACAGCGCGGCCAGGATCTCGTCGGCGGTCACCATCTGGGACCGCTGCCAGCCGTGCTGGGCGTCCAGCGGCATCTGCTCGATGAACCGCAGCTGGTAGCCGCGGGCCAGGCAGTACGCCAGGAGGCCTGGTGCCTCGTGGTCGTTCACGCCGCGCATCAGCACCGTGTTGACCTTGACCGGAGCCAGCCCGGTGGCGGCCGCCGCGGCCAGCCCGGCCAGGACGTCGCCTAGCCGGTCGCGCCGGGTCAGCTGCTTGAACACCTGCGGCGACAGGGTGTCCAGGGACACGTTCAGCCGGTCCAGCCCGGCTTCGCGCAGCGGCTGCGCCAGCCGGGCCAGGGCGATGCCATTGGTGGTCAGCGAGATCTCGGGCCGGGGACGCAGCGCCGCCATCCGGGCCACCAGAGCTGGGAGTCCTGGGCGCAGCAGCGGCTCGCCACCGGTGAGCCGGACCTCGGTGACGCCCAGGCGGGTGACCGCGATCCGGGCCAGCCGGACGATCTCGTCGTCGGTGAGCAGCTCGGCCCGGGGCAGCCAGTCCAGTCCCTCGGCCGGCATGCAGTAGGTGCAGCGCAGATTGCACCGGTCGGTCAGCGAGACCCGCAGGTCCGTGGCCACCCGCCCGAACGAGTCAGTCAGCACCACGTCACCTCCGGCCCAGGCTGATGTTCCGTCCTTCTCATTCACACTATGCGCGGGAAGCAGATGTCTCAGCGGGACAAGGGGACGCAGCTGGCCGGCGTTCTGGCCAGCCAATACGCTATGACGATGGTTCCGGCCCCAGAGCCAGCGTTGTCGAGGTCCGAATGGATCGTCCTGAGCGTGATCTGCGAGGGACCTACCCACGGCAATGCCGTCAGCCGTGCCGTGGGCCCAGATGGTGAACTCGGCCAGATCTGGCACGTGCAGCGAGGTGTGGTCTACCGGTCCCTGGACCGGCTTTTGGACCTCGGCCTGATCCACTCCGCCGGGCAGGAATTTTCACACCAGGGCCCGGTCCGCCTGAGGGTCGAGGCGACCGACGCGGGCCAGGCGGCCGCCCGGTCATGGCAGCAGCAGCCGGTCCAGCACATGCGCGACATCCGGTCTGAACTGCTGGTCAAGCTGGCCCTGCTGAACCGGTCCGGTATCGACCCGCACGACCTGCTGACGGCCCAGCGGGCCCAGCTGCTCCCGATCGCCGACTCGCTGCGGGACCGGATCGCCGCCGTTACCGGCTTCGACCGCACCCTGCTGCTGTGGCGTTACGAGACCGCCTCGGCCACCATCCGTTTTCTGGACGCCCTGGTGCCGAGCCCGCCTTAACCGCCGGGCCCGACGCAGCCACCGCCGGGTGACTGCCTCAGATCGATACTGGTGTAACGGGGCCGCCGGCCCTAAATTGACTCTCAGGCCCAATTCCTGGGGAGGGATTCACCCATGGCAGAGATCGCCGTCACAGTGGATGGCGTCAAATATCAGGACCACGTCGAGCCGCGGCTGCTGCTCGTCCACTACCTCAGGGAAGTCGTCGGGAAGACCGGTACCCCCATCGGATGCGACACCTCCAACTGCGGCGCGTGCACGGTCCTGTTGGATGGCGAGTCGGTCAAGAGCTGCGCGGTGCTGGCCGTTCAGGCCGACGGTGCCCAGATCACCACCATCGAAGGCATGGCCGAGGGCGGGCAGCTGCACCCGCTGCAGCAGGCCTTCCACGAGAAGCACGCCCTGCAGTGCGGGTACTGCACGCCCGGCATGATCATGGCGGCGGCGGACCTGCTGCGGGAGAACCCGCATCCCTCCGATGAGGAGATCCGGGAGGGCCTGGAAGGCAACCTGTGCCGGTGCACCGGTTACGAGAACATCGTCCGCGCCGTGCGGAGCGCCGCGGAGGCGGGGGTGAACCAGTGACCACGACCGAAGAGGCACCCGTCGCCGAGCTGGGCCGGGCCCGGCTGCGCAAGGAGGACGAGCGGCTGATCACGGGCCAGACCAACTGGACCGACAACATCAAGCTGCCCGGCATGCTGCACGTGGCCTTCCTGCGCAGCCCGTTCGCGCACGCCAAGATCAGATCGGTGGACGTCAGCGCCGCGCGGGACGAACCCGGCGTGATCGCCGCCTACTCCGGCGCGGACTTCGCGGACGAACAGGGCAGCCTGCCCTGTGCCTGGCCGGTCACCCCGGACATCATCATCCCCGACCACCCGCCGATGGCCACCGACGAGGTGCGCTACGTCGGCGAGGCCGTGGCCTGTGTGGTGGCCCGGGACCGGTACGCGGCCGCAGACGCGCTGAACGCGATCGAGATCGACTACGACCCGCTGCCGCCGGTGCTCGACATCAGGGACGCCATCAAGGACGGCTCGCCCAAGGTGCACGAGGCGGGCAACCAGAGCTTCGACTTCCTGTTCCAGCAGGGCGACCTGGACTCAGCGTTCACCGACGCCCCGGTCATCATGGAGCGCACCTACCGCCAGCAGCGGCTGATCCCGGCCGCGATGGAGCCCCGCGCGGTCGTGGCCTCCGACGTGGGCGGGGAGTTCACGCTGTGGTCAGCCACCCAGATCCCGCACGTGCTCCGGGTCATGCTGGCCCTGGTGACCGGCATCGGCGAGCAGAATTTGCGCGTCATCGCCCCCGACGTCGGCGGCGGGTTCGGGTCCAAACTGCAGGTCACCGCGGAAGAAGTACTCGCCCTGCTGATCACGCGCAAGCTGGGGCGGCCGGTCAAGTGGACCGAGTCCCGGTCCGAGGGCAACATGACCGTGCACCACGGCCGGGACCAGTGGCAGTACATCAAGCTGGCCGCGGACAACGACGGCCGGATCCGCGGCCTGGACGTGGACCTGCTGGCCGACATGGGCGCCTACCTGATGCTGGTCACCCCAGGTGTGCCGTTGCTGGGCGCGTTCATGTTCCCCGGCATCTACAAGATGGACGGCTACTCGTTCCGCTGCCGGGGCGTGTTCACGACCAAGATGCCGACCGACGCCTACCGCGGCGCCGGGCGCCCCGAGGCGACCTTCGCCATCGAGCGGATCATGGACGAGCTGGCCGACCAGCTGGGCCTGGACCCGTTCGAGGTCCGCGAGCGGAACTGGATCAAGCACGAAGAGTTCCCGTTCACCACGATCGCCGGCCTGACCTATGACTCGGGTAACTACGAGGCGGCCACGGCCAAGGCCAAGGAACTGTTCGGCTACGACGAGCTCCGCCAGGAGCAGACCGCGCGCCGCGCCAGCGGCGACCCGGTCCAGCTCGGCATCGGCGTGTCCACGTTCACCGAGATGTGCGGCCTGGCCCCGTCCCGGGTGCTGGGCTCGCTGGCCTACGGCGCGGGCGGCTGGGAACACGCCTCGATCCGGATGCTGCCCACGGGGAAAGTCGAAGTGGTCACCGGGGCCAGCGCGCACGGCCAGGGCCACGAGACGGCCTGGAGCCAGATCGTGGCCGACAAGCTCGGTGTCCCGTTCGAGGACATCCGGGTGCTGCACGGCGACACTCAGGTCTCACCCAAGGGCATGGACACCTACGGCTCCCGCTCGCTGGCGGTCGGCGGTATGGCCCTGGTCTCGGCCTGCGGCAAGGTGATCGACAAGGCCAAGCCGATCGCGGCCGGCATGCTCGAGGTGTCCGCCGACGACCTGGAATGGACGCCGGGACGCTTCACGGTCAAGGGCGACCCGGACAAGGGCGTGAGCATCGCCGAGATCGCCCTGGCCACGTTCGCCGCGCACGCGCTGCCGGACGGCGTGGAGCCGAGCATCGACGCGGACGCCACCTACGACCCGGAGAACTTCTCCTTCCCGCACGGCACCCACCTGTGCGCGACCGAGATCGACACCGAAACCGGGTTCGTGAAGATCCGCAAGTACGTGGCCGTGGACGACATCGGCAAGGTGGTCAACCCGCTGATCGTCGAGGGACAGGTGCACGGCGGCCTGGCCCAGGGCATCGCCCAGGCCCTGTACGAGGAAGCGGTCTACGACGACGACGGCAACCTGGTCACGACCACGCTGGCCGACTACCTGGTCCCGGCGGCGAGCGACCTGCCGTCCTACGTGACCGGCCACACCGAAAGCCCGGCGGACACCGAGCTGGGGGCCAAGGGCGTGGGCGAGGCGGGCACGATCGCCTCCACCCCCGCAGTGGTGAACTCCATCGTGGACGCGCTGCGGCCATTCGGCATCCACGACATCACGATGCCGTGCACGCCCGAACGGGTATGGCGCGCCATTCAGGAGGCCCGGGGCGGCGACCAGGCCAGCGCGGCCGAGCAGCACGAGGCCCGGCAGAATGACCAGACCCAGGGCAACAGCCCGGCCGGAATCGGCGACATCGACCAGAGTGGGAGTGCCTCATGATCCCGGGCAAGTTCGACTATGTGCGCCCGGACACCGTGGACGATGCGGTGCGGGCGCTGGCTGACGCCGGTGAGGAGGCGAAGGTCATCGCGGGCGGCCAGAGCCTGCTGCCGCTGCTCCGGCTGCGGCTGGCTTACCCCGAGGTACTGGTCGACGTGGGCGGCATCGACGAGCTGCGCGGCGTGCGGGACAGCGGGGACTTCCTCGTGATCGGGGCGAGAACCACGCATTACCAGCTGGTCCACGACCCGCTGGTGGCCGAGCACGCGGGCCTGCTGGCCGAGGCCACCAGCACGGTGGCCGACCCGGCCGTCCGGCATCGCGGCACGCTGGGGGGCGCCCTGGCCCACGCCGACCCCGCCGGCGACCTGCCGGCCGTGATCCTGGCCCTGGACGGCACGCTGATCGTGCGGGGCCCGGGCGGAGAGCGGGAGGTCGCGGCGGCGGACTTCTTCGTCGACTACCTGACCAGCAGCCTGGAGCCGGACGAGATCCTGACCGCGATCCGGATCCCGAAGCTCGGGCCGGGCTGGGGCTACCGGTATGAGAAGTTCCACCGCACCGCCCAGTCGTGGGCCACGGTCGCCGTGGCCGCGCTGGTCCGGCGGGACAACGGCACGGTCGCCGAGGCCAGGATCGGGCTGACCAACATGGGCACGGTCCCGGTCCGGGCGACCGCCGCCGAGCAGGCTGCCCGGGGAGCGGAGGCCAGCCGGGCCGCCCTCAACGACGCTGCCGCGCACGCCGACGAGGGCACCGAACCGCCCGGCGACCTGCACGGAGCGCCGGACTACCGGCGGCATCTGGCCCGGGTGCTGACCGGAAGGGCGCTGGCCGCGGCGGCTAGGATCTAGCGAATGGAACTAGAGCACTCGTTCACCGTCCCGGTCCCTGCGGACCAGGCGTGGGATGTGCTGCTGGATGTCGAGCGGGTGGCGCCCTGTATGCCGGGTGCCACCCTCGACTCGGTAGACGGCGACGAGATCAAGGGCAAGATCAAGGTCAAGCTCGGCCCGGTCTCGATGACCTACGCCGGCACCGCCCGATTCACCGAACGGGACCGGGACGCCGGAGTCGTCATCTTGAGTGCGTCCGGCAAAGAGACCCGCGGCGCGGGCACCGCCTCGGCCACCGTCCGCTCCGAACTGCACGACAAGGGCGACCAGACCGAGGTGACCGTCCACACCTCGCTGAACGTGACCGGCCGCCCGGCCCAGTTCGGCCGGGGTGTGATGGCTGACGTCAGCGCCAAGCTGATCGGCATCTTCGCCAAGAATCTGGCCGACATGCTGGCGGCCGGGAACGGCGCCACCCCGGAGCCGGCCGCTGCCAAGCCCTCAGTTCCCGAGCCTGCGGCACCCGAGTCTTCGGTGCAGGCCACTGCCCACACCAGCCCGGCGGATACCCCCGTCGATCCGGCGCCTGCCACCACTGTCGCCCCAGTCAGAACGGCGCCCGCGGCGGCACCAGCGGCAGGCGAAGACTCGCTGAACTTGCTCCAGGTGGCCGGCCTGCCGGTACTCAAGCGGATCGCGGCCCCGGCCGGGGCGCTGCTGGCGGTACTGGGTGGCGTGCTGATCTGGCGCCGCCGTCGGCGCAAGTAGCCCCGTAGTCAGGCGCCGGGCCGAGCGGACTGGCGGCGAAGCCAAGACGCAGGCTGGCCACATTCAGCCGCGATGGCCTGCCAGGTCCAGCCCGCGGCCCGGCGCTCAGCCACGTAGCGCGGAACGCTGTCCACACCGCGGGCGGCGGCCACCTGCGCTGCCCGTTCCTGGACGGCGTTCCGC
>CAXUJF010000362.1:0-6531 GCA_964250865.1 uncultured Streptosporangiaceae bacterium
CGTCCTTGCGCGGGCGGGAACCGGCCCTCGCCGCTGGGACCCCTCGGCTCGCGGGTCCCGCAGTGCGCCTGGGCCCGCTGACCGGGCCGGGCGGGGGGGGCAAGACCCGGCTGGCGGTCGCGCTGGGTCAGCGGCTGCGGGACCGGTACACCGCGGGCACGGTGTACGTTCCGCTGGACGCGGTCACCGACCCCGATTCGGTGCTGACCGCCATCGGCCGGGCCGCGGGGGCCGACCTGACCGGGACGCGCGCACCGCTGGAGGCGCTGGCCGAGACGTTCGGCGACGGGGCCTGGCTGCTGATCCTGGACAACCTGGAGCAGGTGGTCCAGGTCGCCCGCGAGCTGGGGGAACTGCCGGCCCGCTGCCCGCGGCTGGCGATCCTGGCCACCAGCCGCACGGTGCTGCGGCTACGCGCCGAGCGGGAGTACCCGGTGCGGCCGCTGCCCGTGCCGGCCGACCCCGCCCGCGTACCGCTGGAAGAACTCCGGTCCTGGCCTGCGGTGGCCCTGTTCGTGGACCGGGCCCGGGCGGTACGTCCCGACTTCGCCCTGACCGACGACAACGCGGCGGCCGTGGCCGAGATCTGCCGGCGGCTGGAGGGCCTGCCGCTGGCCATCGAGCTGGCCGCGGCCCGCACCCGGCTGCTGGAGCCGGCCGTGCTGCTGGACCGGCTGGCCCGGTCGCTGGATGCGCTCGGTACCGGGGCGGTGGACCTGCCCGAGCGCCAGCGCACCCTGCGCGCCACGGTGGAATGGAGCGTGGGCCTGCTGACCGCTGAAGAGCGGTCGCTGCTCAGGTCACGGCGGTGTTCGTCGACGGCTGGACCATCCAGGCCGCGGCCCAGGTCGCGGCGGTGGACGAGGACCAGGCGCTGGAGCTGTCCGAGCAGCTGGCCGGCCACAGCCTGATCTACAGCGACACCAGCCAGCTCGGATCCCGGACCCGGATGCTGGAGACCGTCCGGGAGTTCGTGACCGAGCAGCTCGCGGCCCGGGCCGACGCGGGCCAGAGCGGGCAGCGGCACGCCGACTATTCCCGGGCCCGGGCCGAGCAGGCCGACCGGCCGTTGCGCAGCGCCGGCCGGGGCGAGTGGCTGGAGCGGCTGGACGCCGACGCGGGCAATCTGGCCGCGGCGGTGGGCTGGTACCTGGCCCGGGACCCGGGGCCGCTGCCGCACCTGTTCCGGATCCTGTGGCTGTTCTGGTCGCTGCGGGACCACGAGCGTGAGGCCAGGTCCTGGGTGGAGCAGCTGCTGCCCACGGCGGGCACGCTGGACCTGCAGCCCCGGGCCGAGCTGCTGTGGGCGGCCGCCGTGACCGCGGTCGACACCGGCAATGACCCGGCCGCGCTGACGGCCCGGCAGTCCCTGGCCCCGTTGCTGGAGGAGATCCACGATCCCTTCCTGCACGCGGCCGCCCAGCTGGCCATGGCCTGGACTCTGCCGATTCCCGGCGACTTCGACGGCACGCTGCGGGAAGCGGCGCTCGCACTGGAAGAGTTCCGCGGCCAGGACGAACCCGTCTTCACCGCCATGGCCGGGTTCACCGTCGGCTCCGTGGAGACGGCGCTGGGCCGCTACGACGATGCCATCCGCCACCTGAGCGAGGCGCGCGACCTCGCCGATCGGGCTGGTGACTGGCTCGCGGCCGGCGCCCGCGCGCAGCTGGGCATCCTGGCTGTGCTGCAGGGCAGCCTCGATGAGGCTCCGGCGCTGCTGGCCGGGGCGCTGGAGGTGAGCCTGGCCGCCCGCAGCACCCAGTTCGTGGCCATGTGCCTGGTTGGGTACGCCTGGCTGGCCTTCGCCGACGACGATCTGGACCGGGCCGCGCGGCTCGAAGGCTCAGCCGAGGGCCTGCGCCAGCGAGTCGGCCTGCCGGCCTGGCCGCACCTGCGGAAAAAGGAGGCCGAGCTGGTGGCCCAGATCCGTCAGCAACTGGGCGCCAGCCAGTTCGATCAGGCCTTTTCGGCCGGCTCCCAGCTCACCCAGCAGCAGGCGGTGGCCATCGTCCAGGACCAGCCACGAGACCAGTCGCCAGCTGACCTGGGGCGCCCCTGATGACGGGCGTCGACGGCCGGGGCTAGCGTTGATCCATGCCGGTTGAGCGGATGCTGCCCGATGACGAGGCCGAGGCGCTGATCGCGCTGGCGCGCGAGATCGCGCAGGAAGAACTGAAGCCGATCGCCAGCGAGTACGAGGCCGAGGGGCAGTTCCCGCGGGAGCAGTTCAAGCTGCTGGGCCAGAGCGGGCTGCTGGGCCTGCCTTACCCGGAACGCTGGGACGGCGGCGACGTGGCCTACGAGGTGTACCTGCAAGCCCTGGAGGAGATCGCCGCGGCCTGGATGACGGTGGGCGTGGGGCTGTCGGTCCACACGATGTCGTGCTTCGCGCTGGCCCGGTTCGGCACCGACGAGCAGCGTGATCAGTGGCTGCCGGCCCAGCTGGGCGGCGACCTGCTCGGGGCCTACGCGCTGTCCGAGCCGCAGGCGGGCTCGGACGCGGCCGCGCTGTCCACCCGCGCGGTCCGGGACGGCGACGACTACGTGGTCAGCGGGACCAAGGCGTGGATCACGCACGCGGGCCAGGCCGACTTCTACACCGTGATGGTGCGCACCAGCGACGACGGCGGCCGCGGCGTGAGCTGCCTGCTGATGGACGCGGGCACGCCGGGCCTGGGATTCGGCGCGCTCGAGCACAAGATGGGGCTGACCGGCTCGCCCACCGCGCAGCTGCTGCTGGACGGGGCGCGGGTCCCGGTGACCCGGCGGCTGGGGGCCGAAGGCCAGGGACTGAAGATCGCGCTGGAGGCGCTGGACTCCGGGCGCCTCGGCATCGCCGCCTGCGCGGTCGGGCTGGCTCAGGCGGCGCTGGACGAGGCGGTGGAGTACGCCAAGGGCCGCAGCCAGTTCGGCCAGCCCATCATCGACTTCCAGGGCCTGCAGTTCATGCTGGCCGACATGGCCGCCGGGGTGGAATCGGCCCGGGCCACCTACGTGGACGCGGCCCGGCGCCGGGACCGGGACCTGCCGTTCCACCGGCAGGCGTCGATCGCCAAGCTGGTAGCCACGGACATGGCCATGCGGGTCACCACGGACGCGGTGCAGGTGCTCGGCGGGGCCGGATACACCCGGGACTTCCCGGTCGAGCGCTACCTGCGGGAAGCCAAGGTGCCGCAGATCTTCGAAGGCACCAACCAGGTCCAGCGGATGGTCATCGCCCGGGAACTGCGGAGGGAAACCAGATGAAGGCGTCGGCGATCGTCACCGGTGGCTCGGGCGGCCTCGGTGTCGCGGTGGTAGACGAACTGCTGGCCGCAGGCTGGCGGGTGGTGGTACCGGGGACGCGGGAGAAGGAACTGTCCCGGCTGCCGGACGAGCCCCGGCTGGAGACGGTGCGGGCCGACCTGTCCGACCCGGACGACGCCGCAGCCGCGGTAGCCCGGGCCGCGGGCGCGCCGGAGGCTCCGCTGCGGGCCGTGATCAACCTGGTCGGCGGGTTCGGCACCGGCGGCCGGGTGCACGAGACGCCGGTGGATGACTTCGAGCGGCTGGTCCGCCTCAACCTGCGCCCGGCCTACCTGACCATCCAGGCCGCGCTGCCCGAGCTGATCGCGGGCGGCGGGGGATCGGTGGTGTGCGTGTCGAGCCGGGCCGCGGTCCGGCCGTTCTCCGGCGCGGCCGGCTACGTGACCGGCAAGGCCGCGGTGATGGCCCTGGCCGACGCGCTGGCGGTGGAGTACAAGCAGGACGGGGTGCGGGTCAACACGATTCTGCCCAGCGTCATCGACACCCCGGCCAACCGGGCCGCCCAGCCCGGCGCCGACTACTCCAGCTGGGTCGCACCGGCCCGGATCGCCCGGGTCATCCGGTTCCTGGTCGAAGACGGCTCGGACGCGGTGTCCGGAGCGCACATCCCCGTGTACGGGTCCGCCTGAATGCGGGCATGGACGACCGCGTAACCGGGGCCGCCGCGCACCGTGAACCGGGGCCGCTGCGGCTCGGCGCTCAGGAATTCGCGCCCGGCCGGCTGCTGGTCATGGCCATCATCAACCGCACGCCCAACTCGTTCTACCGGCCCGGTATCACCTGGGACGAAGGCGCCGCCCTGGAGCGCGTGCACGCGGTGGTGGCCGAGGGCGCCGACATCGTGGACGTGGGCGGCGTGCCGGCCAGACCGGCCGACGAGGTCACCGTGGCCGAGGAGATCCTGCGTACGGTCCCCTTCATCGAGGCGGTCCGCGCGGCCCACCCGGGCCTGGTCATCAGCGTCGACACCTGGCGGCACGAGGTGGCCCGCGCCGTCTGCGAGGTCGGCGCCGACCTGCTCAACGACACGTGGGGCGGCTGGGACCCCAAGCTGACCGACGTGGCGGCCGAGTTCGGCACCGGGCTGGTCTGCTCGCACGCCGGCGGCCTACTGCCCCGCACCCGGCTCTTCCGCGCCGCCTACACCGACGTCATGGCGGACGTGCTGGATCGCACGCTGAGCCTGGCCCAGCGGGCCGAGCAGGCCGGGGTGGACCGTGACCGCATCCTCATCGACCCGGCGCATGACTTCGGCAAGAACGCCTGGCACTCGCTGGAGATCTCCCGCCGCCTGGCCGAGATGACCGCCACCGGCTGGCCGGTCCTGCTGGCCGTGTCGAACAAGGATTTCGTGGGGGAGACCCTCGGCGTGCCGCTGGAAGAGCGGCTGGCCGGGACGCTGGCCGTCACCTCGGTCGCGGCCTGGCTCGGGGCCCGGGTCTTCCGGGCCCATCAGGTCACCGAGACCCGGCAGGCGCTGGACATGGTGGCCGCGATCAAGGGCGACCTGGCCCCGGCCCGGATCATCCGGGGCCTGACCTGATCGCCCGTGCGGCGCTGTGCCCGGCCCCGCCGTTGCTGGCCCGCGACCTGACCGGGCGCGACCTGGTGCTGCCCGAGCTGCGGGACGCCTGCGCCCGGGCCGTGTCCGAGCTGGTCCAGGCCGATCCTGAGGTGATCGTGGTGGCCGGCCCGGCCGCCGAGACCGGCGACTGGGACCCGGAGAGCCGCCCGGACCTGTCCGCGTACGCCCCGGCCCTCGGCCCCGGAGGCCGGCCGGGCCTGCCGCTCTCGCTCGGCCTGGGTGCGCTCCTGCTCGACCAGGCCGGGTACACCGGGCACCGGGTCCTGCAGGCCGTCGCCAGCCACGAGCCCGCCCCGGCTTGTATCGCGCTGGGAGCCCAGTGGGCAGTTACCGGCACCGGCACCGGTGCCACCGCCATGCTGGTCATGGGGGACGGCAGCGCCCGGCGCAGCACGTCCGCCCCCGGCTACCTGGACGAGCGGGCCGTCCCGTTCGACACCGCGGTGGAGGAGGCCGTCCGGGCCGGTGACCTGGCCGCCCTGGCCGGCGTCGACCCCGCACTGGCCCGGGACCTGATGGCTACCGGACGGCCCGCCTGGCAGGTGCTGGCCGGCGCCCTCGGCCCAGCCCAGCGCCCGGCCACCGACGTCCTGTACGCCGACGCCCCGTTCGGGGTGGCCTATCTCGTCGCTGTGTTCACCCCAGCGGAAAGCTAGCCAGGATCAGGGCTGGCCGGGCCGCAGCTCGACAAACAAGCCATCCGCGTCTGCGGTGAGGGTGTCCCCATGGTGGATAGTGCCGGACAGGAATCGCTTGCGGCCCTCGATCCGGTCCACCCGGGCCGACACCCGCAGCTCCGGCCCGATCGGCGTGACGGCGCGGAAGTTCACGTGCAGGTACGCGGTCCGCGACCGGTCCCGGCCGGTGTTGGCCAGCCGCCCCATCAGCTCGTCGAACACCAGGCCCAGCACCCCGCCGTGCGCGGCGGCGCCCGCCCCCAGGTAGAACCGGCCCAGCGTGACGCGAGCCGACACGTGCTGATCGTCCCACTCGTCGAGGTACATGAGGGGCACCAGCGCCTGCCCCCGCCCCGGCAGGTCGATCCGGTGCGCGGCGATCTGCCGGCTCTCGTCGACCTCGAACGGTGCCAGCGTGGCGGCCAGTTTTTCCAGCGTGTCTGCGGTCTCAGCCACCATGTCGTGCGGCGGGCTGGCCGTGGTGATCCGCTCCTGCACCAGCCGCAGCGCCTCGATCATCCGCGCGAAGTCCGGGCCGCCGTCGTCGCTGGACGGAACGCCCCAGGTCGACTCCGGCTCGTTGGCCCGGTTTTCCCGCGGCGCCCGGTCCGGCCCTACGCCCGGTGTTCCGGGTGCCGCGTCCAGCCCGTCCGGCCCGTGAGCCGCGGCGTCCGGCCCCTCCGCTTCGTTCACCACGCCACCATAGTCTCCCGGGCCAGGCGGGCCGGTCTGGGAGCGGCGCCGCCGCTGCGACCTGCGCCGAGCGGTTAGCCCCCCGGTATCCGCTCAGCTCCGCACCGGCCTCGGCGCCGTCCGCCCAGGGTGCCAACCTCCCGAGACGGCACCGAGCCGTTCGGCCACCGGCACCTGCGACCCCTCCGGCGTCGCCAGCGCGCTGGCCGTCGGTGGCTGAGCAGGACTGGCTAAACAGCTGGGCGGTCAGGCCTTCCAGTCGGCCAGTAC
>CAXUJF010000363.1:0-6509 GCA_964250865.1 uncultured Streptosporangiaceae bacterium
GGCCAAACCCGCGGCGCCCCCGGCCGGAGGCGAGCGGAACCGGCTGCGCGGCGCGGCGGCCCGCCCCGCGGTCAACATGGCCAGCAGCCGGGCCGTGCCCACCGCGACCAGCGTCCGGGACATCCCGGCCAAGCTGCTCATCGACAACCGCATCGTGATCAACAACCACCTTAAGCGTGGTCGCGGCGGCAAGGTCTCGTTCACCCACCTGATCGGCTGGGCGGTGATCCGGGCGCTGGCCGCGATCCCGGCGATGAACGACTCGTTCGCCGAGGACGACGGCAAGCCGGTGCTGGTGCAGCCCGAGCACGTCAACCTGGGCCTGGCCATCGACGTGGCCAAGGACGACGGGTCGCGTCAGCTCCTGGTGCCTAACATCAAGGGCGCCGAGACCATGGACTTCCGGCAGTTCTGGACCGCGTATGAGGACGTGGTGCGCAAGGCCCGCACCGGCAAACTGACCGTCGAGGACTTCGCCGGCACCACGATCAGCCTGACCAACCCGGGCACGATCGGCACCGAGCACTCCATCCCCCGGCTGATGACCGGCCAGGGCACGATCGTCGGGGTCGGCGCGATGGAGTATCCGGCCTCCTACCAGGGCGCTTCGGAGGAGACGCTGTCCCGGCTGGCCGTCAGCCGTCAGGTCACGATGACCTCGACCTATGACCACCGGATCATCCAGGGCGCGCAGTCCGGCGAGTTCCTGCAGCGAATCCACCAGCTGCTGCTGGGCGAGGACGGCTTCTTCGACGACATCTTCACCGCGCTGCAGATCCCGTACGAGCCGGTCCGCTGGGTCCGGGACATCTCCGCCGGGCACGAAGACGACATCACCAAGCCGGCCCGGGTGCAGGAGCTGATCCACGCCTACCGGGTCCGCGGCCACCTCATGGCCGACACCAATCCGCTGGAGTTCCCCCAGCGCAAGCACCCCGACCTGGACATCAACCAGCACGGGCTGACGCTGTGGGACCTGGAGCGGGAGTTCGCCACCGGCGGCTTCGGCGGCAAGCCGCTGATGAAGCTGCGCAAGATCCTCGGTGTGCTGCGCGACTCCTACTGCCGGACCGTCGGCGTGGAGTACATGCACATCCAGGAGCCCGACGAGCGGGCCTGGATCCAGGCCCGGATCGAGCGGCCGCACCAGCGCCCTGAGCACGACGAGCAGCTGAACATTCTGTCCCGGCTGAACGTGGCCGAGGCGTTCGAGATGTTCCTGCAGACCAAGTTCGTGGGTCAGCGCCGGTTCTCGCTGGAGGGCGCGGAGTCGCTGATCCCGCTGCTGGACACGGTGCTGACCGAGGCCGCGGACGCGGGCCTGGACGAGTCCGTGCTGGCCATGTCCCACCGCGGCCGGCTCAACGTGCTGGCCAACATCGTGGGCAAGTCCTACGGGCAGATCTTCAACGAGTTCGAGGGCAACATGGACCCCCGCAGCACGCAGGGGTCGGGCGACGTCAAGTACCACCTGGGCGCCGAGGGCGTGTACCACAGCCCGGTAGGCCCGCAGATCAAGACCACGCTGGTGGCCAACCCCAGCCATCTGGAGGCCGTGGACCCGGTCATGGAGGGCGTGGTCCGGGCCAAGCAGGATGTGCTGGACAAGGGCGGTGAGGGCGGGTTCACCGTGCTGCCGGTCATGATGCACGGCGACGCGGCGTTCGCGGGCCAGGGCGTGGTCGCGGAGACCCTGAACCTGTCCCAGCTGCGTGGTTACCGCACCGGCGGCACCGTGCACATCGTGGTCAACAATCAGCTCGGCTTCACCACCGGCCCGCAGTCGGGCCGGTCCACCCAGTACGCCACCGACGTGGCCCGGATGATTCAGGCGCCGATCTTCCACGTGAACGGGGACGACCCGGAGGCCGTGGTCCGGGTCGGGCATCTGGCCTTCGAGTACCGCCAGGCGTTCCACAAGGACGTCGTGATCGACCTGGTCTGCTACCGGCGGCGCGGCCACAACGAGGCCGACAACCCCTCGTTCACCCAGCCGCTGATGTACGACCTGATCGAGGCCAAGCGGTCCACGCGCAAGCTCTACACCGAGTCGCTGATCGGCCGGGGCGACATCACGATGGAAGAGGCCGAGGCGGCGCTGCGGGACTACCAGCGGCAGCTCGAGCGGGCCTTCACCGAGACCCGCGAGGCGGCCCAGAAGCCGCCCGAGCCGGGTGCGGTCCGCAAGCCGGAGCCGGAGGAGCGCCCGGTCAACCACACCGCGGTGCCCACGGCGATCAGCCTGGAGGTGGTCAAGCAGATCATCGAGACCCAGGTGACCCAGCCCGAGGGCTTCACGCCGCACCCGCGGCTGCAGCCCCAGCTGGCCCGGCGCTCGGACATGATCACCGAAGACACCATCGACTGGGCCACCGGCGAGCTGCTGGCGTTCGGCGGCCTGCTGCTGGACAGCCACCCGGTCCGCCTGGTCGGGCAGGACAGCCGCCGCGGCACGTTCGGCCAGCGGCACGCGGTCGTGGTCGACCGGCACAACGGCAACGAGTACACGCCGCTGAAGCGGTTCGACCACGGGTCATGCAAGTTCTACGTCTACGACTCGCTGCTGTCCGAGTTCGCCGCGATGGGCTTCGAGTACGGCTACTCGGTGGCCCGGCCGGACGCCCTGGTGGCCTGGGAAGCCCAGTTCGGCGACTTCTTCAACGGGGCTCAGTCGATCATCGACGAGTTCATCAGCGCGGGCGAGCAGAAGTGGGGCCAGCACTCCGGCGTGGTCCTGCTGCTGCCGCACGGCTTCGAGGGCCAGGGCCCGGACCACTCCTCGGCCCGGGTCGAACGATTCCTAGCCATGTGCGCCCAGGACAACATGACGGTGGCCATCCCCACCACCCCGGCCAACTACTTCCACCTGCTGCGCTGGCAGGGCCTGTCCGGGCGGAACAAGCCGCTCATCGTGTTCACGCCGAAGTCCATGCTCCGGCTCAAGGCGGCCACGTCGCCGACCTCGGCCTTCACCAGCGGGTCGTTCCAGCCGCTGATCGGCGAGCCGGATGACTTCGACACGAGCCAGGTCCGCAAGGTCGTCCTGTGCACCGGCAAGGTCTACTACGACCTGGCCGCACAGCGGAAGGCCTCCGGCTCGACCGCCGCCATCGTGCGGGTCGAACGGCTCTACCCGCTGCCGCTGGATGAGCTCCGGACCGAGCTGGCCCGCTACCCGCAGGCCGAGCAGCTGGTCTGGGCGCAGGAGGAACCGGCCAACATGGGCGCCTGGCCGCGGATGGCGCTGAAGCTGCCCGAGCTGCTCGGGCGCAAGCTCGACCTGGTGTCGCTGCCGCCCAGTTCGGCCCCGGCCACCGGTTCGGCCAAGCAGCACGCGGCCACGCACAAGCAGCTGATCGAGGCGGCGCTGGCCTGATCACCGCGCGGGGCGGCTACCGGCCGCCCCGCGGCGGGCCAGGGCACGGAGGACCGATGTACTTCACCGACCAGGGCATCGAAGAGCTCGACGAACGGCGAGGCGAGGAGCAGGTCAGCCTGTCCTGGCTGGCCGAGCGGCTGCGAGCCTTCGTGGATCTCAACCCGGAGTTCGACACGCCCGTCGACCGGCTGGCCCGCTGGCTGGCCCGGCTCGACGAGGACGACTGACCGCCCGCTGCTGGATCACGGCCCGTCTTGACCGGCGGACTAGCCCGAGACAAGATATATCGTAAGTAAATAAGCTGGTCATGGGTCGGACAGGAGACAGCCAATGCCACAGTGGACGGTCGACGCACCGACCCGCCTCGCCTTCGACGACGTGACGGCGCTGCGGGTCCGGGCCATCGCAGGCTCGGTCGCCGTCCTGGCCACCAGCGAGGCTCCCGCCCTGGACATCACCAGCATCAGCGGCCAGCCGCTCATCGTCAGTCACGACGACGGGGTGCTGACCATCAGCTACGAGGACCTGACCTGGGACGGCCTGCTGGAATGGCTCCGGCCGCAGGCCCACGCGGCCGAGATGACCGTCACCGTGCCCCGGGACTGCCCGGCGCAGGTGGGTGTGGTGGCCGCGACCGCGGTGGTGTCCGGGGTGACGGCGCGGACCTCGGTGCGCAGCGTCTCCGGCGCGATCACCCTGGACGGGCTGGAGGGCCGGGTCGATGCCCGCACCGTGTCGGGCGACGTCGAAGCGCAGGACGTGAACGGGCAGGTCTCGTTCAACTCCGTGTCCGGCGACCTGACCCTGGCCGGCGGCTCACTGGACCGGCTGGAGGCCAAGTCCGTCAGCGGCAGCGTCACCGCCGACGTGCACCTGGCCGGGCCGGGCCAGGTTCGGGTGGCGACCTTGTCGTCCGACGTGGCCCTGCGGCTGCCCGCCCAGCCGGACGCCAAGGTCAGGCTGCGGTCCACCTCCGGCCGCGTGGTCAGCGAGTTCGACTGCCTGCGCAGCGCGCACGCCCCAGCCGCGCGCTCGGTGAACGGTACGCTGGGCGCCGGTTCCGGGCAGATCTCGGTCACGACCCTGTCCGGGCGGGTCACGCTGCTCAAGCGGCCCGAACCGGCGCCGCCCACCCGCAGTGACGAACCAGCGAAAGGCGCACAGACGAAGGGCGAGGCTCGATGAGTCCGGTTTTCCGGCACGGCAGGCTCCGGCTGTACCTGCTCCGGCTGCTCGATGAGGAGCCGCGGCACGGATACGAGGTGATCCGGTTGCTGCGCGACCAGTTCATGGGCGTGTATGCCCCCTCGCCCGGCACGATCTACCCCCGGCTGGCCCGGCTGGAAGAGGAAGGCCTGGTCACCCACGACGAGGTCGACGGCCGAAAGGTGTACCGCATCACCGACGCCGGCCGTAAGTAACTCCACGACCGGGAGGACGAGCTGGCTGAGCTGGAGCAGGAGCTGTCGGACTCCGTGCGCGACGTGGTGCGCGAGGTCAAGGAGGACGTCCGGGAGACGGTCCGCAGTCTGCGTGAGGAGCTGACCTGGGCCGCACGGAACGCCCAGCCACCCGAGGGGGCCGAAGAGGACCCCGGGGAAGCGCGCCGCGGCGCGGCCGAGCAGGCCCGCTGGAGCCGGGAGGACACCCGGGAGCGGGTCCGGCAGGCCCGGGAGGAGGCCAGGGAGAGCGCCCGCCGCCGCCGCGACGACGCCCGGGGATACGCTCGCGCGGAGCGTGAGACCCAGTCGTCGACCGGCCACGACCGCGACTGGGGCAACTGGGCCGCGTGGGCCGACTGGCCCGGCCGCCGTACCTTCCCCGGCAAGCCCGACGTCCGCCTGCTGCACGACCTGGAGCACACGGTCAAGGACTTCGCCCGCGAGATGCGCCGCCTGGCCTGGCAGTCCAGCGCCGAAGCGGGCGAGGATGCCCTGACCGAGCTGCGCATCATCCTGGACGAGACCCTGGACCGCGTGCGCAGCGAGATCTTCGGCTCCGAGCACGCACAGCCGGAACCGCCGCCTGTTACCGCCGACGACCAGGCAGCCCCCAGCCCCGAATCAACCGCCTCGGGCCCGGACTAGCAGGGCTTCCTGCATCGTCAGTCGACGGTGAAGACGATCTTGCCGAACTGCTCGCCCAGGGCCATCGCGGCGAAGCCTTCACGGGCGTCGCGGAGCGGCAGGCGCATCCCGATCAGCGGGCGGGCGCCGGACTGCTCGCAGAACTCCAGCAACCGGCCCAGCTCGGCCCGGGTGCCCATGGTCGAGCCCACCACCGACAGCTGCAGGAAGAAGATCCGCTGCAGCTCGGCCGGGGGCATGTGCCCGCTGGTGGCTCCGCAGATGACGATCCGGCCCCCGGGCTTGAGCGAGCGGACCGAGTGGCCCCAGGTGGCGTCGCCGACCGATTCCATCACCACGTCGACGCGCTCGGGCAGCCGGGCGCCGGTCTCGAAGGCCTGGTCGGCCCCCAGCTCCACGGCCCGGTGACGCTTTTCCTCACTGCGACTGGTGACCCAGATGCGGAAGCCCGCCGCACGGCCCAGCGTGACCAGCGCAGTGGCCACACCGCCGCCCGCCCCCTGGACCAGGATGGTCGAACCGGGCTGCACCCCGGACTTGGTGAACAGCATCCGGTAGGCGGTCAGGTACGCGGTGGGCAGGCAGGCCGCCTCTTCGAACGACAGCGCGTCCGGCTTGGGCAGTACGTTGCGGCGCGGCACCGTGACCTTCTGCGCGAACGTCCCGTCGTACTTCTCGGACAGCAGGCTGCGCCGCGGGTCCAGGGTCTCGTCCCCGCCGCCTGCGTCCGGGTCACCGATGACCGAGTGCACCACGACCTCGTTGCCGTCCTCGTCGATGCCGGCCGCGTCGCAGCCGAGCACCATGGGCAGCTGATCGGCCTTGATGCCGACCCCGCGCAGCGTGAACAGGTCATGGTGGTTCAGCGCGGCGGCCCGCACGCTCACCGTGGTCCAGCCGTCCGGCACCTTGGGATCAGGCCGCTCCCCCAGCTCCAGCCCATGGAGAAGGTCTTCCGGATCAAAGCGCACCGCGCTGACTGCAAACATAGGTAAGACAGTAGCTACCTCATCGGCGAGGCGATCTAACCAGCCCAGAGAACC
>CAXUJF010000364.1:0-6502 GCA_964250865.1 uncultured Streptosporangiaceae bacterium
CCCCCCCCCCCGGGGGCGGGCACCCCCACCCCCCCGCGGGCCCGCCCCCCCGCCGGCGCGGCCCCCCGCCCCTTGTCTTTCATGCCGTGTTTTTTACGTGCTGTCTTTTCACGCGCTGTCGTTCATGCGCGGGCCGCGCCCGGTCCTAGTCCAGGTAGTCGCGCAGGACCTGAGACCGGGAGGGGTGCCGCAGCTTGGACATGGTCTTGGACTCGATCTGGCGGATCCGCTCCCGCGTGACCCCGTAGACCTTGCCGATCTCGTCCAGGGTCTTGGGCTGGCCATCGGTGAGCCCGAACCGCATGGAGACCACACCGGCCTCCCGCTCGGACAGCGTGTCCAGCACCGAGTGCAGCTGCTCCTGCAGCAGCGTGAAGCTGACCGCTTCGCCCGGCTGGATGGCCTCGGAGTCCTCGATCAGGTCACCGAACTCGCTGTCGCCATCCTCGCCGAGCGGGGTGTGCAGTGAGATCGGCTCCCGGCCGTACTTCTGGACCTCGATGACCTTCTCCGGGGTCATGTCCAGCTCGGCGGCCAGTTCCTCCGGCGTCGGCTCCCGGCCCAGGTCCTGGAGCATCTGCCGCTGGACACGGGCCAGCTTGTTGATGACCTCGACCATGTGCACCGGGATCCGGATGGTGCGGGCCTGGTCGGCCATGGCCCGGGTGATCGCCTGCCGGATCCACCAGGTGGCATACGTGGAGAACTTGTAGCCCTTGGTGTAGTCGAACTTCTCGACCGCGCGGATCAGGCCCAGGTTGCCCTCCTGGATCAGGTCCAGGAACAGCATGCCGCGGCCGGTGTAGCGCTTGGCCAGCGAGACGACCAGGCGCAGGTTGGCCTCGAGCAGGTGGTTCTTGGCCCGCCGGCCGTCCTCGGCGATCCACTCCAGGTCGATGCGCTGGTCGGAGGCCAGCCGCAGGTCCTCAGCCAGCTTCTCCTCGGCGAACAGGCCCGCTTCGATCCGCTTGGCCAGCTCAACTTCCTGCTCGGCGTTGAGCAGCGGGACCTTGCCGATCTGCTTGAGGTAGTCCTTGACCGGGTCGGCGGTGGCGCCGGCCACCGCGACCTGGGCCGCGGGCAGGTCGTCATCGTCGTCGCCGAAGACGAACGTCTCGTCCTCACCCTCGGTGGCCGGCTTGGCCGCACCATCCGCGGGGGCGGCCGCCTGGGCCGCGGCACCGTTGGCGGCCGCGGCGACCAGCGGGCTGGACGCCTTGGTCACGGCCACGGGACCATCCGGGCTATCGGAGTCGTCCGCGCCGTCGGCCTCGTCCGGGGTGTCAGTCTCGGCCGGGGTGTCGGACTCGTCGTCCCCCAGCTCGACTTCGACGACCGAGAGCGACTCGTGGATCTCCGCCTCGTCGACCGACAGCGGGTCGAAGTCGGCGTCGTCGCCGAGGTCCTCCGCGTCGTCGATGTCCACGACAGCGACGTCGCCGGCCGGAGCGTCGCCCGGGCCGTCACCGTTGCCGTTGACGCGACCGCCGACCACGCCCGCCGGGCCCGAGCCGGAGGGCCCGTTCGCGGGAGCCTGACCTGCCGACGGCCGGGCGCGCTTCCGCGCCGCAGAGTCAGCGCGTACCACCACGGTCACCCCTTCCTTCGCTGGCTAGCAGCATGTACAGCCGCGAAACGCGGCCGGCATGCCGGACAGGCGACCGGTACCGGCGCCTTTCCTGCGTGCGTGTTGCGAGAATCGGTTCCTCCCGCGCGGGTCCGGATGCATGCACCGAGCCGGGAAGCAGAACCAGCGTGCGCTGGAGACAGCCATGCGAAACGCGGATGCTGCCCACCTGCCTCCCTACTCACACCACCATAGGTGGCAGCCGAGGATGACTTGTACACGACGGCGCACGAAAACCTACCTGCGCACGCCTGCACATTTGCGACGCACAGCGCTCGTGCACTATTCCCGGTGTGCCTCATTCGTTGTCTTCCCGCTCGCGTTCGGGGACGTGCAGCACCAGCACCGTCACGTCGTCGTCCTGCTTGTGGCCCGCGAGCATCGCGTCCACGAGATAGCTGAGCAACCGCTCCGGGTGGCCCACGACGCTGCTGCGGGCGCGGGCGGCCACCGAGACCAGCTCGTTGAGTCCGGAGTCGAGACCACGGATGCGGTTTTCCACCAGGCCGTCTGAGTACAGCACCGCGGTGCTGCCGGGTGGCAGCCGGAACGGCTGCTCCTGCCGCGGGCTCGGCCAGCCCAGCGGCGTCCCGGCCTCGGCCGTCTCCTCCAGGTACGGATCGATGCCGAGGCCCAGCCGCAGCACGGGCAGGTGACCGGCGTTGCCCATCAGCCCTTCCCCGGTCTGCGGGTCGATGACCAGGTAGGCAACGGTGGTGACCTGCTCTTCCAGCTCAGTCGCGCTGAACAGCCGGTCCAGGCCGGTCAGCACGGCCGAGGGCCGCGGGTCGGTCAGCGCCAGCGCGCGCAGCGCGTTGCGGACCCGGCCCATGCCGGCCGCGGCGGTCAGCCCCTTGCCCATGACGTCACCGACCGCGATGGCCAGCCGCCCGTCCGGCAGCCGGAAGCTGTCGTACCAGTCGCCGCCGATCTCCATGTTGCGGGCCACCGGCAGGTACCGGGCCTCCATGACCAGCCCGGGCACGATCGGCAGCTGATCGGGGAGCAGGCTGCGCTGCAGCGTCTCCGCGGTGGTGTGCTCCCGCTCGTACATCGCGGCCCGCTCCACCGCCAGCGCGCACTGGCCGGCCAGCGCCTCCAGGAAGACCCGCTCCTCCTCGGTGATCTTGCGCGGGCGGCCGAACGAGAACCGCAGCGCGCCCAGCGGCGCGCCCGCGGCCAGCAGCGGCAGCCCGACCCAGGACCGCTCGTCCTCGCCCGCGACGATCTCGATCGGGGCGTCCTCCAGCAGCAGGCGCAGGGCGTCGGTGTCCTCGGCCAGCACCGGGCGGCGGGTGGCGATGGCCCGGGTCATCAGGCCCGGACTGTCCAGCAGGATGTCGCGGGTGGCGGCGGACTGCCCCGGCGGCATGCCGCCCGGGTTGATGACCTGCAGCCGGGCGCCGTCCAGCAGCGCCACCGCCGACCGCTGTGCGCCGATCGCGGTCCGGCCGACCTCGGTGATCACCTCGACCACCTGCTCGACGGTGAGCGCCTCAGCCAGCATCGAGGTGGCCTGCTGCAGCCGGGCGGTGCGCAGCGCCGCGGCGGACAGCTGCTCGGTGAGCCGGCCGCGCATCTCCTCGGCCTCGCGCTGGCCGGTGACATCGGTGCTGGCGCCGACCCACTCGACGATCTTGCCGTCCCGCTCGATCGGGACCGCGCGCACGTCGTAGTGCCGGTAGGAACCGGCCCGGGTGCGGACCCGGTACCGGTCGTCGAACGTCTTGCCGGACTTCACGCAGCCCTGCCAGTCGCGCTCGACCCGGTCCCGGTCCTCGGGGTGGACGGCGTCCAGCCAGCCCCGGCCCAGGTACTGCTCCGGGGTCTGGCCGGTGACCCAGCGCCACTCCGGGCAGTCCTCAATGAGGCCGCCGTCCGCGTCGGACACCCACACCATCTGGGCGCCGCCCTGGACCAGCGACCGGTACCGCTCCTCGCTGCGCCGGATCGTCTCCTCGGCGTGGAGATGGCCGGCCACGTCGGCCGGTTGGCCGGCCACGTCGGCCACAATCAGCACCACTCCGCTGACGTTTTCTTGTTGATCACGGCAGGGGAACCAGGACAGGGCCCGGCCTGCGTCGGGCTCGGACTCGAAGACCGGCTGGCCGTCGGCCAGCACCCGCCGGGCCGCGGACTCAGCCCGGGCGGCAAAGTCGGCCGGCCACATTTCGGCCGGAGATCGCCCGATATGCTCGCCTGGGTCGTGATCATGCATCCGGGCCAGCGTCTGATTGATCCGCCGGAAGCGGAAGTCGGGACCGAGCAGCGCAAAGCCCACCGGCGCCTCGCGCAGCAGCGTGTCGAGCAGCGCGGCGTCGGCGGTATCCAGCTCGGACGGGCGCGGCAACGGCACCGAGGCGTCCGGTCCATCCACCGGGCCGGCGATATCTGGGCTCATGATGTCTGGGCTCACCGCGGGCACCGGTGCCTCATGCACCGACCTGCCATCGGCGGCTCCTTCCTGCTCCCTCTACGCCTACCGCGCGGTTCGCACCGGCCTGCGCTCATTGGACGCGGTCACGGCGAGCGGGGTTGACACCCGCACCGCGGCCGTTTGTTCTATCGTCCCTGGACGGCCGCCAGTGTGGGCGGCATTTCGCAGCAGTTATTCAGACAAGCGTGCCACATTCCCGGCACCGTTGTGGCCAGGTGGCGATACCTGGTGCCGGTGAAGACTACGTGACGGCGCAGGACACAACGGGCAGCTCGATTTCCCGTCTGACCAGGAAGCTTGCGCTTTCGTTCCGGGCTTTCGGCGCAACACGCCGATTCTGCCCGAAACTACGGTGGGCATTGCCCCGTAGCGTAGCGTCCACATGAATAGATCTGAGAGGCTATCAAGGTGAGTCCGCAGAGCCGACGCAGACAAGATCCAGGCGGAGGCAGCGGCGGCCCGCAACGTGCCACGGGGGCCGCCCCGCCCCCGAACGCGCTCTTTGACGAGCTTCTGCGCGCCGCACGTGAGCTCCTGGCCGTACGCAGCCCGCTGGATGCGGAGTTGATGGTCAGCGAGCTGCTCGGAACCTGGTGGGGGCAGCGCAGCGACAGCGCGCCCGGCTCCGACGTCGAGCGGCTCGTGGGCGAGGGGCTGGTCGACTACGCCGCCCGCCGCAGCAGCCCGGCCGCGCTGGCCCTGCTGTCCGGCATCGCCTGCCTGGGCACGCCGCGGCAGGCGTCCAAGGCCGAAGAGGCGGCGCTGGAGCTGATGGAGCGGGGCGTGCGCAGCCCCAACTGGGCCCAGCACCTGGGCGCGGTGACCGGCTCGGACTGCTACGTCAACAGCGACGCCTACGGCGACACCGACGAGGTGGTCTGCTTCTTCAGCTACGACGGCACCGAGCCGCACGCGCTGGTCATGGTGGTGGACTACAACGCGGACGGGATGATCAGGGACGGCTGGGTCACGTCCCAGGTGACCAAGCTGCTGGACCTGTGCCGCAAGCCACCGGCCGACGACCACGGCTTCAAGCCCCTGGACCCGCCGGTAGCGCGGCGGCTGCTGGAAGCGGCCCTGGCCGAGACCGACGCCGCAGAAAATCCGCCGGTCAGCGAGTCGTTCCCGTCGTACCACGCCTTCATCCGGGCCCGGATCCGGGCGCTGCCGCCGTCCCGGGGCCCGGCTGGACCGGTCGCGCCGGGCGGCAGCACGAGCAAGCGGCGGCCGTGGGGCAAGGACCGGCGGGCCATGCTGGCGGCGGAGTTCCTGGCCTCGGACGAGGCCGAGGACCTGTCCGACCGCAGTTCGGCCAGCCATTGCGCCGACCGGATCATCGACTACGGCTGCGACCAGGACTTCGGCCGCCCGCTGCGGATGAGCCCGGTCAAGGTGGAGACGTTCCTGATCAACTGGCTGCCGCGCAAGGTCATGCTGTCCGCTCCCGAACAGGAGGCCATGCCGCACGTGCTGCTGGCCTGGGTGCGCTGGGCCGGCCGACGTCGTGGCCAGGGCGAACGAGAGGTCACCGACACCCTGGACGCGGTGTTCAACGTGATGGGCGCGTTCACTCGCGCCTACCGCGACCCGGCCGAGTTCGGGCTGGACTCGGCGCTGGTGGCGCGGCTGCTGCCGGACGGCGACCTGGAGGCGCTGCCGCGGCGCGCGTTCGCGTTCCCGATGTTGCACGGCCGGGTCGGCGGGACCGACCTGTCCGCGCTGGACCCAGCGGACGCGGACGGCCGGCGGGCGCTGCTGGCCGGCGCGCACGAAGCTGAAGCCGAAGGGACCGGCGCCGAGCCGGCCGACGAACAGCACCTGGCGCAGCACCTGGAACTCGCCGACCGGCTGTGGCGCGGTGAGCCGCCCAGCCTGTGGGCCGCCGCGCAGCGGTTCCTGGACGCGGACCAGGACCGGCACGTCGTACTGCACGTGCTGATGGACGCGATCCAGGCCGCCGGGGACAACCCGGGCTCGCTCGAAGCAGCCCTGCGGGAGCTGGGCCCGGAGCCCAACGAGTGACCGCCGGGCCGCCGGACGCCGGGCCTGCGGCCACTGAGCCGACGGCCGTTGACCTCAACGCCGATCTGGGCGAGGGGTTCGGGGCCTGGCGGCTGGGTGATGATGAGGCCCTGCTGGCCGTGGTGACCAGCGCCAACATCGCCTGCGGGTTTCACGCGGGTGACCCGCTGATCCTGCGCCGTTGCTGCGCGGCCGCGGTCGCCCGCGGGGTGGCCATCGGGGCCCAGGTCTCCTACCGCGACCTGGCCGGGTTCGGACGGCGGGAGATGGACGTGCCGCCGGACGAACTGGCCGCCGAGGTGCTGTACCAGCTGGCCGCGCTGGACGGGATCGCCCGGGCCGAGGGTGGCCGGGTGCGCTACGTCAAGCCGCACGGCGCCCTGTACAACCGGATCGTCCGGGACCCGGTACAGGCA
>CAXUJF010000365.1:0-6475 GCA_964250865.1 uncultured Streptosporangiaceae bacterium
CACCAGCCCCGTGTGACTCCGCAGCACCGAGGACTGCGGGGTTACTCCGGGGCTGGGGACATTTATAGGCAGATACTGCACACAAGTGTCCCCAGCTCCCCGCGTCCCCCGCTGACGGACTCAGGTCGGGACGGGCGGGGCGTCGGTGCTGGTGCCGGGCTCGGTCGGCGGGAGCGCGGTGAAGATCTGCGCGCTGCCCTTGACGCAGATCGAGACCCGCTCGGTCTGGGCGATCTCGGCGCTGGTGTAGCCCTGGCAGGTCCAGCCGCGGATGGAGACCGGGGCGCCGCCGCCGTTGCCGTGCAGGCCGCCCGCCCGGATCAGTGCGGCGTAGGACTTCTCGACCGTCATCGCGGTCGGGCACGACACCGAGCCGCGGCCGATCCTGACCACCACCGCGACGTCCACCCCGGTCAGGGTGCGCCCGCACGTCGTGGCGGCGTTCGAGGTGGTGGTCCCGGGAGCCGCGCACCCGGTCACGCCGCCCGCGGTCAGACCCACGGCCAGGCCCGTCATGATCAGGAACCAGGCGCGCATCAGGGCAGACTTCCGCATCGGGATGAGACAGTGCGTCCATCATGCCGCGCATGGCTGTAAGTGCCCAACTCGCCACTCCGTGTAGTCAGTCGCGGCCGGCCAAATTTTGCCGATCCGAGCCCCGGACCTCCGAACAACCGGGCGCTCAGCCCGGCCGCGCCAACGGCCGCTGACCCCCCGATCGTTTGCATAATTTATCGCAACACTGCATAATTTTGCATAGAAGCTCAGCGCCCGGTCCCACGCCCGGGATGCATTCCCAGCCACTATCCCAGCCAACCAGGAGGCTAACGCGACATGGGCGCACGAGTCGCGGTCGCAGGTGCCAGTGGCTACGCGGGCGGGGAACTGCTCCGTCTGCTGGCCGCCCACCCGGACCTGGAGATCGGCGCCCTCGGCGCGGGTTCCAACGCCGGGGCCCCGGTCACCGCGGTCCACCCCAACCTGATCACGCTGGCCGGCCGGACGTTCGGGCCCACCACGGCGGACGCCTTCGCCGGGTCCGACCTGGTGTTCATGGCGCTGCCGCACGAAGAGGCGGCCACGCTGGCCGGGCAGTTGCCCGAGCAGACCCGGATCGTCGACCTCGGGGCCGGGTTCCGGCTGTCCAGCGCGGCGGCCTGGGCGCGGTTCTACGGCGGCGACCACCCCGGCACCTGGGCCTACGGCCTGCCCGAACTGCCCGGCGCCCGCGCGACGATCAGCGCGTCGGGCCGCGTGGCCTCGCCCGGCTGTTACGCCACCGCGTCGATCGTGGCGCTGGCCCCGCTGCTGGCCGCCGGGCTGGCCGCACCCGAGGACATCGTGATCGTGGCCGCCTCCGGCACCTCCGGCGCGGGCCGGTCCGCCACCACGAACCTGCTGGGCAGCGAGGTCATGGGCTCGGTGTCGGCCTACAAGGTGGGCGGCGTGCACCGGCACACCCCGGAGATCGAGCAGGCCCTGCAGTCGGTCCTGCCCAGGACGGGAACCGGGACCGGGCCCGAGGCCACGATCTCGTTCACCCCCACGCTGGCCCCCATGCCGCGCGGCATCCTGGCCACCTGCACCGCCCGGCTGGTCAAGGGCAGCAGCACGGCGGAGCTGCGCGAGGCCATCGCCCGCTTCTACACCGATGAGCCGTTCATCCACCTGCTGGCGCAGGGGCAGTGGCCCGCCACCGCCGCCACCGCCGGCTCGAACGCGGCCCATCTCCAGGTCGTGGCCGATCCGCACGCCGGCCGGGCCGTGGTCGTGTCGGCCATCGACAACCTGGGCAAGGGCGCGGCGGGCCAGGCCGTGCAGAACGCCAACCTCATGCTCGGCCTGCCGGAGACGGCGGGCCTGACCGCCCTGGGAGTCGCGCCGTGAGCGTCACCGCCCCGCTCGGGTTCCGCGCCGCCGGCGTCACCGCCGGGCTGAAAGCCTCCGGTGACCGCGACGTCGCCGTGGTCATCAACGACGGCCCGTCCCGCGCCGCGGCCGCCGTGTTCACCGGCAACCGGGTCAAGGCCGCGCCCGTGCGGTGGACCGAGCAGGTGGTCAGCGGCGGCCGCGTCCGCGCGGTGGCCCTGAACTCCGGCGGCGCCAACGCCTGCACCGGGCCGCTGGGCTTCCAGGACACCCACGCCACCGCGGAACAGCTCGGCGCGGCCCTGGAGGATTCAGCCGGGGAGATGGCGATCTGCTCCACCGGCCTGATCGGCGAGCGGCTGCCGATGGACAAGATCCTGCCCGCGGTGGACGCCTGCGTCGCCCAGGCCTCCCGGGGCGGCGGCCTGGCCGCGGCCGACGCCATCCGCACCACCGACACCGTGGTCAAGATCAGCTTCCGCCGCGAGCACCCGGGCCGCGAGCACCCGGGCCGCGAGCACCCGGGCCGCGAGCACCCGGGCCGCGAGCACCCGGGCCGCGAAAACCAAGCCGGCTACGCCATCGGCGGCATGGCCAAGGGCGCGGGGATGCTCGCGCCCGCCCTGGCCACCATGCTGTGCGTGCTGACCACCGACGCGGACCTGCCCCCGGCCGACCTGGACGCCGCGCTGCGGGACGCCATGCGGGTCAGCTTCGACCGGCTGGACACCGACGGCTGCATGTCGACCAACGACACCGTGCTGCTGCTGGCCAGCGGCGCCTCGGGGGTTGCGCCGGAGCTGGCCGACTTCACCGCGATGCTGACCGAGGTGTGCACCGACCTGGCCCGCCAGCTCCAGCTGGACGCCGAGGGGGCGGGCAAGATGATCATGGTGGAGGTCATCGGCGCGGCCAGCGAGGACGACGCGGTGCAGGCGGGCCGGGCCGTGGCCCGCAGCAACCTGCTCAAGTGCGCGATCGCGGGGGAGGACCCGAACTGGGGCCGGGTGGTCTCAGCCGTGGGCACCACCGCGGCCGAGTTCGACCCGGATCGCCTGAACGTGGCCATCAACGGGATCTGGGTCTGCCGGAACGGCTGCGCCGGCGACGAGCGGTCCAAGGTCGACATGTCGCCCCGGGACGTCACGATCACCGTCGACCTGTCGGCGGGCCCGCACGCCGCCACCATCTTGACTACCGACCTGACCACCGAGTACGTCCACGAGAACACGGCCTACTCGACATGACCGAGAACCTGACGGAGAACCTGACCCAGAGCACCGGCCAG
Source organism: uncultured Streptosporangiaceae bacterium (assembly GCA_964250865.1). Lineage (GTDB taxonomy): Bacteria > Actinomycetota > Actinomycetes > Streptosporangiales > Streptosporangiaceae > Bog-532. Next base: position 3,158 of record CAXUJF010000365.1, read on the forward strand.
GTCAGCCGCCCCACCGCCGAGGCCAAGGCGGAAACCCTGATCGAGGCCCTGCCCTGGCTGATCAAGTTCCACGACCGGACCGTGGTCATCAAGTACGGCGGCAACGCGATGACCTCAGACGAGCTCCGGCTCGCGTTCGCCGAGGACCTGGTGTTCCTGCGCTACGCCGGGCTGCGGCCGGTGGTGGTGCACGGCGGCGGCCCGCAGATCACCGAGCACCTGGACCGGCTCGGCCTGGAATCCACGTTCACCGCGGGCCTGCGGGTCACCACGCCGGAGACCATGGACGTGGTGCGGATGGTACTGACCGGCAAGGTCAACAAGGACATCGTCCGGCTGATCAACCGGGACGGCCCGTTCGCGGTCGGCATGTCCGGCGAGGACGCCAACCTGTTCACCGCGAGCCGCAAGGCCGCGATCGTGGATGGCGAGCCGGTCGACATCGGGCTCGTCGGCGAGATCGAGACCACCGACCCCGGCGCGATCCGCGCGCTCATCGCCGACCGCCGGATCCCGGTGGTGTCCAGCGTGGCCCGGGGGGAGGACGGCGAGGTCTACAACGTCAACGCCGACACCGCCGCGGCCGAACTGGCCGTAGCCCTGGGCGCGGCCAAGCTCATGATCCTGACCGACGTGCCCGGCCTGTACCGGACCTGGCCCGCCAGCGGCGAGGTGATCAGCCAGCTCGGCGCGAGTGAGCTGGCGGGCATGCTGCCCGGTCTGAGCAGCGGGATGATCCCCAAGATGGGCGCGTGCCTGACCGCGGTCCGGGGCGGTGTGCCGCAGGCCCACGTGGTCGACGGGCGCCAGCCGCACGCCGTGCTGCTGGAAATCTTCACCGACTCCGGCACCGGGACCATGGTCGTTCCCGATAAGGAGGCAGAGACACTGTGACCGCCACAGACGTACTGCAAAAACGCTACGCGGCCGCGCTGATGCCGAACTACGGGCTGCCCCCGGTCGCGCTGGTACGCGGCCAGGGCTGCCGGGTGTGGGACGCCGACGGCCGCGACTACCTCGACCTGTTCGCCGGGATCGCGGTCAGCGCGCTGGGCCACGCCCACCCCGCGCTGACCAGCGCGGTGAGCCTGCAGGTGGCCGCGCTGGCCCACACCTCGAACCTGTTCCTGCACGAGCCGGAGATCGATCTGGCCGAAAGGCTGCTGGCCCTGCTGGGCGGGCCTGCGGGCCCGGCCGACGCCCGGGTGTTCTTCGCCAACTCCGGCACCGAGGCCAACGAGGCCGCGATCAAGCTGGTCCGCCGGTACTGGGAAAAGCAGAACAAAAAAGCGGCCCGCCCGGTCTACGTGGCCACCGAGAACGGGTTCCACGGCCGGACCATGGGCGCCCTCGCGCTGACCGGCAAGGCCTCGATCCGCGACCCGTTCGGGCCGTTCGGCATCGAGGTGCGCTTCGTGCCGTACGGGGACGCGGACGCGCTGCGGGCCGCGGTCGGCCCGGACTGCGCCGCCGTGTTCCTCGAACCGTGCCAGGGCGAGGCCGGCGTGGTCCCGCCGCCGCCCGGTTACCTGCGCGCGGCCCGGGACGCCTGCGACGCGGCCGGCGCGCTGCTGGTCGTGGACGAGATCCAGAGCGGCATCGGGCGCACCGGGCACTGGTTCGCCCACCAGGCCGACGGCGTCACCCCCGACGTCCTCACCCTGGCCAAGGGGCTCGGGGGAGGGCTGCCCATCGGGGCCTGCGTCGGCTTCGGGCCCTACGGCAGCGTGCTGGGTAAGGGCGATCACGGTTCGACGTTCGGGGCCAACCCGGTGTCCTGCGCCGCCGCCCTGGCCGTGCTGACCACGATCGAGTCCGACGGGTTGCTGGCCAACGCGACCGCGGCCGGTACTCAGCTGGCCAGCGGCATCGGCGCGATGAGCCATCCGCTGCTGGCCGGGGTCCGCGGCCAGGGCCTGTGGCTGGCCGCCGTGCTGTCGCAGGATGCCGCCGTGGAGGTGGAAGCGGCCGCCCGCCACGCCGGGTACCTGGTCAATGCGGTGCAGCCGGACGCGATCCGGCTGGCCCCGCCACTGATCATCGGCCCCGGCGAGATAGCTGACTTTCTTGGCGCCCTGCCCGATATTTTTAACGATGCCGCCACCGCCCGGAGTGCGGCATGAGCGCGGAGCAGGCACCACCGGGCCAGGGGGCGGCCCACCGGCCCGCACCGCGGCACTTCCTGCGTGACGACGACCTAAACCCGGCCGAACAGGCCGAGGTGCTCGACCTGGCCGCGCTGCTGAAGGCGGACCGGTTCGCCCGCAAGCCGCTGGCGGGCCCGCAGACCGTCGCGGTGATGTTCGACAAACCGTCGCTGCGGACCCGGGTCTCCTTCGCCACCGGCGTCGCCGACCTGGGCGGCAGCCCGCTGGTCATCGAGTCCCAGAGCACGCAGCTGGGCCGGGGCGAGACGGTCGAGGACACGGCCCGGGTGCTCAGCCGCCAGGTGGCCGCGATCGCCTGGCGCACGTTCGGCCAGGACCGGCTGGCCGCCCTGGCCTCGGCCAGCGAGGTGCCGGTCATCAACGCGCTGACCGACAGCTTCCACCCGTGCCAGATCCTGGCCGACCTGCAGGCCATCGCAGAAGCCAAGGGTGCCCTGGGCGGCCTGACCATGACCTTCCTGGGCGATGGGTCCAGCAACATGGCTCACTCCTACCTGCTCGGCGGGGCCACGGCCGGCCTGCACGTGCGGATCGCCTCACCCGGGGCCTACCGGCCCGACCCGGCGGTGCTGGCCGCGGCGGCCGAGATCGGTACCGGGACCGGCGGCAGCGTGCGCTGGTACGACGACCCGGTGCAGGCCTGCGCCGGGGTGGACGTGCTGGCCACCGACGTGTGGACGTCGATGGGGCAGGAAGCCGAGCAGGCCGAGCGGACCGCCGTGCTGGCCCCGTACGCCCTGGACAAGGCCAAGCTCGACCTGGCCGCCCCGGACTGCATCGTGCTGCACTGCCTGCCCGCCCACCGGGGCGAGGAGATCAGCGCCGAGGTGCTGGACGGCCCGCACAGCCGGGTCTGGGATCAGGCCGAGAACCGGCTGCACGCGCAGAAGGCGCTGCTGACCTGGCTGCTGGGCCAGACCCCGGAGACGCAGGCCCCCAAGACCCAGGCGGGGCAGGCGAGACGACCGTGACCCGGCCCGGGACCAAGGCCTCCCGGCAGGCGTGGGTCGCGGCCACCCTGGCCGACCGCCCGGTCCGGTCCCAGGAGGAGCTGGCCCGGTTGCTGGCCGAGCGGGGGATGCCCGTCACCCAGGCCACGCTGTCCCGCGACCTGGAGGAGATCGGCGCGGTCCGGGTCCGCTCGGCCGAC
>CAXUJF010000366.1:0-6468 GCA_964250865.1 uncultured Streptosporangiaceae bacterium
ACCCCGTCCTGGCCCGCCCCGTCCTGGCCAGCACTGTCCTTGTTGTCCTGGCTACCGGCCACCGGGCCGCTGCGGCTGTCGGTGCGGTAGAAGCCGGAGCCCTTGAACACGATGCCGACGGGAGAGAACACCTTGCGCAGGCGGCCGTTGCAGTTCGGGCAGACGGTCAGCGGGTCGTCGCTGAACTTCTGTACCTTCTCGAGCTGCTCGCCACACTCGGTGCAGGCGTACTGATACGTGGGCACAGGTGCTCCCTCCGTGCTGTGCCGGCGCCGCCCGGACGGGCGTACCGGCGGCATGATGCTGCGTCGCGCGATGCTAGCACTCGTGCGATTCGAGTGCTAATTGTAACTCAGTGCCGTAACACGCCCCGGACGCTCACGATTCCCTGGGACGGCAGCGCGACCGCGGACACCGGGCGGTCGTGTGGCTCGGCCGGCACCTGGTCAACCAGTTCCCCATCGAACAGCAGCGCGACGACCGGAACCCGCTCCCCCACCCGGGCCAGCGCCCGGTCGTAGCTGCCGCCGCCCCGGCCCAGCCGCTGCCCGCGCTGGTCCACGGTCAGCGCGGGCACCAGCACCAGCGCGGCCCGGCTGATCGCTTCCGCCCCGCGGGACGGCTCGGACGGCTCCAGCACGCCCCGCGGCCCGGGCACCAGCGAGTCCGGCCCCTCATAAGAGGCCCACTCCAGGTCCCCGTCGGGGAGCAGCCGGGGCAGGATCACGTAGGTGCCGCGCTTCCACATCCCGAAAACCAGACGGTGCGTCTCCGGCTCGGTCCCCATCGAGTAGTACGCGGCCACCGTGCCGGCCATCTCGGCCTGCGGCCACGACAGCACGTGGTCACGGATCAGCCGCCCGGCGTCGGCGCGCCGGTCCGCGGATTGATTCCGCCGGGAGTCGTTTATGCTGGCCCGCAGGGCGGCTTTCGCAGCCGCCACCCCGGCACGCCCGTGCTCAGAAGCGGGCTCTTGCACCTGTGCCTCCGCAAACTCGTTATGGTTCCAGCATGGCCGATTCTTCTGCCGTCACTAAGGCCGTAGTTCCCGCTGCGGGACTCGGGACACGGTTCCTTCCTGCGACAAAAGCCACTCCCAAGGAAATGCTGCCCATCGTCGACAAGCCGGCGATCCAGTATGTAGTGGAGGAGGCAGTCGCCGCGGGCCTGGATGACGTGCTACTCATCACCGGGCGCAGCAAGCGCTCGATCGAAGACCACTTTGACCGTGCCTACGAGCTCGAAGAGGCGCTGGCGGCCAAGGACAACGTCGACGGGCTGGCTCAGGTCCGCGAGTCGGCCGAGCTGGCCACCGTGCACTACGTCCGGCAGGGTGACCCGCGCGGGCTGGGCCACGCCGTGCTGTGCGCGGCCCGCCATGTCGGGCACGAGCCGTTCGCGGTGCTGCTCGGCGACGACCTCATCGATCCCCGCGACCCGCTGCTGACCCGGATGATCGAGGTGCGGGCGCGGTTCGGCGGCAGCGTGGTGGCGCTGATGGAAGTCGACCCGGAGCAGGTGTCGCTGTACGGCTGCGCCGCGATCGAGCCGACCGACGAAGAGGACGTCGTCAACATCACCGACCTGGTGGAAAAGCCGGTCCCGGGCAGCGCGCCCAGCCGGTGGATCATCATCGGGCGCTACGTGTGCGACCCCAAGGTGTTCGACATCCTGCGCAAGACCCCGCCCGGGCGCGGCGGCGAGATCCAGCTCACCGACGCGCTCAAGACGCTGGCCAGCGACACGGAAAGCGGCGGCGGCGTGCACGGCGTGCTGTTCCGCGGGCGGCGTTACGACACCGGCAACAAGCTGGACTACCTGCGGACGCTGGTGATGTTCGCCTCCGAGCGGCCGGACCTGGCCCAGGAGTTCGTGCCCTGGCTACGGAAGCACCTGGAATCGCTGTCGTGACCGACGGGGCAGGTCACCACCATCACCACGGCACGCCCGGCGACCTGACCAGCGTCGAATCCCACCTGGCCGACATCCTCGGCACCATCCGGCCGCTCCCGCCGACGCACCTGGCCATCCCGGAAGCGGAAGGGTGCGTGCTGGCGGAGGACATCACCGCCGGCGTGCCGCTGCCGCCGTTCGACAACTCGGCCATGGACGGCTACGCGCTGATCTCCGCCGACGTCACCGACGCGTCGAAGGACACGCCGGTGATGCTGCGGGTGAGCGGGGAGGTCGCGGCCGGTGACACCGGCCACTATGCGGTCACCCCGGGCAGCTGCCTGCGCATCACCACCGGGGCCAAGCTGCCCGCCGGGGCCGACGCGGTGGTGCCGGTGGAGGACACCGACGGCGGCCTGGCCCAGGTCGCGATCAAGATCCCGGCGGCGCCCGGTGACTCGGTGCGGTACAGCGGCGGCGACGCGCGGCAGGGCGACGTGCTGCTGCCCGCGGGCACCCGGCTCGGCCCGATGCAGATCGCGGTGCTGGCCGCGTCCGGGCGGGCCCGGGCCGAGGTCTACCCGCGGCCCCGGGTGGTGGTGCTGTCGACCGGCAACGAGCTCACCGCCCCCGGCACGCCGCTGGCGCCGGGCAAGATCTGGGACTCCAACAGCTACACGCTGGCCGCGGCCGCGCACGAAGCCGGCTGCCTGGCCTACCGGCACGGGCCGATCCCGGACGACCCGATGGAGATGCTGCCCGCGATCGAGGACCAGCGGCTGCGGGCCGACCTCATCGTGACCAGCGGCGGGGTCAGCATGGGCGGCGAGCACGACGTGGTCAAGGAGACCCTGAGCCGCCTGGGCACGGTCCGGTTCCGCAAGGTCGCGTTGCAGCCCGGCATGCCCCAGGGCTTCGGCACGATCGGCGAGGACGAGATCCCGATCTTCACCCTGCCCGGCAACCCGGTCAGCGCGTACGTGTCGTTCCAGCTGTTCGTGCTGCCCGCGCTGGGCGCGCTGCAGGGCCAGCCCGGCCGTCGGCTGCCCTCCGTCCCGGCCAAGGTGACCGGGCCACTGCGCTCACCGCCCGGCCGCCGGTCCTACCTGCGCGGGGTGCTGAACGCCACCGAGGGCACGGTCACCCCGCTGACCGGCCAGGGTTCGCACCAGATCGCCACCCTGGGCCGGGCCAACGCGCTGATCGTCGTGCCCGAGTGGGTGGTCCACATGAACGAAGGGGACAGCGCCGAGGTCCTGGTCCTGCCGTGAGCGAGCCGAGCACGGCAGCGCAGCTGACCCATCTGGACTCATCCGGGCAGGCCCGGATGGTGGACGTGTCGGGCAAGGACGTGAGCGCCCGTTCGGCCCGCGCGTCCGGCCGGGTCCGGTTGTCGGCCGCCGCGGTCGCGGCCCTGCGCGCGGGCGAGGTACCCAAGGGCGACGCGCTGGCCGTGGCCCGGATCGCCGGCATTCAGGGCGCCAAGCGGACGCCGGACCTGATCCCGCTGTGCCACCCGATCGGGCTGCACGGGGTCACGGTCGACCTGGCCGTGACCGACGACGGGGTGGACATCACCGCGACGGCCCGGACCGCGGACCGGACCGGGGTCGAGATGGAGGCGCTGACCTCGGTCAGCGTGGCCGCACTGGCCCTCATCGACATGATCAAGGCGGTCGACCCGGCCGCGGTCATCACCGACGTGCGCGTGGACGAGAAGACCGGTGGCAAGAGCGGTCCCTGGCACCGCCCGGGTCAGGCTCCGGCTCCGGGCTCGGCGGGTACGGCCTCGGCGACTTCGGCTTCGGCTTCGGCTTCGGCTTCGGCTTCAGGGAGGGCGTAGTGCGCGCGCTGGCGGTCACCGTCTCCAACCGGGCGGCGGCCGGGGTCTACCCGGACCGGTCCGGGCCGGTGCTGGTGGACCTGCTGCGCCGGGCCGGCTGCGACGTGGTGGACGGCCCGCTGGTCATCCCCGACGGTGAGCCGGTCGAAGAGGCCCTGCGGGATTCCATCGCCGCTGGTTACGACGTGGTGGTGACGACCGGGGGCACCGGGCTGACTCCGGCGGACCTGACCCCGGAGATGACCCGCCGGATCCTCGACCGCGAGATTCCCGGCATCGCCGAGGCCATCCGCATGGCCGGCGCGAACGCCGGGGTGCCGACGGCGATCCTGTCCCGCGGCATCGCCGGGCTGGCGGGCCGCACGCTGATCGTGAACCTGCCCGGGTCCACCGGCGGGGTCAAGGACGGCATGGCCGTGCTGAGCCGGGTCCTGGAGCACGCCGTCGACCAGGTGCACGGCGGGGACCACCGTCGCAGCCCCGCCGCCGAACCGGCCGCCGAGTAGGCGGACCGGCCGGCCCACCGCGATCCCGCAGCGATTAGCCTGGTGATCGATCTGGCCGTGTTTAGATGGCGTCCAGCCGATTACCAGGGAATGATTGACCCCGTGGGACGAATGCGTGGCTGGCCTGCCACCCTCTACGAGCCGAGGCTGCTGGACGAACCCATCGCCCTGCGCCCGGTCCGGGTCCGGGATGCGCGGACATGGCGAGAGATCCGGGTCCGGAACGCGCCGTGGCTGCGGCCGTGGGAGCCAACCAATCCAGAGACGCCGCTGTACCGGTCCAGCCTGAGCCCGTACGTGTCAATGGTCCGGGCCATGCGCCAGGAGGCCCGGCTCGGCCAGGCCCTGCCCTGGGTCGTCACGTATGGCGACGAATTCGCCGGGCAGCTGACCGTGGGCAGCATCGTGTGGGGTTCGGCTCGCTCCGGCCAGGTCGGCTACTGGATCGACGAAAAGTTCGCCGGGCGTGGCATCATCCCCACCGCCCTGGCCATGGCGGTCGACCACAGCTTCCGTGTCGTCGGCCTGCACCGCCTGGAAGCCAGCATCCGGCCCGAGAACCACGCCAGCCGCCGGGTCGTGGAGAAGCTGGGGTTCCGCGACGAGGGCCTGCGCCGCCGCCAGCTGCACATCGACGGCGCCTGGCGTGATCACCTCTGCTACGCCCTGACGTCGGAGGAAGTCCCCGACCGCCTGATGATCCGGTGGCGCGGCGTCGTCATGGCCTCGAAGTCCAGCACGAGCTGACCCGGCCCGGTCCGGTTGGCCGGGCGGCCTGGCGGCCTGAGTTAGCGGGGTGCGTCCGGCGGCCGGTGACGGCCGATGTAGGCCAGGTTGATGGCCACGATGCCGACCCACACCACGAGCAGGCCCCAGAATCCGGCCGGATGCTGCCCGGCGGCCACCGCGATCGCGCTGAGCGGGACGCCGAAGATCAGCGTGGCCAGGACGAAGAAGGCCGGGGAGTGTGACCCGGGGCGGATGCGGCCCTGCGTGTGCGAGGCCATCCGTGCGTCCACGCGGGCATCGATCTCCCGGTCCACCTTGGACAGGAACGAGTCGATCACCGCGGTCTGATATTCCGGCGGGAGCTCACGGTGGGTCTCTGCCGCCGCCCGGATCTCGTCCGCGGAAAACGATGAGGTAATCACGCTTCAGGTATATGCGCGGCGGCCCGGAAACACAGTGGGGATAACCCCCGTCCTGGTGGGGCTCACCCCCGCCGGGTTCTGGGGGCGGGTTCTGGCTGGTCCTGGCGGTGGCGGTTTATTTCGATTCGGTGATCTCGCGACACACCGGGCTTTATCCTCGCCATCGCCCGCGCCAGCATTTACGCTGCGTCACGTGAGCGGGCAGCTGACGATATTCTTCACCTCCGCCCAGCCCACTTCGGCCCGTGACCCAGGGGAGGGGGGACCGTGAGCAGCGCGATCCTCTATGTCGCCATCGTGGCGATCTGGATCGGCGTGCTTGTCCCCCGCTGGCTCCGGCACGACACCTCCCGCAGCGGGACGACCGGACTACGCCGCTTCTCCCTCCACCTCGGCGGCTCCCGCGAAGCCGACGACGGCGAACGGGCCGGCTTCGACCCCGAAGGCCGTCCCCGCTACACCAGCTTTGTGCCCCCCGCGCCCACCGGGCACACGCCCGAGTCTCACCCAGAGTCCGAGATCCATCACGAAGAGAAAGTTTCTTCCGTGGTCAGCGGGAACAGAGAGAGCATGGCACAGCTCTACGAAGCGGCTGCGCCAGTATCGGCCCGATCGGATGGGTCGGCCCGCTCGGATGGTTCAGCCCGTTCGTACGGGCCGGTCCGATCCTACGGATGGTCGGCCGAAGAGGTCACGCAGCACGAGCAGGTCCAACGGAACATCCCGCGCTCGGCCCAGGCCAGGGAGGCCGCTCCGGCGCCCAGCGCAGCGCATCCTCCGGCGGGCGGCGACCCGCGCGCCCAGGACGGGGACGACGAGCGCGCCGCCTACTACGGCGACGAGACGGAAGAGGCCGAGCGCCGAGCCGGGATGGTACGCAGCCGGCGCCGGATGCTCTGGATGCTGGTCGCACTGACCGCCGTGGGGATCGGCCTGGTCGCGGTGCACCTGTCCTCCTGGTGGATCGTGATCCCCCCGCTGGTGCTGCTGGCTGGCTACATGCTGCTGCTGCGCGAGGCCGCCCAGGCCGACGCCGAAGCCCGCGAGCGCCGCGAGGCCGAGCGCGACGTCGCCG
>CAXUJF010000367.1:0-6467 GCA_964250865.1 uncultured Streptosporangiaceae bacterium
CAACATAGCGGCCCGGGCGGCCCAGGCCACCTCGGCCTGGATGTTCCAGTCGGTGGGCCTGAACCGGGTCGAGCTGAACCACTCGACGCTCAACGCGGCGTCCTGCCGCATCGCGCAGAAGGCAGGCTTCCGCTACGAGGGCACCAAACGGCGCCAGCTACTGCATCCAGACGGGTGGCACGACATGCACCTGCACGCCCGGCTGGCCGACGACGAGATCGCCGGCTAGTCCGCTGCTAGTCCTGGGCCGACCGGGCCTGGTCGGCCGGCAGGTCAGTCGCGGCCCCGGCCTGCGGCCCGACCGGGCGGGCTCCCGCCGCATCGACCGGCGGAGATGGCAAAGATGTCTCGTCGTGCGCCATAGCCACCGGCGACCTGGCGATCTCGATGTAGCCGACCACGATCAGCCCCAGGCAGACGATCTCCGGGATCAGCCACCAGCCCAGCCGCAGGGTCTCGTGGAAGAGCATGACCCCGTAGACCGTGCTGAGCAGCGCGTCGCCGACGGTGAGCGAGGGCTGGGAGGCGGCCAGCGTGCCGGCCTGCAGCGCGTTCTGCAGCAGCAACAGCGACCCGACCCCGGCGATGGCCACCCCGTACAGCTGCCAGGTCTCGAAGAACGCCGCCACGCCGTGGTCCAGCGCGGCCACCGCTTCCTTCAGCAGCGCCGCGGTCAGTGCGTAGCCGCACGCGGCGGCCAGGCCGAGCAGCGCGGCCCGCGGCTCGCCGCTGAACCGCACGCCCGCCGCGATCAGGAGCCCCACAAATCCGACGGTGGCGATCAGCGTCAGGACCCAGATCCCGGTCGAGGCCCGGTTGCCGCCGCCGCTGGGCTGGGCCGCGGCCAAGCCGGTGCCCAGGCTGACCGTGACCAGCGCCACCGCGCCCCACGTCCTCGGGGCCAGCCTGCGGTGCCAGACCCAGCTGGACAGCAGCAGGGTGAGCGGCAGCTCCACGATGAAAATCGGCTGGACCAGCGCGATCGGGCCGGTGGCCAGCGCGCCCGCCTGCAGCAGCGAGGCCACGACGACCATGCCGATGCCAGCCAGCCAGACTCGCCGCCGGGCCAGGTCGCGGATCAGCGACAACCCGCCCAGTTGCTTGGTCGCCTTGGTCTGGGACGCGGCCCGGCGCTGCAGTACCGACGCGCTGGCGTTGCTGGCGGCGGTCAGCAAGGCCAGCACGATTGAGATCACGACATAATTCCTACCCCCGGGTTGCCAAACGCTATCAGCCGGCCCACAGCCCAATGCGGAAGGGAAGGCCCCGCCGTCGTGGCGTCCCCGCTCCGCGCGCTGGTTGAGCGCTCAACCCTGCTTCTTGCTGTTATCAGCAGGAGAGTCTCACCCCGGCCGGAGGCCACATCAGGCCGCTTGATCCGTTGCTTCTTGCTTATCAATGCTTCGGAGTCGATTACGCGCCCTCTGCCAGCCTTGCTGTTATCACCGGGGCGGCCCATCACTGGGTGCGGTGGGACCTTGTTAAAGAATAAAAGCATGCCCTCCGCCGCGATCACCTCTCAGCTGCCGTTCAGCCCGGAGCCGCCAGGTGGCCGGGTGTTCGCGGGGAAGCGGGCCGTCCGCAGTACGGACGTCACGCCGGGCGGCCGGTTCCGGTTCGACGCACTGGCCCGCGCGCTGCAGGACGTGGCCGAAGACGACGTGACCGAGGCCGGCTGGCAGGCCTCGTACGGCTGGCTGCTGCGCCGCTGCGCGGTGACCGTGCACGGCTACCCGCAGTTCGGGACGCCGCTGACGCTGCGGACCTTCTGCTCGGCGACCGGGCCGCGCTGGGCCCAGCGCACCACCACCGTGGCCGGGCCCGGCGGCCCGCTGATCCAGGCCGTGGCCATCTGGGCCGCGGTCGACCTGACCAGCGGCGCACCGGTGCCGCTGGGGGACGAGTTCTTCCGCCACTACGGCGAAGCCACGCGGGGCCGGAAGGCGTCGGCCCGGCTATCGCTGCCCAGGCCGGACCCCGGTACACCCGGGCGCGACTGGCCGTTGCGGGCCACCGACTTCGACCCCGCCGGGCACGTCAACAACACCATCGCCTGGGCCGCGGTGGAGGACGTGCTGGCCGCCGGGGACTGGCTGCCCGCGGATCTGCCCGCCGCCCGGGACTGGCTGCCCGCGCGGGCCGAGCTGGAGTACCACCGGCCGATGCTGCCCAGCTGCCAGCCGCAGCTGCTGGCCCGCGAGGATGACGGCGGCGATGGCCGTGAGATTTTCCTGTGGCTCACGGACGGGGGCGAGCGCCTGGTCTCAGGCCGGCTCTACTCCCCTGGCATGGTGCCCGGCTAACCCAGGCGGCCCAGCAACCCAGGCGACCCGGCTAACGAGGTGGCGCCCAGGTAACGCAGCACGGCCAGCACCCGCCGGTTGTCACCCTCGGACGGGGGCAGGCCCAGCTTGCCGAAGATGCTGGCCACGTGCTTTTCCACCGCGCCGCCGGAGATGAACAGCGCGGCGCTGATGCCGGCGTTCGAGCGGCCTTCGGCCATCAGGCCCAGCACGTCCCGTTCGCGGCGGGTCAGCGTGAACAGGGCCTCGGTCCGGCGGCTGGCCCGGAACAGCTGGCTGACCACCTCGGGGTCCAGGGCGGTGCCGCCCTCGGCCACCCGTTCCAGCGCGGCCACGAAGTCGGCCACGTCGGCCACCCGGTCCTTGAGCAGGTAGCCGACCCCAGCCGCGTTCCCGGCCAGCAGCCGGGACGCGTACCTGGTCTCGACGTACTGGGAGAACACCATCACCCCGGTGTCGCGGTGGTCCTGGCGCAGCTGCAGCGCCGCCCGCAGGCCCTCGTCGGTGTGGGTGGGCGGCATCCGGATGTCGACCACGGCCACGTCCGGCTGGTGCTCGCTCACCGCGGCCACCAGCGCATCCCCGTCGGCGACGGCCGCGCACACCTCGTGCCCGTGGTCCTCGATCAGGCGGGTCAGGCCCTCCCGCAGGACCACCGCGTCCTCCGCGATCACCACTCGCATCATGGCCCCACCCTCGCAGCTTGGAGTGCCAGCTTCATGCCGTCAGCTTCATGCCGTCATCGGCAGTTCGACGGTGACCTCGGTCGGGCCGCCCGGCGGGCTGTCCACGCTGAGCTCACCGTCGACCGTGCCCGCCCGCCGCCGCAGACCGGCCAGGCCGCTGCCGTCCCCGGACTCGGCACCGCCGATTCCGTCGTCGCTGACCTGCAGCCGGAGTGCCGGGCCCCGTTCGGCCGCCGTGACCTGGACGCGGATGTCGATCTTGTTGGCCTGGCTGTGCTTGATCGCGTTGGTCAGCAGCTCGGCCGCGCAGAAGTAGGCGATCGACTCGATGGCCGGGGAAGGCCGCTCGGTGACGTCGGCGATGACCGTCACCGGGATCGCGCTGCCGGCGGCCAGCGTGGCCAGCGCCTCCCCCAGGCCGGTGTCCAGCACCGGGGGGTGGATGCCGCGGACCAGTTCGCGCAGCTCGACCAGGGCCTCCTTGGCGCCCAGATGAGCGGCGTCGACCAGTTCCCGTATCCGCGCCAGGTCATCCGGGGTGCCATCGCGGCCGAGCTTCTCCTTGGCCATGCCCAGGTTCATGGCCATCGCGGCCAGCCGGACCTGGGCCCCGTCGTGCAGGTCCCGCTCGACCTGGCGCAGCAGCGCGGCCGAGTCGTCAACGGCCCCGGGCCGGGCCCGCTCCCGGTCCCGGCCCCGCTGAGCCAGCGTGCCCGGGCCGAGCAGGGACCGGATCAGCCACCGGTCGACCAGCACCGCGCCCCGGGTCAGCCAGGGCGCGACCAGCAGCAGGGCCACGCCGAAGGCCAGCACCCACCACGTGCCCGCCCAGGTGCTGGCCTGCACGTTGCCGCTGAACGGCGGCGGGGTGGCGGCGGGCAATGGCCGCAGCGTCGTGCCCGCCGGGTGCCCGCGGAACAGCGGCCACCACACCGGGTAGGTCAGGTCGACGATGCCGCAGACCCAGAAGCCCAGCCCGACGTACTGCAGGGTCACCACGGGCAGCTTGAGCAGCAGGTAGCCGGTGGCCCGCCAGCCGGTGCCGTCCCGCAGCCGCGCGTCGAGCCGCACGATGACGCTGCCGGCCGGGCGCCGGAACGGGGCGGGCGGCATGACCCGCGCGTTCAGGAACCGGTCGGCCAGACGGCGATGCCAGCCGCCGAACCGCCGGGCCAGCCGCTGGTTCAGCACCACTAGCATCAGCCCGACCACCGTGCCCAGGACGGAGCCGGAGACCAGCAGGCCGAAGGGCAGCAGGAGCGCCACGACACCGAACGAGGCCAGCCCCAGCGGGAGCGAGATCAGGCAGTACAGGGCCTCACGCTGGGCCTGCGCGGTCAGCGGTGCGCGCAGAGCGGCCCGGACGAACGCAGCGGTGGGGGGGGGGGCCGCCCCCCCCCCCGCGCGCGGCCCGCCCCCCCCCCCCCCGAGGCGAGGCTCATGACCCCATTCTCGGCGTCGGGTAGCTCATTGGCGACTTCAGGCATCGCGTCAGCGAGTTCAGGCATCTCGCCGGGCGAGCAGGAACGCGCCCACCCCGAGCAGGATCGCCGCGTACAGGCAGAGCAGGCCCAGGCCAGCCCAGGGGGACAGGTTGTGGGACTCCGGGACGACCGCGGTGATGGAGCTGGCCGCGATCTGCTCAGGCAGGAACTTGGCGATGCCGTCCCGCACCGAGTCCGGCAGCGGCAGCAGCAGGAACGGGATCGCGAAGATGACCCCGATCACGGCGGCGATCGCACCCGCGCTGTGCCGGATGATCGCGCCCAGGCCCAGCCCGAACAGGCCGCACAGGCACACGTAGGCCCCCGCCATCATGACTGCGCGCAGCACTCCCGGGGTGGCCAGCGTGACGTGCGGGGCACCGCCGTGCAGCACGGCCTCACCAGCGAAGAAGGCGATAAAGGTCAGTACCTCACCGGCGATCAGCGCCGCGCCGCCGAACACCACGACCTTGGCCGCCAGTACCAGCGGCCGCCGCGGTACGGCCGCGAACGTGGCCCGGACCAGGCCGGAGGAGAACTCGCTGGTGATCGTGAGCACACCCAGCACCGCGATGACCAGCTGGCCGATGATCAGGCCGGTGAAGCCCTGATTGGTGGGGTCGAAGCTGGCCTTGTCGGCCGCGGACATGTGGACCCAGTGCCCGGACACGATGCTGAGCACCAAGATGGCGAAGCCGATCGTCGACGCGGCCAGGATGGCCAAACCCCAGCGGGTCGAGCGCAGGCTGCGCAGCTTGATCCATTCCATCCGGGCGACGTTGGTCAACCCGTAGTGCCCCCGCGGCCCACGGGTCGTGGCCGGCTCCACGACGGTGGCGGTCATGACGCGCTCCCCAGATAGTGGCCTGCGCGGCCTTCGTGGCCACTGCGGCCTTCGTAGTCGGTGACGCCGGAGGTCAGCGTCAGGAACGCCTCCTCCAGCGAGGTGGAGGTGGCGGACAGCTCGTCCACCGTGGTCTGGGCCAGCAACCGGCCCTGCCCGATCACGATCAGGTCGGTGGCGGTCAGCGCCATCTCGCTGATCAGGTGGCTGGAGACGAGCACCGTGCGGCCCTCGCCGGCCAGTGACCGCAGCAGCGACCGCAGCCAGCGGATGCCCTCCGGATCCAGGCCGTTCACCGGTTCGTCCAGGATCAGGACCTCCGGGTCGCCCAGCAGCGCGGTGGCGATGCCGAGGCGTTGGGCCATGCCGAGCGAGTACTTGCCCGCCCGCCGCCGGGCCGCCTGGGTCAGGCCGACGATGTCCAGCACCTCGTCCACCCGGCGCGCGGGCAGGCCGTTGCTGGCGGCCAGCGCGGCCAGGTGGGTGCGGGCCGACTGGCCCGGGTGGAACGACTTGGCTTCGAGCAGCGAGCCGACCCGGCGCAGCGGCCAGCCCAGCTCGCGATAGCTGCGGCCACCGATCCAGGCCTGTCCGGCGTCCGGGTCGTCCAGCCCGATGATCATGCGCATCGTGGTCGACTTGCCCGAGCCGTTCGGCCCGAGGAAGCCGGTCACGGTGCCGGGCTTGACCTCGAAAGTGAGCCCGTCCACGGCCACCGTGGGGCCATAGCGTTTGGTGAGGCCCCCTACCTCAATCATGTCAATCTCCCGTTGCCTTAGTGATGACTCTTCAGCGAGCACTGCGTTCGCTACATCACGCTAGGGACGGGAGGGCGCCGGGAGAGCGCGGCTGACCCCCGGGTTGGGACGGGGGTTTTCCCCCGGCTGATGGCGTCAGTCCAGGTCGAGGACGGCCTTGCCGCGGACCTGCCGGCCGAGGAGGGCGGTCGCGGCCTCGCCGGCCTGCCGCCACGAGCTGCGCCAGCCGATCTGGGGGTCGAGGTCGCCGCCGGCCAGCAGCCCCGGCCAGATAGGCCAGATCCGGGCCGAAGCCCGCGCCTACCGTGAACGGCTCGATGTGCCGGTTCCCGCCGAGGTGGCGTTGCTCTTCGAAGTCGATCGTGGTCGCTGCTGGGAGGCCTGGGCGCGGG
>CAXUJF010000368.1:0-6463 GCA_964250865.1 uncultured Streptosporangiaceae bacterium
GGGTGGGCCGGGAGGCGGCATTGGCGGCCCGGCTGGGCTCACGGCGGGCGGCGATCGGGCTGACCGTGCCGCTGGCCGACGCGGCCGACTCGCTGCGGTGGGCCCGGCAGGCGCTGGCCCTGGCCGAGACCGGAGCCATCGACGCGGGCCAGATCGTGCACAGCGAGGACCATCTGCTCACGCTGTGGCTGATGTCGGACAGCGCGCTGGCCGAGCAGATCAGCCGGCGTCAGCTCGGCGCGCTGGACGCGCTGACCCCGCGGCAGCGGGAGCGGCTGACCGAGACGTTCGGCGCCTGGCTGGAGACCCGGGGCACGGCGGCCGAGATCGCCGACCGCCTCCAGATACACCCGCAGACGGTCCGCTATCGCATCCGCCAGCTGGAGCGCACGCTGGGCGACCGGTTCGGGGACCCGGACGCCCGGTTCGCGATGGAGATGGTGCTGCGGGCCATGCAGGTGCGCGACCGGGCGGCCGGCCTCACCAGCAGTTGATGCTCACCAGTGGTTGAGGTGCAGCACGTCGTCCAGGGGACGGCGGGGCGCGGGGCGGAACGTCTCACCGGTGTAGTAGGCGGTGGGCATGAGGACCCCCTGGCGGACGTGGCTGGGCAAGCCAAGGATCTCGGCGGCTTCCTTTTCGTAGGCCAGGTGCAGGGTGGTCCAGGCCGTACCCAGCTCTCGTGACCGCGCGGCCAGCATGTAACTCCAGGCCGCGGGGAGCAGCGAACCCCACAGGCCGGTCTGGCTGGCGCCGGCCTGCCACTCGCCGGCCACCTCGATGCAGGCGATGACCTGGACCGGGACGTCGCCCATGTGCTGGCCCAGGTAGGCCGAGCTGTCGCGGATGCGGCGGATGGCCTTCCCGTCGGGGGAATCGGCGGCTGGCGCGCCGGGCGCCTCCATCTGCTGGGTGCGGATCTCCAGGTACTTCTCGGTCGACCGGCGGTACAGGTCACCGATGGCGCTCTTGGTCTCCGGGTCGGTGATGACCAGCCAGTGCCAGCCCTGGGAGTTACTGCCGCTCGGCGCCTGCAGCGCGAGGTCCAGGCATTCCCTGATCAGCTCGAGCGGGACCGGGCGGTTCAGGTCGAGGCGCTTGCGAACGGAGCGGGTGGTGGTCAGCAGTTCGTCCGGAGTCAGCGGCAGCACAGTCATGATCGACATGGTTTCATGCCGGCCCCGGGCCGGTGTAGGCGGCGGAGGACCTGGCCGCCCGGGTTACCCCTACACTGGTCCGACCATGTTTGGCCGAACCAATCCGCTGGACCGGCGGCTGACCCGCCGGCAGAAGCTCGTGATGGCGATCGCGGGCGGCACCGTGCTGATCGTGCTCGTCGGGCTGGGAGTGTGGGGCGCGTTCGCACCCGACTCCTACAGCCAGTCCGGTCACGGCTGCGTCAACGTGAACCTCCCCGGCACCACCGGTGGGGTGACCCAGCATTTCTGCGGGACCAAGGCCATCCAGTTCTGCCGGTCATCTTCGGTGCAGGGCAACGAAAGGGTGGCGGTGCTGTCCCGCAAGCAGTGCCAGATCGCGGGCTTGCTGCCCGGCGACTCCGCCTCGCCGGGCTCGTCGTGACCGTTAGCGGCTAACGGCGCAGGGCGGACAGGGTGGTGTGACGCCGGCGCCGGATCAGGGTGCGCAGCGTGCTGACGTCCTGGTAGCCGACGGTCAGGGCGATGGCCGCGGGCGTCTGGTTCGTGGTGCGGAGCAGGAACGTGGCCTGCTCCAGCCGGGCCTCCTGCACGAAACGGATCGGTGACATGCCGAGAGCGGACCGGGTGGCCCGTTGCAGGGTGCGCTCGCTGACGCCGATGGCGCGGGCGGCGGCGTCGATCTGGATCGGCCCGTCCAGGTGTTCACGGATGTAGCGCTCGAACGCGGCGATGGTGGGATCCCCCGCGGCCAGCAGGGCCGGGACGGCCACGGTGGACTGGGACGGCCGGTCGCCGATAACCAGGTAGCGGGCCACCAGCTCGGCCAGCGCCGGGCTGGTCCGGTGCACCAGCGACAGGGCCAGGTCGATGTGGGCGAACGCCGCGCCCGCGGTGGTGACGTTGCCCGCGATGGCCAGGGCCCGGGAATCATCCAGGTCGACCCGGGGGTAACGGCCGCGGAACGCCGGGCTCAGCCACCAGCTGGTGGTCGCGGTCAGCCCGTCCAGGACACCCGCCT
Organism: uncultured Streptosporangiaceae bacterium; assembly: GCA_964250865.1. Lineage (GTDB taxonomy): Bacteria > Actinomycetota > Actinomycetes > Streptosporangiales > Streptosporangiaceae > Bog-532. The sequence goes on from CAXUJF010000368.1 coordinate 2,179, forward strand.
CAGCCAGGAAGAAGGTGCCGCTGCAGGCGGCGGCCAGGCTCACGCCGGCCTCGCCCAGGGTGGCGATCGTGGCCAGGAAGCCGTGGCCGCGCACCGACTCGACGATCTCGGCCGGCGGTCGCAGGCCCAGGGCAGGCATCACGGCCAGCTCGGGCAGGCGCGCCGGGTCCTCGCGCAGCTGCGGCCATGGGGTGGTGGCGAGTTGCAGGCCGTGTGCGGTGCGGATGCTGGTGCCCCCGCTGACCGTGGTCACCTCGAACGGGGCGGCGGACAGGCTCGTCTGGGCGCTCAGCGCGTTCGCGGTGGCGAGGATGTCGAGGACCACGGTCAGACCGGAGTCGAACATCCCGTTGACCGCCAGCACCGCAACCCTCATGTCGGAAACGGTACCAAACGTGTCGGGTCCGCCAGCAGATCACCCTAGAACCTGGGCAGAGGACGGAGACAGGAGTCAAGCGAGAGGAACCGCATGCGAGCGCTGGTTTACCACGGCCCCAAGAAGGTTTCCGTCGACGAGGTGCCGGACGCCAGGATCGAGCGTCCGACCGACGCGCTGATCCGGGTCACCACGACCAATATCTGCGGCAGCGACCTGCACATGTACGAGGGCCGCACCGACGTGGAAGAAGGCAAGGTCCTCGGCCACGAGAACATGGGCGAGGTGATCGAGGTCGGCAGCGGCGTCGACCGGGTCAAGGTCGGCGACATGGTGTGCCTGCCGTTCAACATCGGCTGCGGGTTCTGCAAGAACTGCGAGGCCGGCCTGACCGGCTTCTGCCTGACCGCCAACCCGGGTAACGCGGGCGCGGCGTACGGCTACGCCGACATGGGCCCCTACAACGGTGGCCAGGCCGAGCTGCTCCGGGTGCCCTGGGCCGACTGGAACGCCCTGGTGCTGCCCGACGACGCGCGGGAGAAGCAGGCCGACTACGTGATGCTGTCCGACATCCTGCCCACCGGGTACCACGGCACCGAGCTGGCCCAGGTCGGCACGGGTGACTCCGTGGTCATCTGGGGCGCGGGACCGGTCGGGTTGATGGCCGCCCTGTCGGCCCAGCTGCGCGGGGCCGACCAGATACTCGTGGTCGACCGGCAGCCGGACCGGCTGCGGCTGGCCGAGAAGATCGGCGCCACCCCGGTCGACGACTCAGCCGGTGACGCCGTGCAGCAGGTGCTGGACGCCACCCGGGGCGAGGGGGCCGACAAGGGTGTCGAGGCTGTCGGCTACCAGGCCCACGACCATCACGGCCAGGAGAGCCCGGGCCTGACCATCAACAGCCTGATCCAGGCGGTGCGGCCGACCGGCCGGATCGGCGTGGTCGGGGTGTTCGTGCCCGAGGACCCGTCGGCGCAGGACGAGCTGGCCCAGGAAGGCAAGTTCGCCTTCGACTTCGGCACGTTCTTCTTCAAGGGGCAGGCCATGGGTACCGGCCAGGCCAACGTCAAGCAGTACAACCGCGGCCTGCGCAACCTGATCCACCGGGGCAAGGTCCGGCCGAGCGTGATCGTCTCGCAGGAGCTCAGCCTGGACCAGGCGGCCGAGGGCTACCAGCGCTTCGACGACCGCGAGGACGGCTGGACCAAGGTCCTGCTGCATCCCTGAGGCACAAGATGGCTGATTAAATCGAAAATCTCATGGAGGGGAACACCATGACCGAAGTAACCGCCCATTCGGGTCTGCTGAAGAACGTCAAGGTGCACGTGGAGGACACCGGGGGGCCCGGCCGGCCGGTTGTGCTCATCCACGGCTGGCCGCTGTCGGGGGAATCGTGGGCGCCTCAGGTGCCCGCGCTCTCGGCGGCCGGTTACCGGGTCGTCCGCTACGACCGGCGCGGCTTCGGCCGCAGCGACAAGCCGCTCACCGGTTACGGCTACGACACGCTGGCCGACGACCTGGACGGGGTGCTGACCGAGCTGGACCTGCACGACGTCACGCTGGTCGGGTTCTCCATGGGCGGCGGCGAGGTGGCCCGCTACATCACCCGGCACGGCCAGGACCGGCTGCACAGCGTGGTCTTCGCCGCTGCGGTGACGCCGTACATGCTGCAGGGCAGCGACAACCCCGAGGGCCCGCTGACCAAGGCCCAGGCGGCCGAGATGACCAAGGACCTGACCAAGGACCAGGACGCGTTCTACGACCAGTTCACGACCCAGTTCTTCTCGGTCGACGGGAAGCTCCAGGTCAGCGAAGACGAGCGGCGGGAAGCACTGGCGCAGACCAGGCAGGCGGACAAGAAGGCCGCGCTGGCCTGCATGACGTCGTTCGGCACGACCGACTTCCGCGAGGACCTGCCCCACGTGACCGTGCCCACCCTGGTCCTGCACGGCGACGGTGACGGCACCGTCCCGTTCGAAGGCTCGGGCCAGCGCACCCACGAGGCCATCACCCAGTCCCAGCTGCACGTCATCCTGGGCGGCCCGCACGGTTGCAACGTCAGCCACGCCGAGGAGTTCAACCGAGTGCTGGTCGACTTCCTCAGCGTCTGACGGTCGCCGCTCCGGCGAACGTTGAAGCTGCCACGATCGTGGCAGCTAGGTAGCATAGAAGTGTGAGCTCCAAACAACGCCTGTCGGCATCGGTTGACGCCGAGTTGGTCGCTGCCGCTCAGCAGGCGGTTACCAGCGGCCGTTCCGAAAGTGTCAGCGCCTGGGTCAATGACGCCCTACGGCTGAAAGCTGAGCACGATCAGCGTCTGCAGGCGCTCGATGACTTCCTGGCCGCCTACGAGGCCGAACACGGCGAGATCAGCGAAGAGCAGATGCATCAGGCTTCCCGGCGGGCGCGGGAGCGGGCCGTTGTGGTCCGGGGCGATCCAGCGCGCCAGGACCCTCAGCGCACACGGCATGGTCGTGGAGCTGCCTGATGATGATCTTGGACGCCGGAGCCTTTCTCGCGGTTGAGCAGGGAGGCGGGGATGTTGTAGCGCTCATCAAACGGGAACGTCTGGCCGGGCGAGCCCCCCTTACCTGCGGCGGGGTGGTGGCTCAGGTCTGGCGAGGTGGCCACGGGCGCCAGGTGCCGCTGGCCCGGTTGATGGCCGGGGTCAGTGTTGTGCCCATCGATGACAGCCTGGGGCGACGAGCAGGCGTACTGCTCGGCCGAGCCGAGCGTTCCGATGCCGTCGACGCGGCTGTCGTGTGCCTCGCGGCCGATGGCGACGACATCCTCACCTCTGACCCTGGCGACCTGCGTACCTTGGCGCAGGCTGGAGATCTGCACGTCGAATTGATACCGGTCTAATCCAGCTGGGCGGCTTACAAGGCGGACTTGCCGCGGACTACGGGGTTGGTGAGCTCGCCGATGCCGCTGATGGCCATGGCGATCTCGTCGGCGGCCTGGAGGGTGAAGGGGAGGTCGGGGACCAGGCTGGTGCCCGTGGACAGGATCACGCCGGCCGGGAAGTCGTCTTCGCGGAACAGGTATTCGGCCAGTTCGGGGATGCGGCGGCGCAGGCCGGAAGTGCTCGCCTTCCCCTGCCAGGCGACCTCGCCAGCGCGGGTGATGGTGAGCTCCATGGTCAGGTCGTAGGGGTCGGCGATCTCCCAGGCGGGACGGATCCACGGGCCGACCGCGCAGCCGCCCAGGTAGATCTTGGCCTGCGGCAGGTAGAGCGGGTTCTGGCCCTCGATACTGCGGGAGCTCAGGTCGTTGCAGATGGTGTAGCCCGCCACCTCGCCGGCATAGTTGAGCACCGCGGCCAGCTCGGGTTCGGGCACGTCGACCTGGGAGTCGGCCCGGACCGAGACGGCCCGGCCGGGGCCACGGACCCGCCAGGACGCCGACTTGAAGAACAGCTCGGGGCGCTCGGCGGTGTAGACGCGGTCGTAGACGTCAGCCGATTCTTCGCTCTCGATGATCCTGGCGTCGCGGGAGCGCTCGTAGGTGACGCCGGCCGCCCAGACCTCGGTCCGGCCGTCGATGGGGGCCAGCAGCTCCGCACCCTCCAGCGGGACCTGGTCCGCGCCGGGGCTTTCCAGCAGGTCACGCAGCTCGCTCACCGGCAGCGCCAGCAGGTCGGCCAGCGCGGGCGAGCCCGGCAGCGTGGCCACCGTGCCCGCGTCCTCGTCGAGCACGCCAACTTGTGGCCCGTCCTGGCTAGCACCACGGAACCTGATCAGCCGCACCTGGCACCCCTTCCTGGAAGCTCAACCCCCTTAGCATGACGCTGCGGGATCACGAGCGGGACCGCGGGGGCCATGGCGAGGAGGTCAGGGTGAGCATTGCGGTGGTGACCGGGGCGGGTGGCCTGCTGGGGCGGGGGATCGCCCGGCGGCTGGCCGTGGA
>CAXUJF010000369.1:0-259 GCA_964250865.1 uncultured Streptosporangiaceae bacterium
AGTTGGTGGGGCTGCGGCAGGCCATGCGGATCCTGCTGACCAACCCGACGCTGACCGCGGCCGAGGCCCGGGACCTGGGCGTGGTCACCGAGGTGACGCCCGACGACCAGCTCGCCCAGCGGGTGGACGAACTGGCCGGGACGCTGGCCGCCCGCGCCCCCCTGGGGGTGGCGGCGCCCCAGCGGGGGGGGTGGGCCGGGGGGGGGGTAGGGGCGGGGGCGGGTGAACTCGCGGCCGTAGGCGATCAGCCGCCGCATTC
>CAXUJF010000369.1:269-6462 GCA_964250865.1 uncultured Streptosporangiaceae bacterium
GGCGGCGACCAAGCGGCTGGTGTGGGCCGGGGTGGGGGCCAGCATCCATGAAAGGCTGCCGGAAGAGGCACGGACGGTATCCGAACTGTCGGGCTCGGCCGACGCGCGCGAGGGCCTGACCGCCGTACTCGAGCGACGCGCACCGGAGTTCACCGGGACCTGAGACGAGCGAGAGGCACGGTCAATGAGTGACGAGCCAGTCGTGCTGACGCGGGACGAGGACGGCATCCGGATCATCACGCTGAACCGGCCTCAGGTCCGCAACGCGTTCGACCTGCCGCTGCGGCGGGAGCTGATCACGGCCATCGAAGCAGCCCTGACCGACGACGGGGTACGTGTGCTGGTGCTGACCGGGGCGGGCGGCGCGTTCTGCGCCGGTGGGGACATCGCCACGATGAACGCGATGACCGGCGACGAGGCCGTCGCCCGGGCCGAGCTGACCCAGCAGGTCGTGCGGACGCTGTGGAGCGGGGCCAAGCCCGCGCTGGCCGCGGTGGAGGGACCGGCATTCGGGGCCGGGCTGTCGCTGGCGCTGGCCTGCGACCGCATCGTGGCGGCGGCGGACGCGCGGTTCGGGGCGGCGTTCACCCGGATCGGGATGGCGGGCGACATGGGGGTCATGGCCACGCTGCCGGAACGGCTGGGACCGGCCCGGGCCAGGCAGTTCCTCATGTTCGCCCAGCAGGTCAACGCGCCCGACGCGCTCAACATGGGCTTGATCGACGCCGTCACCGAACCGGGCCACGCGGTGGCGGCGGCGCTGGACGACGCACGGAAGCTGGCCGCCGGACCGCCGCTGGCGCTGGCCGCGATCAAGACCACGATCGGCCGCTATCCGCTCAGCCGGGCGGAAACGTTGCAGCGGGAGGCCGAGGCGATGGTGGTTATCTACGGCTCGGCCGACCTGGCCGAGGGAGTGGCTGCATTCCGGGAACGGCGCGCGCCGGACTTCCGTGGACGCTAGGACCGGCGGCTCTTGATGTGCTGGCCAAGTGTGCCTTAGGGTACTTTTTAATCGCTATTAAGGGAGGCGCCGTGGCCCCGGGTATCGAGACGCGCCGCCAGGAGCTGCGCGAACGGTTCGCCGAGTGGGTGCCGCGGACGTTGCACGAGCGGCTGGACGACTGCGCCGCGCAGTACGGCAACCGGCCGTTCGTGATTACGGACGAGCGGACCGTCAGCTACGCGGAAACCGCGGACTGGGCCCGGCGGCTGGCCGACGGGCTGGCGGCGCTGGGGGTCCGGCCGGGTGACCGCGTGGGCATGGTGATGGCCAATTATCTGGAGTTCGTACCGCTGAAGTTCGCGATCTCGCGGGCGGGCGCGGTGGCCATCCCGTTCAACTACCTCTACCGGCGCGACGAGCTCGGGTACGTGCTGGCCCAGTCGCAGTGCAACGTGCTGATCACGATGACCGGGTTCATGGGCCTGGACTACCTGGGCATGCTGGATGAGATCGCGCCCGGCTGGGACGGGGGCGGCGAGCTGGAGCTGGCGGCGCTGCCGGACCTGCGCCGGGTGGTGCTGCTGAGCACCGACGAGCAGCACCGGGACAACGTGACGGAAGTGGACGGCCTGGCCCGGCTGGGCGACGACCACGCCGGGCGGGCCACGGACGGGCTGGCCTGGCCCGCGGACGTGGGTGACATCCTCTACACCTCGGGCACCACGGGCTCCCCCAAGGGCGTCATGGTCACCCACGACGCCGTGCAGCGGACGGGGTACGCTTCGGCCCTGACCCGGGCCTACGAGGACGGCCGGCGGGTGCTGTTCTCGCTGCCGTGCTACCACATGTTCGGGTACGTCGAGGGCCTGCTGTCGGTCATGTTCGTCGGCGGCGCGATCATCCCGCAGACGACGTTCAGCCCGGTCGGTTACCTGAACGGGGTGCAGCAGCACAGGGCCACGGACATCTTGTGCGTGCCGACCATGGCGGTGGCCATCATCGAGCACCCGGACCTGAAGCAGTACGACCTGTCCACGCTGAACGCGATCTTGTGCGGGTCGGCCCCGGCGCCGGTGTGGATCTGGGAGAAGTTCCGCGACGACCTGGGCATCAGCGAGATCGTCACCGGCTACGGGATGACCGAGTGCGGCGGCGCGATGACGCTGACCCTGCCGGAGGATCCGCTGGAGCTGTCCTCGAGCACGGTGGGGCGGACGAAGCTGGCCGGGGCGGCCGGGCGGCCGGATTTCGATGGTGACCTGTGCCATTACCTCACGGTGGACCCGGTGACCGGGGAGCGGCTGGCCGAGGGAGCCGAGGGCGAGCTGGCCTCGTTCGGGCCGACCACGATGACCGGCTACTGGCGCAAGCCCGAGGAGAGCGCCGCGGTGCTGTCCCCCGAGGGCCTGCTGCGGTCCGGTGACCTGGGACTGGTCGGGCCGGACGGTTACCTGCGGGTGACCGGGCGGAGCAAGGAGCTGTACAAGAGCGGCGGCGAGCTGGTCATGCCGCGCGAGATCGAGGAACTGCTCAGCGCGCACGAGGACGTCGCGCAGGTGTTCGCGATTGGGCTGACCGACGAGCGGTGGGGCGAGATCGGCTGCGCCGTGGTGGTCCGGCGAACGGGCGCGGCCATCACCGAGGACGACGTGATCGCGCTGTGCAAGGCCAAGCTGGCCCGGTTCAAGGTGCCCAAGCGGGTCGTCTTCCTCGAGCAGGACGACCTGCCGAAGACGCCCACCGGCAAGGTCCAGAAGTACCGGCTGGTCCCCATGGCCGAGCAGCGGGTGCGCGGGGTAGCGCAGTGACCGACATGCTCGAGGCGGTAGCCAGGCGCGACTACGGGGGGCTGATCCGGCCGACGCAGGTCCACGGGTCGCTGTACTCCGCGGCGGAGATCTTCGCCGAGGAGCTGGCCCGGATCTGGTACACGACCTGGGTATTTGTCGGGCACGAGAGCGAGGTCGCGCACCCGAACGACTACGTGCGCAAGAAGCTCGGCCGGCAGGACGTCATCATGACGCGGGACCGGGACGGGCAGGTCCACCTGCTGCTCAACCGGTGTGCGCACCGCGGCAACCAGGTCTGCGAGGACGAGCGGGGCAACTCCGGGTCGTTCCGCTGCCCGTATCACGGCTGGACCTACCGCAACACCGGTGAGCTGCTCGGCTACCCGTTCAACCGGGGGTACGGCGGCAAGGGCACGCTGGAACGGCGGCTGGCGCTGGGCCGGGTGCCGCGGGTCGGCTCCTACCGGGGGTTCGTGTTCGGCAGCTTCGCGGAAGACGGCCCCTCGCTAGCCGAGCACCTGGGGGCGGCGGCCGGGGAACTGGACCGGCTGGCCCGGCTGTCACCGGAGGGCCGGGTCGAGCTGACCGCGGGCTGGCTGAAGCACCAGACCCGGGCCAACTGGAAATTGCTGGCCGAGAACGAGACCGACGGCTACCACCCGCAGTTCGTGCACAACTCGATCTTCGGCGTCACCGGCAGCCCGATCGGCGCGCTGTACAGCGACAAGTCGACCGCGGTGACCCGGGATCTGGGTGGCGGGCACAGCGAGAACGACCTGCGGCCGGAGTTCCGCCGGTTCGGGCAGCCGATGCGCTGGTTCGGGACCACGGAAGATCGGGTGCCGGAGTACGCCGCCGCGATGCGGGAGTCCTACGGGGCCGACGCCGAGCAGATCATGGTCGAGGGCGGGCCGCACGTGATGATCTTCCCGAACCTGTTCGTGGCCGAGATCCAGGTGTTCAACATCCAGCCGGTGGCCCCCGGGGAGTGTGTGCAGTACGTGACCGCGGTGCAGCTCGCGGGCGGGCGGGAGCTCAACCGGCGGATGATCTCGCAGTCGATCGGCTCGGTCGGGCCGGCGGGCATGCTGCTGGCCGACGACACCGAGATGTACGAGCGGAATCAGGCCGGGCTGACGGCACGGTCACCGGAATGGCTGGACGTGAGCCGGGGTCTGGACCGGGATTCGGTGGATGCGGACGGGCACCCGGTGGGCACGGCCACCGATGAGGTCGGGATCCGCGGGTTCTGGGCTCACTACCGGGCCTTGATGGAGGCCTAGTGACTACCGAGGCTGAAGTGGCGGAGCTGAGTCTTCGGGAAGCTGAGGGTTTTCTTTATTTGGAGGCGCGGCTGGCGGATGAGAGCGACTACGACGGGTGGGAGGCGCTCTGGACCGACGACGCGATCTACTGGGTGCCCGCCGGGCGGGCTGACTCGGACCCGGAGTCGGAAGTTTCGGTGATCTTCGACAACCGGAACCGGATCGCGACCCGGCTGAACCAGCTGCGCACGGGCAAGCGGTACGCGCAGTCGCCGGCGTCCAACCTGCGGCGGCTGATCTCGAACGTGGAGATCCTGGGCCGGGCCGATAACGGGGACTCCGAGGTCGGGGCGAACTTCATGCTGCTGGAGTCGCGGGCGCGGGGCGTGCAGCTGTGGGGCGGCCGCACCACCTACCGGCTGCGGCGGGCCGACGGGGAGCTGCGGCTGGCGTACAAGAAGGTGACGCTGGTCAACCTGGACGGGCCACTGCCCACCTTGGGATTTTTGATTTAATGAGCGACCCACAGCCCAGAGATCCGACCCCGGCCGGCGTGGTCGCGAGCGAATTCGCGGCGGTCTCGGTACGGCTCGACGACACGGCCAACGGGGTGCGGCTACGGCTGGAGGACCTGCGCGGCGGGCGCGTCCGGTACCTGGACGCGCTGGAGCTGGAAACCATCATCTGGCTGCGGGATGAGCATCTGAGCCAGCTGCTCGACCCGTCGGCGGATCGCTGGCGTGATGACTGAGCGGGTTAACGTCGTTATGGACCTATTCGCCGCTGCCTCCTGGAGGACGCATCTGATGAACGGAGCCCTGCGATGACCCGGGCCGCGATCGTGAACCCGCTGCGGACCGCAGTCGGACGGTTCGGGGGCACGCTGCGCCCGGTCCCGGCCGAGGACCTGGCCGCGATCGTGATCCGGGCGGTGGTCGAACGGTCGGGGGTGGATACGGCCCGGATCGACGACGTGGCCCTGGCGCAGTCCTACGCCAACTCCGAGGCCCCGTGCATCGGCCGCTGGGCCGCGCTGAACGCGGACCTGCCGATCGCCGTGCCCGGAATGCAGCTCGACCGGCGCTGCGGCGGCGGCCTGCAGGCGGTGGCCACGGCGGCCATGATGGTGCAGACCGGCGCGGCCGACGTGGTCGTGGCGGGTGGGGTCGAGTCGATGAGCAACATCGAGTACTACTCGACCTCGGTGCGCTGGGGCAGCCGGGCCGGCAACGTGAACCTGTACGACCGGCTGGACCGTGGCCGCGAGCGGTCGCAGCCAGAATGGCGGTTCGGGCCGATCAGCGGCATGATCGAGACGGCCGAGAACCTGTCCCGCCAGTTCGGGATCGGCCGGGAGGCCGCCGACGAATACGCGGTGCGCAGCCAGCAGCGCGCGGCCGCGGCCTGGGCGGAGGGGAAGTTCGCCGAGGAAGTGGTACCGGTCGAGGTACCGCAGCGGCGGGGCGACCCGGTGCTGTTCGACCGGGACGAGGGTGTCCGGGGTGACTCCAGCCTGGAGACGCTGGGCAAGCTGCGCCCGATCATGAAGGACGGCACGGTCACGGCGGGCAACTCGGCCCAGCAGAACGACGCTGCGGCCGCCTGCCTGGTCGTGGCCGAGGACAAGCTCGAAGAGCTGGGCCTGGAGCCGGTGGCCTACCTGGTGGGCTGGACCGCGGTCGGCTGCGAGCCCGCCACCATGGGCATCGGGCCGGTGCCGGCCGTGGCCAAGCTGTTCGGGCGGCTCGGCCTGGGCTTCGACGACATGGACCTGATCGAGCTGAACGAGGCGTTCGCCGTGCAGGTGCTGTCCGTGCTACAGGGCTGGGGCGTCAAGCTGGACGAGGTCGACTCGCGGCTCAACGTGAACGGCTCCGGGATCTCGCTCGGCCACCCGATCGGGGCTACCGGGGCCCGGATCGCGACCACCCTCCTGCACGAACTGCACCGTCGCGGCGGGCGCTACGCGCTGGAAACCATGTGCGTGGGTGGCGGCCAGGGCGTGGCGGCGGTGTTCGAGCGGGCATGAGCGACATGCGGAGTCCCGGGGGCGCGCTGCTGAGCTACGGCGCCTACCTGCCATCGGGTCGCGTGGACCGGGCGGAGGTGGGCGCCACGCTGGGCACCGGGGCTGGCCGCGGTCAGCGGGTGGTGGCCTCGTTCGACGAGGACAGCACGACCCTGGGGGTGGG
>CAXUJF010000370.1:0-1831 GCA_964250865.1 uncultured Streptosporangiaceae bacterium
ATCCGCGGTGAGCCAGCGGCGGCCGATCCGGACCGGCACCCCCGCCCCGGAGCTGCCGGGGCACGCGGCGGCGTCCGGGGCGCCAGTGGCGTCCGGGCCGGGGCGGTAGTCCTGCTCGATCCAGCGGGTGTGCACGGCGAAGCCGTCCGGCCCTTCGGCGGTGAACGCGGGCTCGGCCAGCACCGCGCGGAAGAACGGCAGCGTGGTCTGCACGCCGGTGACCTCGAACTCGGCCAGCGCGCGGCGGGCCCGTTCCAGCGCCTGCCGCCGGTCCCGGCCGGTCACGATCAGCTTGGCCAGCAGCGAGTCGAACTGGCCGCCGACCTCGCTCCCGGCTTCGACCCCGGAATCCAGCCGGATGCCGGGCCCGCTCGGTACCCGCAGGCCGGTGATCGTCCCGGTCGACGGGGCGAACCCCTGGCCGGGCTGCTCGGCGTTGATCCGGAACTCGATCGCGTGCCGCCGCGGGGCCGTCTCCGTGGTCCCGAGGGCGGCCGCAACTGTCTGGCCGGCCGCGATCAGCAGCTGGGCCCGGACCAGGTCGGTGTCGGTGGACTCCTCGGTGGCCGAGTGCTCGACCTGCAGCCGGGTGTTGACCTCCAGGAACGACAGTTCCCCGCGCGGGGACAGCAGGAACTCCACCGTGCCCGCGTTGACGTAACCGGCCGCGGCGCCGATGGCCGCCGCCCGACCGTTCCAGCAGGTCCCGCTGGGGGTCGGTCAGGAACGGCGCGGGCGCCTCCTCGACCAGCTTCTGGTACCGGCGCTGCAGCGTGCAGTCGCGGGTGCCGACGACCACCACCGTGCCCTGGTTGTCCGCGAGCACCTGGGCTTCGACGTGGCGCCCCCGCTCGACGTAGGCCTCGACGAAGCACTCGCCCCGGCCGAACGCGGCCGTCGCCTCGCGCACCGCGGCTTCGAACAACGGCGCCACCTCGTCCAGGTCGCGGACGATCCGCAGCCCGCGGCCGCCGCCACCGTGCGCGGCCTTGATCGCGATCGGCAGCCCGTGCTGCTCCGCGAACTGACGGGCCTCGGCCGCGCCCGCCACCGGTGCGGTGGTGCCGGGGACCAGCGGCGCCCCGGCCTGGCGGGCTATCGCACGGGCCTGGACCTTGTCGCCCAGCGCGCGGATCACGCCGGGCGGCGGCCCGATCCAGGTCAGACCGGCGTCCATGACGGCCTGGGCGAAATCCGCGTTCTCGGCCAGGAAACCATAGCCGGGGTGGACGGCGTCGGCCGCGGTCTGCCCGGCGGCAGCTAGCAGCCGCCCGATGTCGAGGTAGCTGTCGGCGGCGGTGCTTCCGCCCAGGGCCACGGCCTCGTCGGCCAACTGGGTGTACGGCGCCCTGGCGTCCGGGTCGGCGTACACCGCGATGCTGGTCAGCCCGGCGTCCCGGCAGGCCCGCACCACCCGCAGCGCGATCTCGCCGCGATTGGCGATCAGCACCCGCTTGAACGTCACGACCACCCCGGCGGCTCGCTCTTCTCGTCGGAAAGCACGCGGCCCTGGTCCGCCGACGGCGCGCGGCCCACCCGGGCCAGCACGGACTGAGCCATCTTGACGTGCACGCTGTCCACCATCTGGCCGTCCACCACACCGACCCCGGCCTCGCCCGCGGCCAGCACGGCCTCGGCGTGAGCCACCTCTTCAGGGGTCGGGGTGAACACCTCGTGGGCCAGTTCCACCTGGCGTGGGTGGATGCAGATCTTGCCCTGGTAACCGAGCGCCCGGCCCGCCCGGGCGTCGGCCAGGAAGTGCTCGTCGTGGGCCCCGCCCCCCCCCGCCCGGGGGCCCCGCCGCCCACCCGCGCGCCGGGGGGTGCGCCGG
>CAXUJF010000370.1:1841-6454 GCA_964250865.1 uncultured Streptosporangiaceae bacterium
CCCCGCGCCCCCCCGGGGCGGGGGCTCGGGGGGCCCTGCCGGCCAGGTAGGCGCCCAGGCATACCTGGCTGCGCGCGTAGAGAACTTCTGTTCCCTCGCCGCTGCGCAGGCCGCCGATGTCGGCGACGTAGTCCTCGGCCCCGAAGTAGGCTCCGGCCAGGCCGCCGGAGAGCAGTGGCCGGGCGTCGGCCACGCCCAGGGCCGTCTCGATGCCCGCCACCACCAGCGCGTTGGTCCAGTTGTTCTCGGCCAGCGCCTGCCGGAGCTCGTGCAGATGCTGCGAGGTGGACAGCTTGGGCACGATCAGGCCCGTTGCGGCACACCGGGCCGCGGCCGTCACATCGGCGGCGAACCAGGGCGTGCCGACCGGGTTGACCCGGACCAGGATCGTGGTGGGAGCGTCCGGCTCCAGCGCATTGATGGCCGCGACGGCGGTGGCCCGCGCGGCCTCCTTGTCGGCCGGGGCGACCGCGTCCTCCAGATCGACCGCGGCCACGTCGGGCTCGATCCGGGCGATCTTGGCGATCATGTCGGCCCGGGTGCCCGGCATGAACAACAGGCTCCGGACCCGGTTCAGCACCGGCATGAACTGATCACTCCTGCTCCGCTCACTCGGGCTCCGCCGGGCGGCAGTGCATCAGAGCCGCCCGGACAGCGACACAAACCGTCTCGCCGCGCTGGTTGATGCCGTGGTGCTCGAAGGTCACGATGCCGTTGTCCGGCCGGGACCGGGACCGGCGCGCGTCCACCACCACGGTTTCCACGTGGATGGTGTCCCCGGCGAACACCGGCGCCGGGAACTCGATCTTAGAGAAGCCCAGGTTGGCCACGGTCGTGCCCAGGGTCAGCTCCGGCACGGCCAGGCCGACGACCAGGGCCACGGTGAACATGCTGTTGACCAGCGGCTTGCCGAACTCGGTGGTGGCGGCGAACTCCGCGTCCAGGTGCAGCGGCTGCGGGTTCATGGTCATCGTCGTGAACAGCACGTTGTCGGTCTCGGTCACCGTGCGGGTGGTCACGTGCCGGACCCGCAGGCCGATCTCGAGCTGCTCGAACCACATTCCGGGCATCGGTCACGCGCTCCCGGCCGGGGCCCCGGACTGCTGGACGGCCTGCTGCACGGCCTGCAGTCCGGACACGTCCTCCATGGCGCTGGTGTCGCCCTGCGGTTCACCGTGTTCCACCACGTCCCGGAGCAGCCGCCGCATGGTCTTGCCGGTGCGGGTCTTCGGCAGGGCCGAGGTCAGGTAGACCGACCCGAGCCGGGCGTAGCCGCCGAGCTGGGAGGCCACCTCGGCCGCCACTTCCTGGGTGACCTGGCCCGGGTCGGCTCCGTCGAGCAGGGTCAGGAACGCCACCGGCACCGTGCCCTTGGTCGGGTCGGCCACCCCCACCACGGCGGCCTCGGCCACCTGCGGGTGAGCGGTCGCGATGGCCTCGATCTCCAGGGTGGAGATCCGGTGCGCGGCCACGTTGATCACGTCGTCGGACCGGCCCAGCACCCACAGGTGGCCGTCCTGGTCCAGCACGGCCTCGTCGTTGGTGGCGTAAAAGCCGGGATAGCGGCTGAAGTAAGCGTGGTGGTAGCGCGCCGGGTCGTCCCACACTGTGCGGGCCAGGGTGGGGAACGGCTCAGTCAGGATCAGGTTGCCCTTGGTCCCCGGCGGTACCGGCTTGCCGTTGTCGTCCACGATGTCGTACACGTGACCGGGGACGGCCGTCCCGGTCGAGCCGGGCTTGAGCGCCTCCACCCCAGCCACCGGGTAGGCCCAGGTCGAGCCGGTCTCGGTCTGGCCGTAGGCGTTGACCACCGGGACGCCGCCGCCCAGGTGCCGGGTGGCCCAGGAGAACGTCTCGCCGTCCAGCGGCTCGCCCTGGACGGTGACCAGCTTCAGCTCCGGCAGCGGGTGGGCCGCGGCCAGGTCGTCACCGTACTTGCGCAGCATGCGCAGCAGCGTCGGCGCGCCCAGCACCTTGGTCACGTGGTGCTTCTCGCAGATCTCGTAGAACCGGGCGTTGGTGGGACTGTCCATGGCCCCCTCGAAGCAGGCCACGGTCATGCCGTTGGCCAGCCCGCCCACCACGGCCTGGATCGGGAACGTCAGCCAGCCGACGTCGGCCGCGACCCAGTACACGTCGCCGTCTTCCGGGCCGACCTGCCACAGGACGTTGGCCCAGGTGCCGAGCAGGAAACCGGCCACGCTGTGGACCACGCCCTTGGGCCGGGCCTCGGTCCCGCTGGTGAAGATGAGGAACGCCGGGTCGTTGGCCTCCAGCGACACCGCCGGGGTGCCCTCGGGGGCCAGCTCCAGGGCGTCGGTGTAGGAGAGCTCGCCCTCCTGCAGCGGCACCCCGCGCCCGGTACGGTCGACCACGATCGTGTGCTCGACCGTGCTGACCTGGTCGCGGGCGGTCCGCAGCGTGTCCAGCAGCGGGATCAGCCTGGTCCGCCGGTACGAGGCGTCGAGCACGATGACCAGCTTGGCCCGGGAGGCTTCCAGCCGGGACCGCACCGCGTCCGGGCCGAACCCGGAGAACAGGATCGTGTAGATGGCGCCGATCCGGTTGCAGGCGTGCACCGCGGTGAACGCCTCGATCGCGTTCGGCATGTAGATGGCGACCACGTCACCCTTGGTCACGCCCAGCTCGACCAGCGCGCCCGCCAGCCGGCTGACCTCGCCCGCCAGCTCGGCGTAGCTGACGGTACGGACGTCACCGGGCTCGCCCTCCCAGATCACGGCGGTCTTCTGCGCGGTGGCGGGGTCTTCGGCCCAGCGGTCCACGCAGTTGTCGGCCACGTTCATCCGGCCGCCGGCGAAGAAGGTGAAGTCGCCCAGCTCGCCGGTCCGCACCGTGTCCCAGGGGTGCATCCAGCGCTGCTGTTCGGCGACCCAGGTCCAGTAGGAGTCCGGGCTTTCGTCGTGCCGGGCCCGGGCGACCTCCAGCCGGCTGGCCTGCGCCGCCGACTGCCACTGCTCGCGGAGCGGCTGCAGCGGGGTCGCCAGCAGCTGGCTCAGATTGTCTGCCATAGACACCCTCCCCAACAATACCCGCACGGCGGCGGGGCGCCCGCCCCGGTGGCGGGTCGCAGCTTCATGATCAAACCGGGCTGATGTGATGATGTCGGCGCGGTGGCCGGCGCGTCCAGTGTTCCGCCTCGGCCAACCGCGCGATCAGCTCGCCGCGCAGGTCGGCCGGCTCCACCACCGCGTCCACCACCAGCTCGCTGGCCACCCGGAGCAGGTCGATGTCGGCCCGCTGCTCGGCGATGCGCGCCGCGGTGAAGGCCTCCCGCTCACCCGGGTCGGCGATGTCGGCGATCTTCCGCGCGTACATGGCGTTGACCGAGGCTTCGGCGGCCATCGGGCCGACGACCGCGGTGGGCAACGCGATCGAGGCGCGCGGCTCAAAGCCCGGCGCACACATCGCGTAGTACCCGGCGGCGTAGCTCTTGCGCAGGATGACCGAGAACTTGGGCACTTCGGCGCTGGCCATGGCGGTGATCATCTTCGCCCCGTGGCGGATGATGCCTTGCCGTTCCACCGCCACGCCGACCATGAAGCCGGGCACGTCGTGCAGGAAGATCAGCGGGATGTTGAACGCGTCGCACATGGTGATGAACCGGGCCGCCTTGTCGGCCGAGTCCACGAAGATCGCGCCGCTGCGGACCTGCGGCTGGTTGGCGATCAGGCCGACCACGGCGCCGTCCAGCCGGGACAGCCCGACGACGATCTCCTCGGCCCAGTTCGCTTTTATTTCGAAGAAGGTCTCCGCGTCCACGAGTCCCTCGATGACCTCGCGGACGTCGTAGCCCTCCGCTTCGGCGCCGGGGATCACGCCGGCCCAGTCGGTGCGGGCTGGTTCGGCCGGGGAGCCGACGGGGGGCCGCTGCTCCCAGCTGTCCGGCAGGTAGGACAGCAGCAGCCGGGCCGCCGCGATGACCTCCCAGTCCGACCCGAACACCTCGTCCGCGCAGCCGGACACGGTGGCGTGCATGACCGCGCCGCCCATCTCCTCCAGTGTGGTCCGCTCGCCGGTGACCTTCTCCGCCACCCGCGGCGAGGCCAGGTACATGGAGGCGTGGCCCTCGACCATGCCGACCCAGTCAGTGAAGGCCGGCATGTAGGCGCCACCGGCCGCGGACGGCCCGTGCAGGCAGCAGATCTGCGGCACCCGCCCGGACAGGGCCACCTGGAGCTGGAAGATCCGGGACGCGCCGCGCCGGTCGGAGAAGAAACCGAGCTGGTCGGTGAGCCGGCCGCCGGCCGAGTCGACCAGGTAGACCACGGGCAGCAGGTCGCGGTCGGCCCGCTCCAGGATGCGAACCTGCTTCTCGCAGGTCAGCCTGCCCCACGAGCCGGCCTTGACCGCGAAGTCGTGGGCGATGACCGCGACCGGGCGGCCGTGAATCCGGCCCACCCCGGTGCGCACGCCGTCGGCGGGCAGGCCGTCGGCGTCGGCGTTGGCCAGCAGACCGTCCTCGCGCCAGGAGCCTGGGTCGAGCAACACGGTCAGGCGGTCGGCCACTGGGATCTTGTCCGGCCAGCGGGAGGTGTCGTTGCCCCGCTCGGCCGCGGCGATGGCCCGGCGGACGTTCTCGGCCCCGTCAGCCC
>CAXUJF010000371.1:0-4544 GCA_964250865.1 uncultured Streptosporangiaceae bacterium
GCGCCGCACGCCACCGCGGCGCCCGCGGACGTGCCGGCGCCCCCGTCGGGCTGGTCGACGGTGTTCAGCGATGACTTCAACGGCTCGGCGGGCAGCGGCCCGTCCGGCAGCTGGCAGTACGACACCGGCCCGGGGTCAAGCTTCGGCACCGGCGAGATCGAGACGATGACCAGCTCGTCCAGCAACGTCTATCTCGACGGGAACGGCAACCTCGACATCACCGCGCTGGGCTCCGGCAGCTCTTGGACGTCGGGCCGGATCCAGACCACCAGCGCGAACGTCGGCGCGCCCGCCGGCGGCGAGCTGGAGGTCACCGCCTCGATCGAGCAGCCCAACCCCTCCAGCGGCGTCGGCTACTGGCCCGCGTTCTGGATGCTCGGCCCCGGCCAGTGGCCCGAGAACGGCGAGGTTGACATCCTCGAGGACGTCAACGCGCTGTCGGAGCACTCGGGGACCTTCCACTGCGGCGTCGACCCCGGCGGCCCGTGCAACGAGACCACCGGCATCGGCAGCGGCCTGCAGGCCTGTTCGGGTTGCCAGACCGGCTACCACACCTACACGGCGATCATCAACCGCACCAACACCTCCGCCGAGTCGATCACCTGGTACCTCGACGGGAACCAGTTCTTCCAGGTCAACGAGGACCAGGTCGACACCGCCACCTGGCAGGCCGCGATCGATCACAACTTCTCGATCATCCTCGACCTCGCCATGGGCGGCAGCTACCCCGACGACACCTGCAACTGCACCGCGCCCACCGGCGCCACCACCTCCGGCGGCACGATGAGCGTCGCCTACGTCGCTGCCTACTCGACAACGTCCGGCGGCGGTACGCCGGGGGGCGCCGGCCCGGTGACGTCGGGGATGTCGGGTAAGTGCCTCGATGACTACGCCGGCTCATCCGCCGACGGGACCAAAGCCGACCTGTACGACTGCAACGGCACCCCCGCCCAGAACTGGACCCCCACCGGCGGCACCCTCCAGGTCAACGGCAAATGCCTGGACATCACCGGCGCCGGCACCACCAACGGCACCCTGGCCGAGCTCTGGGACTGCAACGGCGGCGCCAACCAGCAATGGACCGCCGAGAACGGCACGCTGGTCAACCCCGCCTCCGGCCGCTGCCTGGACGACCCCGGCTTCGCCACCGCCAACGGCACCCAGCTCGACATCTGGGACTGCAACGGCGGCATCAACCAGCAATGGGCCCTCCCTGCATCATGACGGCTTACCGAGCTCCGCGCCGGCGTCCGTGCCGTCCAGGTTCTGCCGGGATGGCGCCGGTACCGTATCGCCCGCGACGTGCGCAGACGCATCCCGTGCGGCAGTTACCCGCATATGACAAGGTGCCCGGCCCGGCCGGGGCGCTGCGGCAGGCAGCGCGCGGGCGGGCTGGCCGGTGTATCCCAGAATGAGACAGGCATAGCGCTCTTTTTGTTCTTCGGCACCGGCGTCGGCAACGACCAACTCGGCTACGTCGGCGGCTTCTCCAGCGTCCACTAGCAGTACCTTCCCGCTGAGCGCGGACGGGGCCCTCGTCCAGGTCGCCGGACCTGAAGGCTCCGGGCGGGCCGACGTCTACCTCGACCAGCCTGCTGACCAGGCGTTCCTACGTGACTGGGGGTCCGATGCGGTCAAGGTCAAGATGGCGCGGCTCGTGGTAACACTCGTCATCACGATAGGTAACGGACTGGCGGCCAAACGTCGAGGCCAGCGCCCCGGTGTCCAGCGGCCCGGCCGCGCACGGCTACGACCACGTCAACCCCGATGACTTCTGGGTACCAATACTGGGTAGCCAGGGCCCGGGAGTGGACGGCTACGGTCGCTCGGTCACCGACCCGTCGAAGTTCCCGGCCAGCGGTCCGACGGACGGCGTCAAGGTGGTCGCGGACTACGTGCAAAGCCTGGGACTGAAGCTCGGCCTGTAAGTGACGCCGGGCATCTCCGATCAGGTGGTCGCGGATGCGTCAGCCTCTGCCGCGGCCAGGTCGCCGAACAAGCCGCTGGAAAGGCGGACGATCTCCGGCTGTGATGTCGTGCTCGCGCAGGACGGAGGTGGCGGTCAGTTGTTGCGGTCGAGGTCGGCGACGCGGATCAGGATCTTGCCGCGTAGGTGACCGGCCTCGCTCAGCTGCTGCGCGGCGGGAAGTTGGGCGAGGGGGAATTCCGCGGCGATCTCGGTGGCGAACCGTCCTTGCGCAGCGAGTGGCAAGGCGGATTCGAAGCTGTCCGCCGTCAGGGCGTGCGGGTCGCCCGCCGCGAGCTGGACGCCTTCGCTGGCCGCCTCGAAGTCGGAGATGGTGATGATGCGATCGGCGGGCAGGATGTGCAGGATCTGGTGGACGAACCCGTGCGCGCCGCAGTCCAGTGCGGCATCTGCACCGTCCGGCGCGGCAGCGGACAGGTGGTCCAGCAGTCTGTCGCCGTACTCCACCGGGACGGCGCCGAGCGACCTGAGGTACTCGTGGTTGTCCGGGCGTGCGGTGCCGATGGCGGTGGCGCCCATGTCCCGGAGGATCTGCACGGCCGCGCTGCCGATCGACCCTGCGGCGCCGTTCACCACCACCGTTTCGCCGGGCTTGACGGCGAGCAGGCCGAGCGCCCGCCGCGCGGTCTCAACACCCTGGGGGATGGTGGCCGCCTGCCGCAAGGACAGCCCGGCCGGCACCTTCGCGATCCGGTTGGGTGTGGCCACCACGTACTCGGCGTCGCTGCCCGCGGGGGTGAAGCCGGCGACCCGGTCACCCACCTGAAAATTGCTGCCCTGGCCAGCCTGGTCGATCACGCCGGACATCTCGTTGCCCAGGATTGCGGGAAAACTGACCGCCAGCATGTGCTGGAACGCGCCGGACCGGATCTTCCACTCGATGGGGTTGAGGGCCGCGAAGGCGACACGGACGCGGACCTCACCCGGCCCCGGGACAGGCGTATCAACCTCTTTGTAGTGCAGGGCGTTCAAGCCGCCGTACTCGGTGAGAACCTGAGCAAACACTGGATTCCTCCTCATTCTGGCCGCCAGCGGAGCCGTGTCCGGCCGGCTGCAGCGTTCACCGGCGGTCGCTGTCCGCCGGGTATCCGGACACGTTAGTATCCGGTTGGTAGTAGGTACCTAGAGGAAAGTGACGGTTAGAGGGTGTGACGGAGGCCACGAGCGAGGCGAGGGTGCGGGCTTCCCCGGAAACGGCGTGCCCGGTGGGGCTGGCGGTCGAGGTGCTGTCGAGCCGCTGGACGACGCCCGTGCTGTGGACGCTGCATGAGTTCGGCAGGCAGCGGTTCGTTGAGATCGAACGCCGCATCGCGTCGATCACGCCGAAGGTGCTGACGCAGCGGCTCCGGCAGCTGGAGCGTGACGGCCTGGTCAGGCGTTACTATCACGCTGAAGTACCGCCGCGGGTCGAGTACGAGATCACTGATCTGGGAGCGAGTCTCGCGCCCATCTTCGCCCAGCTGACCGCGTGGGGCACGGCCAGCGCCGACGTAGTTGAGAAAGCGCGCACTGAGTATGACGCCAAAGCGCTGCCGGTACACCGGCGCAGCTGACCACCACGAGCGCACATGCCAGACCAGGTGGTGACGGCGGTAACCCAGCGGTACCGAAGCGAGCGGTCTGTAAAACCGTCGGCTACGCCTTCAATGGTTCGAATCCACTACCTGCCACCACCTGCGGAAACGGCCCGCTAGCGGTATCAACGCGGCTATGCGGGCCGCTTCTTCTCTGTCCCGTGGTGTGTCATCTTGGGTCGCTGGAGACCCCTGTGTTGCGCTGTCCACGGACGTATAGCGGACACCGTCCGGGGCTCAGAGCGGTCGGTGTAACCGTCGGTTTTCACGGACGGCCACGGACGGAGAGCCGTGTCCACGGACGAGCCACGAACGAGGTCTGCGAGCGGCCGTGTGTGGCATGAGGTTCGCGGCTGAGCGGAGGCGCGTATTTTGTCGGCGTATGCCTTGGGCTTCCTCCGGTTTGACGGACATTCACCATCAGGGGTTCTGCCCCGGGCGGAAGGATGTTCATTATGGAGACCATGGGGCGGAAGCAGCCGCGGCGCCGCCGGTCGTTCACGCCGGAGTTCAAGACGGAGACCGTGGAGCGGTGCCGGGCGGGTGACCGCACGATCGGGCAGGTCGCCCGCGACTTCGACCTGACCGAGACCGGTTCGGGCCTGGGTCACCCAGGCGGGACTGGCCGGTCGCGCCGCCGAGCTCACCTTCGCCGAGCACCCCGGCTCGGACATGTGCCCTTACGCCCGGCTCACCGGGGCGGCGCTGAACGGAGAGCACTGGCTTTTCGCCCAGCAGGACACGGTGGAGGTGGCCTGGCGGGTGGTCGACCGGTGCTCGGGAACGTGGTCCCGGTCCACCCGTACGCCCGGGAAAGCTGGGGCCCGGACCAGGCCCGGGCCCCAGCTGCCCGAGGGCGAGACCTGGTTCGATCCGGCCGCAAGCTGACGGTACCGCGCCCGCACTCCGTAACGACGCCTGCCAGACGGCGCCCCGGGCCGGTGCGGCCCGGGGGCGCCGGGGTCCCGGCTAGACCGGGATCT
>CAXUJF010000371.1:4554-6408 GCA_964250865.1 uncultured Streptosporangiaceae bacterium
CGCCCCCACGCGTCGGGCCCCCGCCCCCCCCCCTTAACCCCGCCCTCCCCGCGGGCCCCGGGGGGGGGGGGGGCCGGGGGGCGCCGGGGTCCCGGCTAGACCGGGATCTTGGCGCTGAGGATGACCGTGCGCTCGTCGGGCAGGCGCAGGTAGTTACCTTCGCCGGTGGCACTCCGCGCGATCGCCATGAACAGGTGCTTGCGCCAGGCGGTCATGCCGGGCTCCGGGCCACGGTGCAGGGCGACCTGGGACAGGAAGTACGAGGCCCGCTCCGGGTCGAGATCCCCCTCGCGGTGCTCGTGGGCGACGCGCCGGAGGACTTCTGGAATGTCGGGGGTGTCCAGGAAGCCGAAACGCGCGTCGATGTGAATGATGCCGTCGCCAGGATCCCCCAGGTGGTCGACGGTCAGCCTGCGCCCCCAGGGAATGTGCGGGACGTTGGCGGTGTGGCTGGAGACGATGACGACCTGCTCGTGCAGGACCCGGTTGTACGCCACGTTGGCCCGCAGCGCCAGGGGTGCGGTCAGCTTAGTCGGGTGCGGGAAGACGGCGGTGCCGGGCACCCGCCGCACCCCGGCGCCGGGCAGGCCGGCCACCAAGCCCAGGAGGTCGCCCTCCAGTTCGGTACGCCGGGCGGCGACGATCTTGCTGCCGCGCTGCCAGGTGAGCATGGTGACGGACACGGCGGCGGCCAGGAGCAGGGTCAGCCAGCCGCTCTCGGCCAGCTTGGTCAGGTTGGCCGCGAAGTAGGTCAGCTCCGCGCCGCCGAGGACCACACCGGCCAGGGCCAGCTGCCAGGTCTTCCAGTGCCACCGGCCGTGCGCGACCACCAGGAACAGCGCGGTGGTGATGAGGAAAGTGCCGGTGACCGCGACGCCATAGGCGGCGGCCAGCCGTTCGGAGGACCGAAAGGCCAAGATCACGGCCAGGACGGTGGCGAACAGGGCCCAGTTGACGGCGGGCACGTAGATCTGCCCGTACGCCCGCCCGGAGGTCTGCCGGATCCGCAGGTGCGGCAGAAAGCCCAGCCAGACGGCTTGCCGGGTGATGGAGAATGCGCCGGAGATGACCGCCTGTGAGGCGATCACGGTCGCGGCGGTGGCCAGCACGACCATCGGAAGCTGGGCCCAGTGCGGCAGCAGAAGGAAGAACGGGTTGGACCGGGCGTCCGGGTCGCGCAGGATCAGCGCGCCCTGGGCCAGGTAGTTGAGGGTCAGGGCCGGGAACACCAGGGCGAACCAGGTGAGCCGGATGGGCCGCCGGCCGAAGTGCCCCATGTCGGCGTAGAGGGCCTCGGCGCCGGTGATGGCCAGCACCACCGCACCCATGGCCAGCAGCGCGGCGTACGGCTGGCCGGCGATGAAGGCGACGGCGTAGCTGGGCGACAGGCCGCGCAGGATGCCGGGGCTGCGCAGCACCTCGGCCAGCCCGGCGGCGCCCAGCGCGCCTAACCACAGCAGCATCACTGGGCCGAACAGGCTGCCGACCCGGTGCGTGCCCCAGCGCTGCACCACGAACAGCACGGTGATGATCACCACGGCCAGCGGCAGCACCAGGCCGCCCGCGCCGGGCGAGACCACGTCCAGCCCTTCCATAGCCGAAAGGACCGAGATGGCCGGGGTGATGGCGCTGTCGCCGTAGAACAGGGCCGCGCCGAGCACCCCGAGCACCCCGAGCACCGCGGTGCGGCGCGGGCGGCCCCGAGCGCCTGCCGGGCCAGCGCGGCCAGGGCCATCACGCCGCCCTCGCCGTCGTTGTCCGCCCGCAGGATGACCAGCACGTACTTCACCGAGACCACCAGCAGGATGGACCAAAACACCAGCGACACCACGCCGAACACCGCGGCCGGGGTGG
>CAXUJF010000372.1:0-2352 GCA_964250865.1 uncultured Streptosporangiaceae bacterium
AGTTGGGGTAAGCCTTAAGGTAATCCTGACAAGCCGCAGCCTGCGCCGCGCCCGGGAACGCCGCAACCCGGGCCGACGCCCTTGCTTCGCCTCACGCCTTCGCCCTTCCGCTCGGCTCGCCGCCGGGCGGCTGCACCCTCGCCCGCGCGGGGGCGGGCGAGGCGGAGTGCGTGGTGGTCGCGGGCGGGGCGACGGCGGCGGTCTTGCCCGCGGGGCCGCCCGACCCGGCGGAGACGAAGTGGTAGACGCCGTAGCCGACCACCACGAGCAGGGCCAGGATCATGGCCACGCTCCAGTTGAGCGAACGGCGTTCCTTGATCCGGAGCGGCGTGGCCGGCTCGAAGACGTCGGCGGCCCGGGTCGGCTTGGGAGCGCCGTAGGCCTCGTCGTACTCGTGGATCAGCGGCTCCGGGTCCAACCCGGCCACGGCCGCGATGCTGCGGATGTGGCCCCGGGCGTAGAAGTCACCACCGCAGGCCGAGAAGTCGTTCTGCTCGATCCCGCGAATGATCGTTTCCCTGATGCGCGTCCGCTCGCTGACCTGCGTCACGGTGAGACCGGACTGTCGGCGCGCTTCTGCCAGCGTGTCACCGATACTCACGCTGCGCCTCCACTATGCACCTCTACGGATGCATGGCAGGCTACCGTGCCAGGCCCCGAAAGGCCGAAACGACACGACGGACCGGCTACCCGGCGCGTTCGTGTCGTCGCAGGTCAGTCGCCTCGCAGTGAGGCCAGAACCTCACCCAGATCGTCCGGTTTGATCATCACGTCGCGTGCTTTGGAACCCTCGCTGGGCCCGACGATGCCGCGGCTTTCCAGCAGGTCCATCAGCCGGCCCGCCTTGGCGAAACCGACCCGCAGCTTGCGCTGCAGCATCGAGGTCGACCCGAACTGGGTGGACACGATGAGCTCGGCTGCCTGGACCAGCAGCTCAAGGTCGTCGCCGATCTCGCTGTCGATGTCGCGGGATTTCTCCGGAGCAGCCTGTACGTCCTCGCGGTAGTCCGGCTCGGCCTGCTTCTTGCAGTGCGCGACGATCTCGCGGATTTCCTTCTCCGAGACGAAGGCGTTCTGCAGCCGCATGGGCTTGCTCGCGCCCATGGGCAGGAACAGCGCATCGCCCTGGCCGACCAGTTTCTCCGCACCGGGCTGGTCCAGGACGACCCGGCTGTCGGTGAGACTGGAGGTCGCGAACGCGAGCCGGGACGGGACGTTGGCCTTGATCAGGCCGGTGACCACGTCGACGCTGGGCCGCTGGGTGGCCAGCACCAGGTGGATGCCGGCCGCGCGGGCCAGCTGGGTGATGCGGACCACGGAGTCTTCCACGTCGCGGGGCGCGACCATCATCAGGTCAGCCAGCTCGTCCACGATGGCCAGCAGGTACGGATAGGGCCGGTAGACCCGCTCGCTGCCGGGCGGGGCGGTCAGCTTGCCCGCCCGGACCGCCTTGTTGAAGTCGTCCACGTGCCGGAAGCCGGAGGCGGCCAGGTCGTCGTAGCGGCGCTCCATCTCCCCCACGACCCAGTCCAGGGCCTCGGCCGCCTTCTTGGGGTTGGTGATGATCGGGGTGATCAGGTGCGGGATGCCCTCGTAGATGGACAGCTCGACCCGCTTGGGGTCGACCAGGATCATCCGCACCTCGTCCGGGGTGGCCCGGGTCAGCACCGAGGTGATCAGGCCGTTGACACAGACCGACTTACCGGAGCCGGTGGCCCCGGCGATCAGCATGTGCGGCATCTTGGCCAGGTTGGCCACCACCGTGCGGCCTTCGACGTCCTTGCCCAGGCCGACCACCATCGGGTGATGGTCGGTGATCGCGACCTGGGACTTGAGCACGTCGCCGAGGCTGACGATCTCCTTGTCGATGTTCGGGATCTCCACCCCGATCGCGGACTTGCCCGGGATCGGGGAGATGATACGGACGTCCGCGCTCTTTACCGCGTAGGAGATGTTCTTGCTCAGCGCGGTGACCCGCTCGACCTTGACCGCGGGGCCGAGCTCGATCTCGTACCGGGTCACCGTTGGGCCCCGGGTGAAGCCAGTGACCTGGGCGTCCACGTTGAACTGTTCCAGCACCACCGACAAGGCCCGCTGCATGTCTATATTGGCCTGGGTCCGGGCCTTGGGCGCGGAACCGGGCCGCAGCATCGCGGCGGGCGGCAGCGTGTAGCTGGTCACGGCGCCGGTCAGCGTGAGCTGCTCGGGCTTGCGGAAGTGTTCGTGCTCCACCGGCGGGGCAGCGGGGGCCGGAGCCGCCGTGACTGGGCTATCGGCCAAGCTGCCGGCCAGGTCGCTGCGCCCGGCCCCGGCTGGGCCGGGCGCGCCGCCCGGGCTGCCGCTACCGCCGAG
>CAXUJF010000372.1:2362-6382 GCA_964250865.1 uncultured Streptosporangiaceae bacterium
CCCGCCCGCCGGCCCCCCCCCCCCCCCGCCCCCGCCCCCCCCCCCCCCCCCCCGCCGCCCGGGATGCCGATACCGCCGAGGCCTGCTCCGGGCAGGAAACCGAGCGCCTCCAGCAGGCCCTCGTCGGCCTCCGGGCCAGGCTGTGTCCCCGGAGGCGGGCCGCCTTCGTCACCCAGCGCGGCGGCCGGGTCGTCCAGCGGCGCACCCTTGCGCCCCTTCGAGTTCGGGGTGATCAGCGGGGAGTCGTAGGGCTTGACCCGGTCCGCGCCCTCAATGGCACCGCGGGCGCCGCGGACGCCCTTGGCCAGCTGACCGCGAATCCGGTGGCTGCCCGTCTCTAGCGCGGCCGGCTCATCGTCCTCGCCGTACTCCTCGCCATAATCTTCGTCTTCACCGAACACGCGGGTGCGGCGGCCGAAGTACTCGCGCGCCTCCTCGACCCGGTCCGGCACCCGGTGCAGCGGCGTGCCGGTGATGACCAGAATGCCGAACCCGGCCACCAGGGCCAGCACCGGCGCGGCAACGTACGCGGTCAGCGCCTTGGACAGCGGGGCGGAGACGACGAAGCCGATCAGGCCGCCCGCGTGCCGCATGGCCGTCTCACCGTCGGACGGAGAGGGTGTGCCGTTGGCGATGTGCAGCAGCCCGAGCACCCCGATGGCCAGCGCGCCCCAGCCGATGGCCACCCGCCCGGCCTGGGCGTTGTGCTCCGGGTGACGAAGGTAGCGCCAGGACAGCATCCCGGCCAGCAGCGGCGACAGCCACGCGGCGGACCCGGCGGCGCCGTGCACGAAGGCGGAGACCCCGTGGCCGACCAGGTTGTCCATGCCCCACCAGATGCTGGCGGCCAGCACGAACGCGACGGCCAGCCAGAGCAGCCCGACCCCATCCCGGCGGTGGTCGGGCTCCAGATCGCGGGCACTGCGCCCGATCCGCCGGGCGGCGAAGCCGACGGTGTTGGCCGCCACCATCCAGGCCGCAGCTACCGCGTGCCCGACCCAGCCGACCAGGATCAGGATCGGATCCCGGGACCGGGCCGGAGCCGGCCGGCGGCTGCGGGCACTGCTGCCCCGGGCCGTGGAGCTGCGGCTCCTGCTGCTGCCCTTGCTGTTGCTCCTGGGCTTCGGTTTGGCCGTGCTGCGGGTCGCGCCCGAGCGTCCTGAGGCCGCCGCGGGCTTACGCCGGGCAGGACCGGATGGCTCCGCGCGGAAGTCGCCAGAACTCCCGCCGCGCGGCCGAGTCGATTCCTTGGGCGCACGGGTGGCCATGATGACCACATTAATAAAGAGGGGGGTCGGCTGGTGGGAGGCGACCGGGTGTGTCGGCGTCAGGTGTTGGCGGGCAGGCTGGTGCCGGCGCCACGGCGGCGGACCTTGATCAGGTCGCGGCGGTGCTCGGGCAGCGTGGGCTCGGCCGCACCCTCCACAGTGAAGCCCGCGTCGGCGATCATCTCCAGGTCCTGCTGACCGGCCTGGCCCTCGCTGGTCAGGTAGTCGCCGAGGAAGATCGAGTTGGCGATGTGCAGGGCCAGCGGCTGCAGCGAGCGCAGGTGCAGCTCCCGGCCGCCGGCCAGCCGGACCTCAGCGTCCGGGCAGACGAACCGGACCATGGCCAGGATGCGCAGGCAGCGCTGCGGCGTGAGGGTCCACTCCCCCGCCAGCGGCGTGCCCTCGAACGGGATCAGGAAGTTGACCGGCACCGAGTCCGGGTCCAGGTCACGCAGGGCGAAGGCCGCAGCGACCAGATCGGCGTCGGTCTCGCCCATACCCGCGATCAGCCCGGAGCAGGGCGACAGCCCGGCCGCCGCGGCCTGCTGCACGGTGTCGACCCGGTCGCTGAAGTCGTGCGTGGTGCAGATGTCGCCGTAGTGGGCCTCGGCCGTGTTCAGGTTGTGGTTGTAGGCGTCGGCGCCGGCCTCGCGCAGCTGCTCGGCCTGGTCCTGGCGGAGCAGGCCCAGGCAGGCGCACACCTCCACGTCGGGGTGCTCGGCCTTGAACGAGCCGATCATCTCCGACACCCGGGTGATGTCCCGGTCCGCGGGACCGCGGCCGCTGGCCACCAGGCACACCCGCTTGGCCCCGGCGCTCACCCCCGCCTGGGCGGCGGACAGGACCTCATCCGGCTTCAGCCAGCTGTACTTGAGCACGTCCGCGCCGGAGCCGAGCCGCTGCGAGCAGTAGAAGCAGTCCTCGGGGCACAGCCCGCTCTTGACGTTGACCAGAAAGTTTAGCTTCACCCGGCGGCCGAAGAACCGCTGCCGCACCCGGAACGCCGCCGCGACCACGTCCAGCAGTTCATCGTCACTGCTGGTCAGGACGGCGAGCGCCTCCTGATCAGTCGGGCGCTCACGGTCGAGCGCCTTGGCGGTCAGCGCGTCCAGCCACGGCATATCGTCGTCCTCCCGAAATTTCCGCCGGTCACCACGGCCGACGGTATCAGCAGGCGAGTAGGGTCATTTTCGGCCCATCGGCCTCATCACGGCGGAAGCTCATGCGGGGAGCGCGGGATGCGGATCGCGATTCTTGACGACTACCAGGACGTCGCTCTCGGGTACGCCGACTGGAAAGGCCTGCCGGGGTCGCCCGAGGTCACGGTGTTCAACGAGCACATCAGCCGGCACGAGCTGCTGGCGGCCACGCTGCGGCCCTTCGACGTGATCGTGGCCATGCGGGAGCGGACCGCGTTCCCGGCCAGCCTGCTGGCGCTGCTGCCCGACCTGGGGCTGCTGGTCACCACCGGGATGGGCAACGCCGCGATCGACCTGGCCGCGGCGCGTGACCGCGGCGTCACGGTGTGCGGGACCGGTGGCCACTCGGGCGGCACCGCCGAGCTGACCTGGGGCCTGATCCTGGCCCTGGCCCGGCACATCCCGGAAGAGGACTGGCGGATGCGGGCCGCGACCCGGGCGGGCGGGGCGGCACTGTCGTCCCGCGGCGGCTGGCAGCGGACGATCGGGATGAGCCTGCACGGTAAGCGGCTCGGTGTGGTCGGGCTGGGCCGCATCGGCCGGGAGGTGTCCGCGGTCGGGCAGGCGTTCGGTATGCACGTCGCGGCCTGGGGCCAGAACCTGGACCCAGACCAGGCCCGGGAGATCGACGTCGAGCCGGTCAGCAAGGAGCAGCTGTTCGCCCGCTCGGACGTGGTCACCATCCACTACAAGCTGAGCCCGCGCAGCACCGGGCTGGTCGGGGCGGCCGAGCTGGGGCTGATGAAGCCGACCGCGTACCTGGTCAACACCTCGCGCGGGCCGATCGTGGATGGCTCGGCCCTGGTGACCGCGCTGCGGGACGGGCAGATCGCCGGGGCCGCGCTGGACGTCTACGACACCGAGCCGCTGCCGCTGGCTCACGCGCTCCGCACGCTGCCGAACACCGTGCTCACGCCGCACCTGGGTTACGTCACCGACGAGACGTACCAGGTGTTCTACCGTGATGCGGTGGAGGACATCGCCGCGTTCGTCAACGGCTCTCCGGTGCGGGTCCTCAACGACTGACGGGCCGGCCGCTGGGCGTCCCGCGGGCGCTGAGCCGCTCCACTAGCGAGCCTCCGCGCTACCTCTGGCGGATCCTCGCGTCACCGTCGGCGCGTTTTCATAGTTTTCCAACCAGTTTAGTTGACTTTTACTTGACGGCCATGCTGAGGTTGAGGTGGTGACGTTCGCAGCGGCGCGGGAGGGAGGGGGCCTGATGGCACCAGAGGAACCCGGCCCGTTCCCCCGCGGACTGCTGGACCGGCTGGCCTCCCGGCCGGACGCCGGAGGATCGCCCACGGACGCCAGCCCGCCGGCCGCCGGGGCCCAGGGCGGGGCAGCGCACACGGACGCCAGCCTGCTGGCCGCGGACCTGGCCGTGCTGCGCGACTCCGGCTACCTCAAGCTTGCGCTGCCCGCGCGGTGCGGCGGGGCCGGGCTGAGCCTGGCTGACCTGGCTTGTGCCCAGCGGCAGCGCGCGGCCCGGGCGCCGGCCACGGCCCGGGCCGTGAACGCGCACCATGCCTGGATCGGGGCCGCCGCCGACGCGC
>CAXUJF010000373.1:0-633 GCA_964250865.1 uncultured Streptosporangiaceae bacterium
GCCTCGGGCAGCGGCGTGTACGGCGAGCCTGGGGAAGCGCCGATCCGTGAGGACGATGGGCCATTCCGCCCGGTTTCGACCTATGGCGCGAGCAAGTTGGCCGGTGAAGCCCTGATCGCCAGCTACTGCGCGATGTTCGGGCTGCGCGCGTGTGCGTTCCGCTTTGCAAACGTGGTGGGCCCAAGGCAAACGCACGGCGTCGGCTTCGACTTCCTGCGCAGGCTCACCGCCGATCCGACAACGCTGCGCATCCTCGGCGACGGACAGCAAAGCAAGTCCTACATTCATGTGCAGGATGTAGTCGCGGCCGTGTTGACCGCGATGGACAAGAGCAGGGAAGCGTTCCAGGCATTCAATGTTTCGACGCTCGACGCGATTACAGTGCGCGAGATCGCGGACGAAGCGGTTGCGTGCCTCGGCCTCCGCGAGCAGCCAGAATATGCCTACACCGGCGGCACGCGCGGCTGGAAGGGCGATGTGCCCGTGATCCGTCTTAACAGCGAACGGATCCGGGCGCTGGGGTGGAGCTCGCGCTGGACCACCCGGGAAGCGATCCGGGCCGCGCTCGACGCCATGCGCGGGGAAGAACGGGTGCTCCATGGCTGAGATGCCGACGCTGGCCCTGCTTGCGGG
>CAXUJF010000373.1:643-1848 GCA_964250865.1 uncultured Streptosporangiaceae bacterium
TGCCACGCGCATGCGCCCGGCGACCCTGACGATCGCGAAATCGATGCTGCCGATCGCAGGCGAACCGTTTCTGGGTCACCAGCTGCGAGAGTTCGCAGTGCAGGGCCTGCGGGAGGTCGTGATCTGCTGCGGCCATCTGGAGGAGCAGCTGCGCGCGTACGCGGGCGACGGCGCGCGCTGGGGTCTGCGGGTGCGTTACTCGGCGGACGGAACCGTGCCGCTGGGCACGGGCGGCGCGATCAAGAAAGCGCTGCCGCTGCTGGGGCCCGAGTTCATGGTGATGTACGGCGACAGCTGGCTGCCGACCGCGTTTGCGCCGGTGTGGCAGGCGTTTGCACGCAGCGGGCGCGACGCCCTCATGACCGTGTACCCGAACGCGGGCCGGTGGGATACGAGCAATGTAGAGTTCACGAGCGGGCGGATCGCGCGCTATAGCAAGGCCGCGCAGAGCCCAACGATGCGGCATATCGACTACGGGCTGAGCTGCTTCCGAGCGCGCGCCTTTGAGGGCTGGCCGGAGGGTGCGCGCTTAGACCTGGCCGACGTGGCGGCGGACCTGCTGGCGCGCGGCGAGCTGTCCGGGTTTGAGGTGCGTGAGCGCTTTTACGAAATCGGTTCACCGGCCGGTCTAGCGGAAACGCGGGCGCTTTTGCAGGGAGAAAAACGATGATCATCGCAAAAACGCCTTTACGGATTTCCATCGGCGGCGGCGGGACGGACCTGCCCTCGTACTACCGCGAGTTCGGCGGGTTCGTCATCTCTGCCGCAATTAACAAATACGTGTACATCACAGCGAACCGGTCGTTCTTTCCCGGTTATTTCCTCAAATATTCCGAGATGGAGCATGTGCAGGAGCGCAGCGCGATCCAGCACCGGATTTTCAGGGAAGCACTCGAAAAGCACGATTTCGAGGACCGGATTGAGTTGACAAGCGTCGCGGATGTGCCGTCGGGGACAGGGTTGGGGTCCTCCGGCGCGTTCACTGTCGGGCTGCTGCATGCGTTATATGCGTTTCGGCAGAAGCATGTCGGGAGTGCGACTCTGGCTGAGGAAGCATTCGAAATCGAACATACGCGTCTCGGCGAGCCGGTCGGCAAGCAGGATCAGTACATTGCTGCCTACGGCGGCCTCCTGTGCCAGGAGTACCGGCGCGACGGTACGGTCGGGGTGGAGGGGGTAGGCGACGACGCGCTGGTCGGGGCCGG
>CAXUJF010000373.1:1882-6366 GCA_964250865.1 uncultured Streptosporangiaceae bacterium
CTCGCTGATGCTGTTTTTTGTCGGCTCGACCCGGTCGGCTTCGGCGCTGCTGGGCGATCAGAAAAAACAATCCGAATCGGGGAACAAGAAGATGCTTGAGGACCTTCATTTCACCAGGCAGCTCGGCTACCAGATCGAACGCGTGCTGACCGATGGTGCTGTGATGGAGTTCGGCGGTCTAATGCACGAGCACTGGCTTAGAAAACGGAGCCGGAGCGAGGGCATGAGCAACAGCCGCGTGGACGAGCTGTACGAGCTGGCGCGGGGCGCGGGCGGGGCGAAGTGCAAGCTCACCGCAGCTCAGTTGCGGGAGCTGGCGACGCTGCTGGACGCCGGGCCTGCCGTGTATGGCTCGGATGAGGATCAGTGCTGGACGCTGGCCCGCATCACCGAGGTGGTGCGGCGCCAGTTCGGTGTGGACTACACGCTGGCGGGGATGGATCTGCTGCTGCACCGGATCGGCTGGAGCGTGCAGGTCCCCGCGCGGCGGGCCGCCGAACGCGACGAGGCGCGGATCGCGGCCTGGCGGGAGGAGAGGTGGCCGGTGGTAAAGGACCGCGGCGGACCTGGGCGGCTGGATCTGTTTCGAAGACGAATCTGGCCAGGGCTTAAGGCCGCCGAAGGGCCGGACCTGGGGCCAGCGCGGCACCACCCCGGTGGTGACGGTGACCGGCGGCAGCAACAAGCGTGTCTCCCTCGCCGCGCTGATCGCCGTCAAGCCGGGCTGCCGGCCCGGGCTGATCTACCGCGTCCACCACAGCCGCCGGCGTGGCAAGGACCAGCGCAAGGGGTTCACCAAGACGGACTACGCCGCTCTCCTGGACGCCGCCCACCAGCAGCTAAACAGGCCCATCGTGCTCGTCTGGGACAACCTCAACTCGCACGTCAGCGCCGCGATGACCGAACTGATCGCGGCCCGGGACTGGCTGACCGTCTGCCAGCTGCCGCCCTACGCCCACGAACTCAACCCCGTCGAGCTGGTCTGGTCCCACCTGAAACGGTCCCTGGCCAACATGGCTAGCGCAACCTTGCCCAGCTGACCGCTTTGGTGAAGACCCGGCTGAAACGGATGCAATACCGGCCCGCCCTCCTCGAAGGCTTCCTCGCCAACACCGGCCTGGACCTCACACCCTTCTGTAACCCTCACCATTAGAGATCGTTAGCCACCACGACAGTCCAAGCTCACCGGAACGGGTGCTACCACGAGAGGGGCAGGCATGCTGGCCACATGGCCGGGCGCCGGGCAGTTACGCAATACTTGAGCTCACGGATGGAGGTAGAGCGGGGGGCTCTTGAATTCGGTATTGCTCGTCCTGCGGGCCGAGTCGCGCCGCCGGTGGCGGTCGTGGCTAGTTCTGGGCCTACTCGTCGCTGCCGTTGGCGGCTTTGTCATCGCTGCGACCGCAGCCGGCCGCCGCACGGATGCCGCATTCCCGCAATTTGTCGCCCAGTATGGCTTTGACGCGAATGTCTACGCGCAAGAGCCTGTGCCCAAAGTTGAGCATCTTCCCGGCGTCCGTTCTTTCGCCGTAATCACTGGTCCTATCGCAGGTCAGCCACTGTGCTCCTGCACGCACCCGATTAACTCATCAGACTTGACGGTGGCGTTCATTTCTGGCGCGGGCGTGCCTCCGTGGAGACTGGTTGCAGGCCATCTGC
Organism: uncultured Streptosporangiaceae bacterium; assembly: GCA_964250865.1. Classification (GTDB taxonomy): domain Bacteria; phylum Actinomycetota; class Actinomycetes; order Streptosporangiales; family Streptosporangiaceae; genus Bog-532. The sequence goes on from CAXUJF010000373.1 coordinate 3,542, forward strand.
CTAACCCATCGAAACCTGACCAGGTACTGGCGTCATTCACGCTTGAACAAGAGAATGGCATCAAAGTGGGGACGGTAATTCACATTCCGTTCTTCGCGCGCTCGCAGCAGGTAGCACTCGATAGTGGCGATGCGAGCCTCCGGCCGGACGGGCCAAGCCGCGACCTCCGCGTGGTAGGTATCTCAGCGTCCGAAATCGACTTCCCTTCGGGCTCCGCCCCGCTTGACGAGCTACTGGTAACAAGAGCCTTCAAGCAGACAGTTATGCCACAGACCGCAAACAGTATTGGATATGCCGTACGGCTGCGCGGCGGAAATTCGGGACTTCCACGGTTCGACGCTGAGGTAAACGCGCTAGGGGCACCGGCAGGAGTGGCAAACGAGGACGGACCAGCAAGATCCATCGAATCGTCCATTCACTCCCAGAGCATCGGATGGTGGCTGCTGGCCGTCATCGCCGCGATCCTGGGACTGCCCGTTCTCTACCAGGCGCTAGCTCGCCAGACAGCGCTCGAGAGCGCCGGGTATCCCATCCTGGCCGCCCTGGGAGCGACCCGGCAGCAACTGGTCCTCACCGCTGTGGTGCGGAACCTGGCCGTGGCGGTCTTCGGCGCTGCGGGTGCTGTGCTGGTCGCCGTGGCACTGTCACCGCTGGCCCCTGTCGGGGAGGCGCGCGTGGCCGAGAACACGGCCGGGGTAATCTTTGATCCCGTCGCCCTGCCGGTGGGGGCGCTGGCCACCGTGGCTATCGTCCTGCTGGTCGGATTCTGGCCAGCAGTTCGAGCCGCTCGCTCGTCGTCCTCGGAATACGGAGCGGCGGCCACGCCGTCGGCGCTAGTAGCCCGGCTCGCCGCCGCCGGTGTGCCTCCCAGCACGGTTATCGGAGTCCGCCACGCCCTCCAGCGAAGGTCCGAAAGTGCCAGCGTTCCGGTGGAATCCGCCATCCTGGGCGCGATGCTCGCTGTAGCTGTCCTCTGCGCCACGATTGTGTTCGGCGCCAGCCTTTCCCACCTCACCACCAGCCCGGCCCTGTACGGCAACGACTTCCAGCTCAATTTCAGCCCGGGCCAGCCTGATCCAGCCCTGCTAAGACACCTCCGGCATGATCCCGCGATCAGCCGCATCACCCAGGGATACGCAGAGGACGTCCTGGTGAACCGGGTACCCGTTGGCGCAGTTGCCGGTGAGGCGGTGCAAGGTCCCATGCTCATCTCCACGATCGCGGGCCGGCTGCCAGCGGTCGGCCAGGTAGCGCTCGGGGAAACGACGATGCGGCAGGCCGGGGCGCGCGTGGGCTCCGACGTCGAGATCACCGTGGCCTCCCCTACGGGGCGGAAACGCACAATGCCATTCCGCGTGGTATCGCGAGTTTCCCTGCCAACCCTGGGCGGCGGCGTGGACCTGGGCACGGGAGCCATTTTCTCGGTACGCGGCTACCAGGCGGCGGCCTGCCCGCCCGGAGCTGGCCGCGGCGAATGCCAGCAGGACCTGCTCCGGGCCGGCAGCTACGGGATACTCGCCAGCGTGGTGGCCGGCCCACAGGGAAGGAAGGCCATCACCTATTACCTCAATGCGTACCCATCTATTGTTTCTCCCGCGGTCGCCCCCACATCCCTGGTCAACTTCGGGGAGGCAGTTAATTTTCCTGCCATCGTGGGCGGGATAGTGGCGGTTTTTGGCGCGGCCACCCTGCTTCATCTGCTGATGGTCAGCGTGGCACGACGTCGCCGTGAACTTGGCCTGCTCAAAGTACTTGGCTTTGTCAACAGGCAGATAGTTATGAGCGTCGCCTGGCAAGCCACCACGGTCGCGGCCATCGGGTTGCTCGCCGGCATCCCCGTCGGGGTGATCACGGGCCGGGTGGTCTGGCTTGCCTTCGCGGCCCACCTGGGCGTCGTACCAGCCGCAGTGATACCCCTCGCAGCAATTGGAACTCTCGCCGTCGGAATCGTCGTCGTCGCGAACCTGCTGGCCATAGCCCCGGCCGCCGCAGCCCGCAACACCACCCCAGCCCGGCTCCTGCGGGCAACGGGCCAACGATCACGTTATTGAGCAGGGCCATGGTCAGCCGGACCCTGGGCCGCCGGCAGCTGGTCACCCCGGACCCGTCCAAGCGGCCGAAGTCCTCCTGCATCCGGTTCGCAGCCGAGCTGCCCGACGAGTGCTGGCCATCCGACTTCGCCCACTACCCGCTCGCCAGCGGCGCTGACTGCGAGATCTTGACTTGGCTGGATGACCACTCCCGCTATGCCCTGTCGGTCACCGCTCACCAGCGGGTCACCGGGCCGGCCGTGCTGACGGCGTTCCGGGTCGCGGTCGCCGCCTATGGTGCCCCGGCCTCGACATTGACGGATAACGGCTTGGTCTTCACGACCCGGTTCGCCGGCGGCCGGGGTGGCCGCAACGCCCTGGAAGCGGAACTGAGCACGGAAGCTATTCGAACGAAAGTTTCAAGGTCTGCTCCCAGTCTGCTCCCAGAATCGGACATCAGGAGAAGAAGCGAAATGATACGAGCTGCCGTGCGGACCGCTGACCTGCGAGTTCAAGGGTGGAGCTGAGGGGATTCGAACCCCTGACCCCCTCGATGCGAACGAGGTGCGCTACCGGACTGCGCTACAGCCCCGAGAACGACAGTCAGCCTAGCAAAGGTCAGGGGTGCCTTGCGCGTTCAGTCGCCGACGGCGCGGAGCTTGGCGTCGGCGTACTGGTCGTAGAGCTGGTCGCCAACGTGCTCGGACAGGTCGATGACGTCGGCCCGCGGGCCGGTCTCGTACGGGGTAGCCGCCGACGCTGCGCCGGTGGCCGTAACCGGGGCCGGGGCCGGCT
>CAXUJF010000374.1:0-1964 GCA_964250865.1 uncultured Streptosporangiaceae bacterium
CCGCAGCTGGCCGGTGGCCACCTGCGGGAGCTGCATCTCGCGGCGGCTACTGCGGGCCAGCGGGTGCGGCGGGCCCGCGGCCTCGTTTCCGGGAGGCCAGGCGCCGGCGAAGCCGCTGACCCAGCGGGCCAGGTCGTGCACGCTGCTGAACACCCCGCCCATCGGGGCGAACGCGCCGTACGGCGCCATCGGGAGCTCGGCCCAGCCGGCACCCTCGCGGCGGTGCCCGGCGGCCAGCACCTCGGGCGCGAACCGGTCCGCCTCATAACCGGTCTGGGACATGCCCAGCGGGTCGAGCACCCGGGCCTTGATCACGTCCGCGTAGGACGCGCCGGTGACGGCGGAGATGACCCGGCCCAGGATCGCGTAACCCAGGTTCGAGTACTCGAACCTGGTGCCGGGAGCCCAAGCGAAGCTGACTCCCTGGGCCAGGAACTCGGCAAACTCCGGCAGCGGCGTGCCCTGCTCGCGGTCCCCCCACGGGTCGTCGGTCGGGAAGCCCGCGGTCATCGTGAGCAGGTGCCGGATCCGGACCCGCTGGGCGTCCGGGGTGACCGGGGGCCAGCCCTTCAGCTCGGGTACGTACTGCTCGGCCAGGTCATCCAGGCTCAGCGCACCCTCGTCGCGCAGGGTCAGCACCATGGTGGCGGTGAAGCTCTTGGTCATCGACGCGATCCGGAACACCGTGCCGGCGTCCGGGACCGGACCGCCGATCCGCGCGGTCCCCAGTCCCCCGGCGTGCACCAGCTGACCCCCGGCCACGACGCCGTAGGCGATACCCGGCTGGGTGCCGCGCTGGGCGTAACTCGCCGCCAGCGCATCCACCGCCTCCAGATCCGCGCTGGTCAGCTCGCCCATGCTCGCCCTCCCGAAGATCGCCGAGTGCCCAGTGTCTCAGGATGGGGGTCTCGGCATGGCGGGCGCGCCGGACCTGGGCCGGACTGGTAACATGGATATGTCGCAGAGGTTTCAATTACTGCCCGGCGCGTGTCATCATCTGTGTGTCCGGGGACGCCGCAGGGGCGCCTCGAGACGTGGAGGTTCTTCATGAATCTGCAGCCAGAAGGCTCACGTGCGGCCGCTACCGGAGAGCGGACCAGCAGCAAGAGCCCGGAGCCGCTGTACGGCGGCGCGACCGGACGGCGCGTCACGGTCCGCGACATCGCGGCGGCCAAGGCCCGCGGCGAGAAGTGGCCGATGCTGACCGCCTACGACGCCCTCACCGCGCACATCTTCGACGAGGCCGGCATCCCGGTCCTGCTCGTGGGCGACTCGGCCGCGATGGTCGTGTACGGGCACGAGACCACGATCCCGGTCACGCTGGACGACCTGATCCCGCTGACCGCGGCGGTGGTCCGCGGCACCAGCCGGGCCATGGTCGTCGCCGACCTGCCGTTCGGCTCCTATCAGGCCTCGAGCAAGGACGCGCTGACCGCGGCCACCCGGTTTCTCAAGGAGTCCGGCGCGCACGCCATCAAGCTGGAGGGCGGCCGGCGGATCGCCCGGCAGGCCGAAGACCTGGTTGCGGCCGGGGTACCGGTCATGGCGCACCTGGGCCTGACCCCGCAGTCGGTGCACGCCTTCGGCGGCTACCGGGTGCAGGGTCGCGGCGAAGACGGCGAGCAGCTGCTGCAGGACGCCAAGACGCTGGAGGCGGCGGGGGCGTTCGCGGTCGTGCTCGAGTGCGTGCCGACGCCGCTGGCGGCGCGGGTGACCGAAGCCCTGTCCATCCCGACCATTGGTATCGGGGCCGGCCCGGACTGCGACGCGCAGGTCCTGGTGTGGCAGGACATGGCCGGCCTGTCGCCGCGGACGCCGAAGTTCGTCCGCCAGTACGCCGACGTCGGTTCGGTGCTGCGCGACGCGGCCAGCGCCTACGCCCAGGACGTCAGGTCCGGCAACTTCCCCGGCCCGGCCGAGTCCTACCGCTGATACGCGCGTCCCCGCCCGGGTCGGTTAGGTTC
>CAXUJF010000374.1:1974-6360 GCA_964250865.1 uncultured Streptosporangiaceae bacterium
GCGTGCTCCCCCGCTCTCCCGGGCGGCCCCGGCGGGGGGTTTTTGTGCCCCCGGGGGGGGGGGTACCGGCCTACATTGAGAAGATGTACGTACCCGCGCACTTCGCCGTGGACGACACTCAGGTGCACGAGCTGCTCGCGCACCACGGTGCCGCCGATCTGGTCACGCTCACCGACCAGGGCCTGCTGGCCACCATGCTGCCGTTCGTGTTCGACCACGGCGCGGGACCGCACGGCGCCCTGCTCGGCCACGTGGCCCGGAACAACGACCAGTGGCGCGTGCCCGCCCGGGGCGAGTCGCTGGTCATCGTGCGTGGCAGCGCCGACGCCTACATCTCCCCCGGCTGGTACCAGTCCAAGGCCGAGCACGGCCGGGTCGTCCCCACCTGGAACTACATCACCGCCCACGTGTACGGGACGCTGGTCGTACACGACGACCCGGCCTGGGTGGAAAACCTGGTTCGGCGGCTCACCGCCAAGCACGAGGCACGGATGGATCGGCCGTGGTCGGTGGACGACGCCCCGGCGCCCTTCGTAGCGGGCCAGCTCCGGGCCATCGTCGGTGTGGAGGTGGCCATCACCCGCATCGAGGCCAAGACCAAGCTGAGCCAGAACCGCCCCGAGGCCGACGTGGTGGGTGTGGTGGCCGGGCTGCGAGCCCAGGGCGAGGACCAGGCCGCCTCGGACGTGGAGCAGGCCAACCGGGAGCGGCTTCCCCGCTAGGCCTGGCTGCGGCGGTGATGACCTGGTGCGTCGGCTGCTTCTTGCTGTTATCAGCGTGAGGCTGGCGGCGATGCGGGAGATTCAATGGGGCTGGGAGTCCGCCAATTACCGTGGTCGATTCCTGCTGCTACTACGACAATTTTTGCACACGGTAACCGAGGAGGCCTCGGAATCGAAGCTTTGAGGTTCGTGGGGCTTGCGGAGTCAGTGGGGCTTTGACGTCGTAGGCGGCCCGGCGCTTCTTGCTGTTATCAGGTGAGCGGCTCGGCGTTAGTGGGGGTAGGTGCCGCCGTCTATGGAAATGACCTGGTTGGTGATGTAGGCGTTGCGGAGGATGGATAGGGCCAGGTCGGCGACTTCGGCGGGGCGGCCCAGGCGGCCGACGGGGACGCGGCGGGCCAACTCGGCCGGCTCGCCGGGCAGCATGGCGGTGTCGGCGATCAGGGCCGGGGCCAGGCCGCTCACGGTGATACCGTCCGGGGCGAACTGAGAGGCCAGGAAGTGGATCAGCCCGTGCAGGCTGGCCTTGGACGAGCCATAGTGCGGCCCCACGATCCCGCCGGTGAACCCGGCCACCGAGGACATGAACAGGGCCCGGCCGAAGCCGCGGTCCCGCATCCCCGGCAGCACCCGCTGAGCCAGCAAGAACGGCGCCCGCAGGTTCACCGCCAGCGTCTCGTCGAACTCGGCCGTGGTGACTTCCTCCAGGGTCCGGCGCTGGCCCACTCCGGCGTTGCTGATCAGCAGGTCGATCGGGCCGAGAGCCGCTTCGGTGGCATCGACGAGTTCGCCCGGGGTCGTCGGAGAGCTCAGGTCAGCCTCGAGGGCCACGGCGCGGCCGCCCTGTCCGGTGATCTGCCCGGCCACTTTCTCAGCGGCTGCCCGGCCGCGGCTGTAGTGCACCGCGACCAGGGCACCTTCGGCGGCTAGGGCCAGGGAGATGGCCTGCCCGATGCCGCCGCTCCCCCCGGTCACCAGGGCCACCCGCCCCCGGAACGCCTCCGCGGGCTCAGCGGTGGTCACCCGGCGCGCCGCTCAGGCCGGGTAGGGGTCGACGGTGACGCTGGCGCGGTCGGGGTAGAAGGCCACGTGGTCCTTGATCTCGGACACGGCGGCGTGCGGCTGCTCGTAGGTCCAGATCGCGTCGGTGACGGTGCCGCCGTCCGGGATCTCGACGCTGTAGTAGCTGGCGTCACCCTTGAACGGGCAGTAGCTTGCGGTGTCGGTACGGCGCAGCAGCTTCTGGTCCACGTCGTCCAGCGGGATGTACTGCACCGCCGGGTAGGTGGACTCCTGCAGGGTCAGCGCGTGGTCGGAGTTCGCCACCACGGTGTCACCGACCCGGACCACGACCCGTCCCTCGGTCGGCTCGATCGTGATCGGGTGCTCGGCGGTGGGCTCCAGAACCGGTCGGGACATTGCCGTCTCCTCAGGCTTGAAAAACGAGTTGCTCGGACCTTATTGCGTACTCAGCGCCAACCGACCCCGGCTCTGATCTGTTCCGGTCAGCCGGCCTTGAGGACCATGACCGGGTGCTGGCTGGGGTCGAGCCAGGCGTTGTGCTCGTAGGGCTCGCTGGTGCCGGGGTTGGGCAGGCGGCCGCCCGGGGCGCGGGCGAGGACGGTGACAGCGGAGACGCCGACGCGACGGGAGCACCGGCGCAGCCCGCGGTCAGGACGGCCAGGGCCGCCAGCGAGGACACGCCGACGATCAGCCAGGCCAGATTCGGGGACATCGGGGGGGTCGCAGCGCTTACACCTATCCGCGCTGGGGGAAATTAAGCCGACGCTGCTTTCAGCGCCGGCAGCACTTCCTTGCCGATCATCGCGATCGTGCCCATCGGGTCGTTCGACATGACCTGGATGGACACGGTGTCCGCGCCGACGTCGGTGACCAGCGGCCGGTAAGCCTCGACCAGGCCGGCCGCGTCGGGGACCACCGTGTAGCTGCCCAGCACCTCGGACCGGTCCATCTCGTCAGCCCGGTAGCGCAGCTCGGCCGGGTCGGCCGTCTCCAGCCGTCCCGGGGCGCGCAGGCCGCGCATGGCCGACAGGGCCCGCCAGGCCTCGTCCGGCCCGCCAGCCAGCACCGTCCACCGGGTGGCCAGCACCCGCTGGGTGCGCCCGCGGGCGGCCGCGGCCTTGCGATAAGGCCCGATGACCTTGTCCACGGTGTCGGCCGGGTCCTTGACGCTGGTGATCAGGCCGTCGGCGTATTCACCGGCGAACGTGGCCGACTTGGGGCCGCCCGCCGCCATCAGCGCGGGCACCTCGCCCACCGGCGGCGAGTACAGCTTGGCCGAGTCGGTCTTGTAGTGCTCGCCTTCGAAGGTGAGCTTCTCTCCGGCGAACAGCCGGTGGATGATCTCCAGCGCTTCCTGCATGCGCTCCTGGCGGCCCTTGTAACCCGGGAACGACCAGCCCAGCGGGCGCTCGTTGATGGCCTCACCGGTGCCCAGCCCGAGGATCAGGCGGCCGCCGGACAACCGGTCGGTGGTCGCGGCCATCTGGGCCACCAGGGCCGGGTGGTAGTGGAACAGCGGGCAGGTCACCGCGGTGCCGAGCTGGACCCGTTCGGTCTGGGCGGCCACCGCGCCCAGCCACGACCAGACGAAACCGGCGGCGGACGTGTCGTCCACCCACGGATGGAAGTGGTCCGAGCCGAGCACCATGTCGAACCCGGCCTCTTCGGCCGCGATGGCCTGGTCGACCAGGGCTTCCGGCTGGTACTCCTCGTGGCTGCAGAGCCAGGCGAACTTCATGGCTTTGACGCTACCAAAGTGCTGGGCGGGGTCGATGGGCGGCGGGAGGCCAGGCGGAGGCCCAGGATCTGGCCGGCCACGACCACGGCGATGCCGGCCCAGACCTGGGGCCGGGGCACGGGGCCGCCGAGCAGGATCCCGGTGATCGCGGCGGCCACCGGGGCCACGCCGGTGAGCAGGCCCGCCCGGCCCGCGCCCAGGCGAGACACGCCGGTGTACCAGAGGACGAACGCCACCGCGGTGACGGCGACGGCCAGGTAGCCGACCGCCAGCCAGTCGTGCGGGGTCAGCCGGGTCACGGCCGCCGGGCCCTCCCGGGTCAGGCCGAGCACGGCAAAGATCAGCGTGGCGATCCAGGTGGTGTGGACCGACACCCCCCACGGGCCGTGGCGGCCCAGCACCGGCACGGCCAGCAGGGTGAACGCCACCTCACAGCCGAACACCACCGCGGCCCAGCCCAGGCCGGCCGCGTCGGTGCGGCCCAGGCCCGAGATGAGCGCGGCCCCGGCCGTCACGACCAGCGCGGCGGCGACCATCGCGGGCCGGGGCCGGGAGCGTTCCAGCAGCGGCCCGCCCACGGCCAGCAGCGGCGGCACGCAGGCCACGGCCACGCCGAGCACGGCCGGTTCGGCGTGGTGTGATCCTTGGACCAGCCCGACGTTGAACAGCACCAGGCCGGTGGCGGCGATGCCGGTCAGCCACAGCCATTCCGCGCCCCGGGGCCGGACCAGCCGCCGCCCGGCGCGGCGGGCGAATACCACCAGCAGCAGGCAGGCCGCGGCGTACCGCACGGCCTCGGCGGTGTACATCGGCGCGCCGGCCAGCACGCCCGAGACGGCCACGCTGCCACCGACGAACACCATGCCCGAAATGCAGCAGAGGACGGCCCGCCCGGACCGGGCG
>CAXUJF010000375.1:0-6354 GCA_964250865.1 uncultured Streptosporangiaceae bacterium
CCTCGCCACCTCGTAGACGAACCCCGGGGCGCACCCAGACGGGGCCCCCGCGCCGGGAGGCGCGGCCGACGGGACCGGGGCCGCGCTGTCCGCGCTCACCACCCGCGAGCGTGAGGTGCTGCGGCTGATCGCGGCCGGCCGTTCCAACCGCGAAATCGGAGCCGAGCTGTTCATCTCGGCCAAGACAGCCAGCGTCCACGTGTCCAACATTCTCGGCAAGCTCGGCGTGGCCAGCCGCACCGAAGCCGCCGCCATCGCCCACCGCGAGGACATCGCCCGTAGCGTGTAGCGCATATAACGCAAAGTAGTTACAAAACGCACCAATCCACCCGCCCGTGCGTGCCGAATGTCACGTATGAGCGAACCGAGCCATGTGGGTGAGGCCGTCATCGGGCGGCTCCGGCTCGCGACGGGACTAAACCTGCTGGGTGAGGACCACGGCAGCGAGTTCGCGGAGCCCTGGTTCCTGATCCGCCGGAGTGACGGGCAGGTCGTCCAGCTGTCCCAGCTGCTGTACCTGGTCTGCGTGGCCATCGCGGATGGGGCGGTGGGCGGGACCGGCAGTGCTGGGTCCGAGCTGATCGCCGCGCGGGTGAGCCGGGAGCTGGGGCGGGAGGTTACCGCGGCCAACGTCCGTTTCCTGGTCGCCACTGAGCTCGCCCCGCTCGGGCTGGTGGTCCCCGGGGCACCGGCCCGGGCCCCCGGCCCGGGCTCGGGTCAAGCCGCCGGCCAGACCTTGGACGAAACGCCGACCTCACCCATACCGGCCATCCCGCAGGTTCCGGCCATCCCGCAGGCAACGGCCATCCCGCAGGTACCGGCCGTGCCGCAGGCCTGCCGGGTAAACCCGCGTCGGCGGTCACGGCGCCCGGTCGTCCTGGGCGCAATCGGCGTCCTGGCGGGCGCGGTCGGCGTGACGATGGCGGCGATGGCGGTGAACAGGTCCGGGCCGGCCCCCGCATCGGCCACAGCCACCCAGGCCCAGGCCGCGGCCTGGGTCGCGCAGCAGGTGAGCCCGGGCACCGTGGTGTCCTGCGACGCGGCCACGTGCGGGCAGCTCCGGCGGGACGGCTTCCCGGCCGCGCGGCTGATGACGCTGAGCCCGGCCACCCAGAACCCGCTCGCTTCCGGGGTGGTGATCGGCACGGCCGCCGTACGCGACGAGTTCGGCGCCAGCCTGGCTGCGGTCTACGCGCCGCTGGTGCTGGCGGGCTTCGGTTCGGGCGCCGACCGGGTCGAGGTCCGGGCCACCGCCCCCGACGGCGTGGTGGCCCTGGAGACCGCCGTCAGCGCCCAGCAAGCCTCGGCCAGGTCCGCCGGGCAGCAGCTGCTGCGGAACCGGACCGTCCAGGCCTCACCGGCCGCGCGGCATGACCTGCTGGAGGGCCGGGTCGACGCCCGCCTGCTGGCCAACCTGTCGGTGCTGTCGTCCCAGTGGCCGATCAAGCTGGTGGCCTTCGACGACCCGCCTCAGGGCGCCAGCCCCGCGGTCCCGCTGCGGGGCGTTCAGCTCAGCGCCACCTCGGCCGTGGGCCGGTCGGCCATCCTGGCCTTCCTGCGTGCGCAGCGGGGCGCGTACCGGCCGGCCGTGACCGTCGTGACCCGCGACGGCAGCGGTCAGTCGGTGGTGACCGCCCGGTTCGACGCCCCCGACCCGATGCTCACGTCGGGGCCGGCGGCGGGGCCAACGTTTGCGCCGTAGCTGGCCAGTAGCGGCAGGGCCCGCGCCGTGGGCGAGTCGGGCTCGGCCGTGTAGACGACCAGGCGCTGTTCTGGGTCCAGCGGCGCGGAGACCGTCTCCACCTCGAAGCGCAGCTGGCCCGCGACCGGATGGTCGATGTTCTTGACCAGCGATGAGTAGTCGACGACCAGGTGGTCGTGCCACCAGGCGTCGACCTGGGGATCGGCGCGCAGGTCATCGATGAGGCGGCGCAGCGCGGTGTCGTACGGGCGGCGGCCCACCTCGCGGCGCAGCGCGGCCACCGACGCACCGGCGAACATCTCCCAGTTGACGATCCGCTGGCGGGCCAGCGGATCGTGGAACAGGAAGCGCGTGAACGACGTGCCCTGGCCGAACGGGCGGCCGAGCACCGTCTCCAGCAGCGCGTTCCTGGCCAGCACGTCGCCGCGGTGGCCGAGCAGCAGCACCGGCAGGTGATCGAGGGCGGTCATCAGCCGCAGCAGCCCCGGATCGGGACGCTGGCGGCCCCCGGTCGCCCCGTGCCCGGGCCGGGCGGCGGGCGCGGCCAGGTCGCGCAGGTGCGCGTGCTCGGTCTCATCCAGCCGCAAGGCCCGGGCCAGCGCGTCCAGCACGGCTCCGGAGACGTGCGCCTGGCGGCCCTGCTCGACGCGGCTGAGGTAGTCGGTGCTGAGCCCGGCCAGCATGGCCAGCTCCTCACGGCGCAGGCCCGGTACGCGGCGAGGTCCGGGGAAAGCGGCGATGCCCGCCTGCGCCGGGGTGATACGGTCCCGCCGGGCGCGGAGGTATTCGCCCAGCTCAGGACGCCGGGCCGGGGTGGATGTCACGAACCTCATGCTAGGGCCGCCGCGAGCGGATCTGGGTGGTCACGCCGTGCCCAGGTTCGGCCTGGCCTGGTTGGCGCCGCCCATGGCCAGTAGAACGGAACCATGACTGCAACCCAGACCCGGCCGCGGCTGGCGGGCCGCACGGCCATCGTGACCGGTTCGACCAGCGGCATCGGGGCGGCGATCGCCCGCGTGCTCGCCGCCGAGGGCGCCACGGTGGCGGTATCCGGCCGTGACGCCGGCCGGGGCCGTGGCGTGGTGGACGGCATCGTGGCCGCCGGTGGCCGGGCGGTGTTCGTGCCGTCCGACCTGGCCGGTAGCTACGCCGGCCTGCGGGCCTTCGCCGCCGCGGCCACCGAGGCGCTCGGCGGCCGGGTCGATATCCTGGTCAACAACGCCGGCCTGTACCCGGCCACCCTCACCCCCGACCTGGCCGACGCCGACCTGGACGCGATGCTGGCCGTGAACGTGCGCGCGCCGCACGTACTGGTGGCCGAGCTGGCCCCGGCCATGGCCGGGCGCGGTTCCGGCGTGATCGTGAACATCGGATCCTGGATGGCCCGCACCGGCAGCCCGTTCGCCGCCCTGTACACCGCGACCAAGGCCGCCGACGAACAGCTGACCCGGGCCTGGGCGGCCGAGTTCGGGCCCCGCGGGGTGCGGGTCAACACCGTCGCCCCGGGTGCCACGCTGACCCCCGGCAACGAATCCGCCAAGGACGTGATCGAGCAGCTGACCGCGGCCACCCCGGCCGGGGTCCCGGTCCAGCCCGAGGACGTGGCCGCAGCCGTGGCCTTCGTCGCCTCCGACGACGCCAGGATGATGCACGGCGCGATCATCGACGTCGACGGCGGCATCTCCGCCACCCGCCCCAGCATCTCGGTGTAGCGCACGACATGGTACGTGCGCTCGGCCCAGCCGTTACCGGGCCGGGGCCAGGGCGGCCATGATCTCGGCCGCGCGGGCCACGGCCGCGGCGTGGTCGACGTCGGGCGAGCCGACCAGCTGGTCCCAGTTCAGGTCGTAGAACAGCTCGGTCACCCCACGGTCGGCCAGCCAGTCGGCGTCCGCGCGGATCTGGTCGTAGGGACCCGACAGCAGCCGCCGCTCGCCGCGGTCGTTCCTGACCTCCTCACCGGCGCGGACCACGCCCCGGCAGACGATCCTGACCCGGTCCGGGTCGCGTCCGGCCGCCGCCGCTGCGGAGCGCACGATCTTGATGTCGTCGGTGATGCGGGTCAGGTCGGCCCGGCTCGACGTCATCCAGCCGTCGCCGATTCGGCCCGCCCGCTCCATGGCCGGGCGGGACATGCCACCCAGGATGACCGGCGGCCCGGGCTGCTGCACCGGCGTCGGCTGCTGCCGTCCCGGCGGCACCGTGTAGAACTCGCCGTCGAACCGCGACAAGCCGTCCGGGCCGGGGCTCCACAGCGCGTGCAGCGCGGCCACGTACTCCGAGGCCCGGGCCCCGCGCCGGGCCATCGACGCCCCGGCCAGCGTGAACTCTTCCGGCAGCCAGCCGATGCCCAGGCCCAGGTCCAGCCGCCCGTTCGACAGCACGTCCACCGTGGTGGCCTGCTTAGCCAGGTAACCGGGGGAGATGAACGGCAGGTTGAGCAGCGCGACCCCGAGCCGGATCTGCGATGTGCCGGCGGCCAGGAAACCCAGGGCCACCATCGGATCCAGCACGCTCTGGTACACCGGGTCCATCGGGGTGTCCTCCGGCACCAGCAGCCGCTGGAACGTCCACAGCGACGCGTACCCCGCCTCTTCGGCCTGCGCGCCGAAGCCGGCCAGATCCCTGGGGGTGGCCCACGCTCCCGCCACCGGCGCTCCGAAACCAATCTGCATGCCCACCACCCTAGACAGTGGGTCAGTGCACCGCCCCGGGCGGCAGCCGCCAGTGCTGCCACCCCCGGTGAACGCGGAAGTACCGCGACGGGCCCGGCGGGACCGCCGTCAGCTGGGCCCGGGGGCGGAGAGTGAGCCCGGCAGGCACCGGTTCCCACCAGGGCTCGCCCCCGAACAGCCTGCTGAACAGCTCCGGCGGTGCGTCCGTCCCGGCCCATCGCGTCCGTCCCACCGGTCCTAGCACGAGTTCGGCTGGGGCGGCCTGGTCCGCCCGCTGCCAGCGGAAGTCAGCCGACAGGCGGAGCGCCGTATCGGTGTTGGGCAGCGCGGCGTGCGGCGTCAGGCAGTGAAAGACGATCACGTCGCCCGGATGGTAGCCGGTCGTCGCCCAGCCCGGCTCGCGCTGACTCAGGACCTGCGGCGGCACCGGCGCCGCCAGGTGGCCACCGGGCCGGACGGCCAGGCCACCCAGCCGGACCGGAACGTCCATCAGGGGTACCCAGCTGGTCAGCATGTCCTGCACGCCCGAGACCGCGTAGTCGTAGTGCACATATCGCCCGAGCGGCCGCCCGGCCGGCCGTTCGGGGCGCCGCCACCGCAAGCCGACGGACCCGCCCTGGGTTTCCGGATGTACCGCCCGCAGCACCTTGGCCGGGTAGGAGAACGTCCGCGGTCCGAGCAGCTGCTGGACCAGGTGCCGCAGCGGCGGCAGGTACGGGATCTGGTTCAGTCCGGGGCTAGTGATGGCCGCCCGGAACTCCGGGTCGGCCAGCGCCTCCCGGACTGTCGCCGCCCCCGGGCCGCCCGGTCCGGGCGTCCAGCCGCCCGCTCGCAGCTGACCCATGATGGCCAGGCCGGCCGATCGCACCGTCGCCGGCGGCAGCAGGCCGCGGAAGAACAGGTATCCGTCCTGGGCCAGCCGGCCGGCCAGCGCGTCGCGGTCGCCGATCAGGCCGCTCGAATCGGCCAGTTCCAGCATACGGCCAGCCTAGACAGCGGCCCAGGCTTCGCTGCGCTCCCATAGGTCCTGGGCCAGTTCCGGGGTGGCGGCCCGGTTCGGCTCGGCCTCGTGGCTGTCGAGGTAGAACCGGCCGGTGACCCCGGCCACGTCGGGCGAGGTGGCGCAGTAGAGCGTGGTCCTGGCCCCCTGTTCGGTGGTGAGCATCCGGCGGGTGATGAGCGGCCGGACCGGCCACGGCACCCGGCGCCAGATGTCCGACGCCACCACGCCCGGGTGTAGCGCGTAGGTGGTGATCCCGCGCCCGGCCACGCGGCGGGCCAGCTCCTGGCTGAACAGCACGTTGGCCAGTTTGGACACCGAGTACTCCGGCATCGCGGTCAGGTGCGCGGTGCGCCGCCGCACCGCGTCGAAGTCGATGCCGGTGGCCGAGTAGTGGGCGTCGCTGGCCACCGTCACCACCCGGGCCGGCGCGCTGGCCGCCAGCCGGTCCAGCAGCGCCGTGGTCAGCACGAAGTGACCGAGATGGTTGACCCCGAACTGCAGCTCGAACCCGTCCTTGGTCAGGCCCCGGTGGCCCGCCACACCGGCGTTGTTGATCAGCACGTGCAGCGGCTCGTCGCGGGCCAGAAAGCCGGCCGCGCAGCGCCGGACCGAGTCCAGGTCGGCCAGGTCGAGCGGCAGGTACTGGACCTGGTCCGAGCCGGTCTGCGCGGTCAGTGCGGCCACCGCCGCCTCGCCTTTGGCCCGGGACCGGCAGGCCAGGTAGACCCGCCCGCCCCGGTCGGCCAGGGCCCGGGAGGTGGCCAGCCCGATCCCGGTGTTGCCCCCGGTGACCAGGAACGTCCGCCCGGCCAGCTCACTCATGAGCCAGCACCCCCGCCGCCACCTCGCGGGCGCAACCCCAGGACAGCGTGACACCCGCGCCGCCGTGCCCGTAGTTGTGCCACAGCACCCGCCCGTCGTCCAGGGGCTCGGGGGGCCCCCCGCCCCCCGGCCCCGCCCGCCCGCGCCCCCCC
>CAXUJF010000376.1:0-6350 GCA_964250865.1 uncultured Streptosporangiaceae bacterium
GTACCGGGCCTCCCGGCCGCCAGTGTCGGGGCCGTAGTCGCTGGTGCGGGTGAGCAGCGCCCGCATGATCCCCACCGTCCGGGGCAGCGGCTTGGGGGTCAGCTCGGCTTCGATGGCCCAGATCTGCCCGCCGTAGGGAGAGTCCTCCAGCGACGGCCAGTGCACTTCCGCGTCGGGGATGTGAGCGATCCCCACCTGGCCGCCGCCGGCGGCGCGGATGCGGCGTTCGCTGCGCCACCAGGCCCGCTGCTGGCGGTACAGCTCCCCCGATTGCAGCCACAGGCGGACGGCGAGGACGGCGCGGATGTGAGCGAGCCGGCCGGCGGAGGGTTCCCGGGCGGTGTAGGTGACGCCGAGCAGCCGCATCCCGGCCGGGGTGAGCCAGCACCAGGCCGGGCCGCGTCCCAGGCCACCGGTGCTGGCATAGCCGGCGTGCCGCCAGCGGGCCACGATGCCGCGCAGCCGGTCGACGTTGACGTCCAGGGCGGCGGCCAGCAGGTCGTAGGGTGCGCCGTACTGCTCGGCGCACAGCAGCAGGCCGGTGATGTCCCGGTCGGTGATCTTGAACGTGCCGGCATCGTCACGGCGTGCGGGTGCGGTCGGGCTGGTGTCAGGTGCCTGCATGGCTTCACCTGTACCGGCCACGGCCTGTTGACGGTCACCGGAATGGCTGTTTTCCGGCAATCGGCAGCAACTCCGGCAACGCCACCGGCAGGGGTGGCGGTCTTGATCTGAGATCGCCTGGTACGGCGGCCAGCGCGCGGGGCGCTGCTCTGTGCGCCCGCGGGGCCGGCGGCACGTGTCCCGGATGGGTAGAAAATCATCGCCGGTCTGTGCGGAGGCGTCATCTTTCGTGCGGCGGCCGGGAAGGCAGCCCAGAGGGCCAGGCCACCTGGCGCGCGCGGCGAACCTCAGTCCACAGCCGGGAACGGTCAGCTATGGCCTTCAGGCCAAGGCCGGGTCTGCGGCCTGGATACGGTGCGCGAAGGCGCGCCAGGTCGCTGCGGGGAAGGCAAGCTGCGGCCCGTCCGGGTCTTTGCTGTCGCGGATTGCGACGGCCGGGCGCAGATCAGCTACCTCGACGCAGTTGCCGTTCTGGCCGCTGTAGGAACTCTTCCGCCATGCAGGGCGGGAGTGGTCGCTGTCAGTCATCCCGCACCTCCTCCGATGGCTATTTCAGGGCATCCGCCGCTGCACGAAGCATAGCGCGCGTGTCCCCGGGGCTCAGGGCCACGGCCCGCAGGTGATCAAAGGCGGTGGTGTAAAGACGCACCTCCTCGGGCTTGTCGACGTAGAGGTTCCCGCCGACGGTCTCCATGGTGACGACCTCGGGCTCGGACGGCTCGGGAAAGCCCAGGATCACGAACGGGCCGAGCTGGCCGGGGTGCGCGCCCGCGCTGTAGGGCACCACCTGGATCGTCGTGCGGGCCTGGCCGGCCGTCTTGACCAGTGCCTCCAGCTGGCCGCGCATCACCGCCGGGCCGCCGACAGTCCGCCGGATAGCCGCCTCGTCGACGATCACCCACAGCTGAGGCCGTTCATCACGGTCAAGGGCCTGCTGCCGGGTCATCCGGACCTCGACGCGCCGTTCCACTTCCGTGGCGTCCAGTTCCATCGGGCCGCCGCTGATCAGGGCGCGCGCGTAGTCCTCGGTCTGCAGCAGCCCTGGCACCATCGCCAGCTCGAAGTTCCTGATCGAGCTGGCTTCGGCTTCCAGGCCGATGAGGAACTCGTACCGGTTCAGCAGCACGTCCCGGTAGGAGTACCACCAGCCCCGTTGCCGCGCGTCCTGGGCCAGCTTGACCAGGGCGGTGACTTGCTCGGGATTGGTCACGCCGTACAGGCCGAGCATGACCCGCACGTCGTTGGGGTGCGGCGAGGTCCGCCCGGTCTCGATCCGCATGACTTTCGTCGGGTGCCAGTCCAGCTGGTTCGCCACGTCGTCCTGTGTCAGCCCGGCTTCGTCCCGCAGCCGCCGCAGCTCGGTCATGAGCTGGCGTCGGCGGACCATCGGGTTGGGTGCTACGGCCACAGATTCCTCCTAAATGCATAGCTGTATTTCGTTACTCGTATTGTGCAGCTATGCATAATCGTGCTATTCAGGAAACATGGTAGCAGCGAGCATGCTGGCAGCGTGCCGCATGCACCTGCCTGCCGTGTGCGGCTGGCGCAGAGGCAGGTACTCCGGCGATACCGGCCCGTCCTGGAAGGTGTGAGCAATCGTGACGGCTCCCAGTGCTGAGCTTCCGTACCCGGACCGGGCGCAGGGCATGGCGTCGCTGACGCTGGCCGCCACGACGGCGGCTGTCAGTTGCGGGCGGCGGTTTGTGCGGTTGACGCTGGACCCGTGGGGGCTGGCCGCGCTGGCCGGGGATGCGGCGCTGGTGGCGTCGGAGCTGGTCACCAACGCAGTGCAGGCAGGCGGGCTGACGGACCCCGGTGCGGCGCGGGGTGATCCGGGAACGCTCGCCACGATTCAGGTGCGGGTGCTGATGTACCAGGCGGCCATCGTCATCGAGGTGCGGGACCGTGACCCGGGCGCGCCGGTCCGCCAGCACGCGGGATCGGATGAAGAGGGCGGCCGCGGCCTGATGATCGTCACCGCGCTATGCAGGGAATGGGACTACTTCTATGCGGCCGACGGCGGCAAGGTGGTCTGGGCCGAACTGGCGGTACCGGCTGAGCTGCTGACCCCGGCCGGGCTGCCACGCCGGGCACACGGCCAACCCCCCGCTGCCCGGCCGGGAGCCGGGCTGATCCGTGACCCGGCATTACTGCGCCGGGTACATCAGGGCCTCCGGAACCTGTGAGGGCAGCCGGGCAGCCGCCGGACGTCTATGACGCCGGGGCCGCGCCGTGACTGGCGGGGTAGTCACCGGGACAGCGGACGGGACATCCGGCGGTGTTCGCGCTGATACGCCTGTGTGCCGTCCCGGTGGGACAGTCGCTAGGGACTTCCATGCGAGTGGCCCGGCGCGCTGGTTCTGACCTTGATCTTGACCTTGACCTTTGACCTTGAGTCTTTATTGCTCTTCCTGCTTTTGCCTGGCTGGCGGTTGTTGTGCGGAGTGCTTCCTGACCTCGGCCGCACGTAGTGGGGGTGAGGTCAGGAAGCGTTCACGGAGCGGGTGCAACGGCCGCCAGCCAGGCCAGCGGCCCTGCCGCTGTCATGCGGCTCCTGACAGGGGCCGCATGGGGTCTTGGGCCTGGATGTGGCCCACATGTGGGTCACCTGCGGGGGGTGTAACCCTTGCTGGGATGGCTACCGGGCGACAGGCAATGGTTCTCGTGGCCGCCCCCGGCTGGCGCGGCTGGTGACCGGCCGCGCCAGGATTAGGCTGTCAGAGCTGGGGTCCACTCAATAACCAGGCGGCGGCCCGGGTGAGGTAGCGATGAATGTCACGGACAGTGTGGTGCTGTCGGTCAGTGCTGAGGCCCGGCAGTTGGTAGCCCCTGACTATGCCGTGCTGGACGGGCAGATCGAGCACACGGAAGGATCCAAGGAAGGGGCGGTGCGGTCAGTCAGCGCAAGCGCGGATCGCCTGACGGCTGGCCTGGCCGCCCTTGGTGCGGTGCCATTCGGCGAAGACGCGCGAAACCGCCCGCTGACGTGGTCAGCGCATTCCTGGGCGACCCGTGAAGAGCGGTACCACGATCAGGAGACTGGGCAGCTAAGGCGGACTGGGCAGGTGACAGCTACGGTGGCGCTGCAGGTGACCATCCGGGACTTGGACTTGCTGGACGATTTGACCGGCGTGCTGTCGGCCGACCTAAGCCTGAACATTCACGGCGTGACGTGGGACGTCGACTGGGACAATCCCGCGTGGAAGAAGGTCCGCGCGGCGGCAATCAGCGCCGCTATCGGCAAGGCCGGTGACTACGCCGCTGCGCTGGGTGCCACGGTGCGGCAAATCGAGCACGTAGCTGATGCTGGGCTGCTCAGCAGCAGCACCGGGCCACTGCAGGTGCGCAGGGCTGCCTCCAGCGGGGCTTTCAGCGGCGGCGGTGAGCAGGCAGGATTCCCGGCGCTGACTCCACCACCTCAAGAACTCATCGCAACCATCGAGGCCCGCTTTCGTACTACCGAACTGTCCCTGCCGAGCATTTAACGCGGGGTAGTCCAGCGGGTGTTCATCATCGTGCTGATGCGCTGTTCGGCGTTGGCGCTGGGGTGGATGTAGAACCGGAGTGTGGTCTGGACGCTGTCGTGGCCCAGGACCTGGGAGATGTTGGCCAGCTCGCGGGGGTTGGTGTCGAGGGCTTCGCTGGCGAACTGGTGCCGCAGGCTGTGGGTGTGCACGCCGCTGACGCCCAGGTGGTCCAGGATGGCGGCGAACCGGCTGCTGGCGGTGCCATACGGGAGGTAGGGGGTGCCGTGCGGGCCGGGGCACAGCGGCCCGTCCGGCAGCGGCTGGATCATGTCCCAGATCAGGTCCGGGACGGGCACGTCGCGGTAGTCGCCGGCTTTGCGGTGCTTGAGCGGTTCCAGCTCGCGGCCGGTGCGGCTGGCCTGCCAGCACAGGTGCAGGTACCGGGTCCCATCACTGCGCGTCTTGAAGTCGGTTTTGCGGACGCCGAGCGCTTCCCGGATCCGCAGGCCCATGGTGCGCTGCAGCCAGGGGGCGAGGCCCAGCCCGGGCAGGACCCAGGTGCGGGCCCGGCCGGTAGTGTCCGTGCGCGTGACAGTGATCCCGCTGGCCAGTGCGGCAACCGTGGCGTCGGTGACGAACACCGGCAGGCGAGCGTCGCGCTCATACTGCTCGGCGGTCACGATCCGGGGGGCCAGCTCGATCCCGGTCAGCGTGTGCCGGGCCAGCATGCCCTTGCGGACGGCCTCGTCCAGGGTGCCGGTGATGACACGGCGGATGGTGCGGCGGTAGTTGTCGTTGTAGCCGCCGAGGGTCTGGTTCAGCAGGGTCTTGACCTCGGTGTCCATCCGGGCCACCTCGACCAGGGTCCGGTCCCGCAGCAGCGCGGTGACGGCGGGGTGGGCGAAGTTGGAGCGGTAGGTCGCCCGGCTCGTGGCCCCGGCCCGGGCCATGCCCTCGATGAACTGATCGGCCAGGGGCGCGAACTTGGTGATCCCCGCGCGGGGGTCGGTGAACATCGCCCCCTGCACCCGCTTGCCCGTCGACAGGGTCAGCTGGAACGTCTGCGCCTCATCCAAGGTGGTGAACGACTGCTCCCGCTGCCGGGAGTTCACCGAGTAGCGGACGGTCCACTTGTGCGGGCAGTCGCTCACCTGCCATCCTTCACAGGTGTGCTGGCAGGACCCGGCCGCGCAGCCCTTGTTGCTGCCGGGCCGGTGCCAGGTGCGGTCGCATTTCTTGATGATCGTGGCCTGGACGAGGGTGTTGTGTGCCCGGCCTGTGCGGGTGCTGTGCGGCATGTCCGCGCTCCTGACTTTCGCCTGACTCCAGACTATCGTACGGGTCTTTGACCTGCACTGATATCTATTGTCCCAGCGATGGCACCATCGGTCCGGTTCTCGGGCTGCGGCCGGACGTGATCATTCCTGGGAACGCTGCGGTGAAGCGGCGGTGCGCAGGCGGGTGAGGCCGATGGTGAGGACGGTGGCCAGGGCGGCCAGCGGGATGGCGGGGACGGCGGCCGGGGCGGCGGAGATCAGCAGGCCCGCCAGCAGCGCGCCCAGCACCAGGGCGGACAGCGCGAACGCCCGCCGCAGGTTGGCCTGGCGCCGCTTGGCCGTGCCGCGCTGCTCGCCCGGGCTGGCCAGCGAGTCGAGCAGCGAGGTCAGGGTGCCGGTCAGGTAGGTGGTGCCGACGCCGGAGATGTCCAGCACCACGACCACCGCGCTCTGCAGGCCCATGGCCACGGTGGCCAGGGCGATCAGCAGGAACTCGGACCCGCCGGAGGGGTGGGTGCCGGTCACCTCCCAGCCGATGGTGAAGGCGATCAGGACCGCGGCTTCGGCCCCCAGGGTGGCCACGACCCACGGCGTCCACGAGCCGCGCTCCCCGGAGCCTACCGCGTCCGCTGCGCCCGTTCGGGCTGGGCGGCGGGCCAGCCGGGAGCCGGCCAGCACCCCGGCCGCGTACCCGGCGAAGCTGACCGCGGCGTGCAGGGCCAGGGAGCCGGAATGACGGGCCGTCGCCAGCCCGAGGAACACGATGTTCGAGGTCATCACGCTGGCGAACACGTTGCCCAGCCGGGTGAAGGCCATGATGTCGGTGGCGGCCGAGCCCACGGTGAGCAGCGCCGCCACGATCGTCAGGGCCCACGCTCCCGGGCCGCGTTCGCCGTCACTCATGCGCCAGTACTCAGGTGGGCGGCGCTCATGCGGCGGTCGGAACCCGGACCGCCCGGGCCCAGAACGGGGCCTCGGGCGC
>CAXUJF010000377.1:0-6341 GCA_964250865.1 uncultured Streptosporangiaceae bacterium
CCCCGGAAGCACCCGAGGTCCCGACCTCACCGGTGCCCGCCACCCCGCCCTACGCGCCGAACGCCGCCTACGGGGCCTACCAGCCGGCCCGGCCCAGCCGGTGGTCGAACCCGGTCGCCCGCCGGTCGATCCTGGCCGTGTCGCTGGCCGTGCTGGCCGCGATCGGAGCGGCGATCACGTTCGCGCCGTCCTGGGACAGCTACACGCTACGGACCGCGGCCGGTACCGTGCACACCCTGACCGCGGGCAACGCCTTCTCCAATCCAGCCGCCGTGATCGTCGGCGACGTAGCCGTGATGGTGGCCCTGGTCCTGGTGGCGGCGGCCGCCGCGCTGGGGCGGCCGGCCCGGCTGGGGGCGGTGCTGCTGGCCGGGGCGCTGATCCCGATGGTGGCGCAGGCCATCTCCGCGCTGGCTCAGCTGGGCGAGGCGGTGTCCCCGACCCAGTTCGGGCTCTCCCGTGCCGAAGCGTCGCAACTGGGCCTGACCATCAGCCAGGGCGTCACCGCCGTGTTCTGGATCTACTGCGCCTTCGTGGTCGTGCTGGCCGTGATCTGCGGATGGCTGTTGGCCAAGCCGCGTCGCACCCGCCAGGCCAGCGCGCCCGCGGCGGTGGGCACCTACAGCTGACCCGATACGCTGCGCGCCATGACCGATGGCGACGGGGCAGCACCCGTCCTCGTGCTGGGCCCGCTGCTGCGCTACGTCGGCCAGACCGCGGCCACGATCTGGGTCGAGACCAACCGGTCCTGCCGGGTGGCGATCCTGGGCCACCAGACCCCGACGTTCGAGGTGGCCGGGCATCATTACGCCCTGACCGTGATCGACGGGCTCGAGCCCGGCCGGGACTACGATTACCAGGTCACCCTGGACGGCACGGTCTGCTGGCCGGAGCCGGGCACCCCGTTCCCGGCCAGCGTGATCCGGACCCTGGACCCCGAGCGCCCGCTGCGGATGGTGTTCGGCTCCTGCCGGATCGCCGAGCTGAACCTCCCGCGCCGCTGGCGGCGGGACCGGCACGAGCAGGACCACGGGGCCGACGCCCTCGGTGCGCTGGCCCTCGACCTGCGCGAGGCCCCACCGGCCCGCTGGCCCGACATCATGCTGCTGATCGGTGACCAGGTCTACGCGGATGAGACCGGCCCGGCCACCCGGCAGTTCATCTCCGAGCGCCGTGACCCGGCGCAGCCGCCGGGCACCGAGGTCGCGGACTTCACCGAGTACTGCTTCCTGTACCGGGAGGCGTGGAGCGAGCCCGCCGTGCGCTGGCTGCTGTCGGTCGTCCCGTCAGCGATGATCTTCGACGACCACGACGTGCACGACGACTGGAACACCTCGGCCGCGTGGCGCCGCGACTTCGGCGCCAAGCCGTGGTGGCGGGACCGTATCGACGGCGCCTACATGAGCTACTGGCTCTACCAGCATCTGGGCAACCTGTCGCCGGATGACCTGGCCCGCAGCGAGGTGTGGCGCGACGTGCGCAAGTCACCCGACGCGGCGGCCGTGCTCCGCGACTTCGCCCGGCGGGCCGACGAGTCGCCCGGGGGTGTCCAGTGGAGCTACCGGCGCACGTTCGGGAAGGTCCGCCTGGTGGTGATCGACGCCCGTAGTGACCGCGTGCTCGGCCAGCCCCGGCAGATGGTCAGCGACACCGAGTGGCAGTGGGTCACCGAGTCGGTGGCGGGCGACTGGGACCACGTGGTCCTGGCCACCTCGCTGCCGGTGCTGCTGTCCCGCGGCATCCACGACGTGGAGGCGTGGAACGAGGCCGTCTGCGCCGGCGCCTGGGGCCAGCGCTTCGCCCGCATCGGGGAGCGGATCCGCCGGGCCGGCGACCTGGAGCACTGGGCCGCGTTCGGTCATTCGTTCACCTTGTTCGAGCGGCTGCTCACCGGCCTGGCCCGCGGCGCGGCGGGCGCGCCGCCCGCCACCGTCACCATTCTCGGCGGCGACGTGCACCACAGCTACCTGGCCGAGGTTGCCCGCCCCGACGGCGTCACCTCGCCCACGGCCATCTACCAGCTGGTCTGCTCGCCGATCCACAACCTGCTGCCGGACAACTTCCGCGAGCTGCAGCGGATCGTCACCTCGCGGGCCGGTGGGGTGATCGGAGCCACGCTGGCCCGGCTGGCCAGGGTGCCCGCGCCCCAGCTCAGCTGGCTGATCACCAAGGGCCCGTGGTTCCCGAACATGCTGGCCGCCCTGGACTTCGATGGCCGGCACGCCCGGGTCCGCTTCGACCGCAGCGCCTCCGACCCGGCCAGCAAACCGCACCTGATACCGGTGGACGAGACTCACCTGAGCTGACCCCGGTTCAGCTGTCCGCGCTCGGGGCCGACCCGTTGGCCGAGTCCAGCAGGCCCCGCAGGACCGCGGTGTACTGGTCCAGCGCGGCCCGCCCGCCGTGGGTGAGCTCGACCGAGGTCCGCGCGGTGACGCCGCTGCCGTTCTTGTGGGTGGTCACGTAGCCGGCGTCCTCGAGCTTGCGCAGGTGTGTGACGAGGTTGCCGGGGGTCAGCCCGATCATGTCCTGCAGCTTGGTGAAGGACAGGTTGTCGCCGTCGCGCAGGGCCGCCAGGGTGACCACGATGCGCAGCCGGGCCGGCGCGTGGATGACCGGATCGAGCCCATCGTCAGTCATGAGTCACTCATGAGTGCTGCAGGCGGGACCCAGCCGCCCGGCGCAGGTGGGGCTCGAAGGCCGCCATGAACAGGTAGGCCAGGCCCGCGGCCAGCGCGTCCACCGCCCAGACCCCGGCCGGGCCGGCGAAGGCGCCGCCCACCGCCACCACGGCCAGCCAGAGGCCCAGGCCGGACAGCGACCAGTCCAGCCACAGCGCGCTGCTGGTCAGGTAGAACAGGGCCAGCACCAGGATCGGTGTGGTCGCCTGGAACACGACCAGCACGGGCCGGCCCGCTCCCGCCCGGTACAGCGCGCCTTCCAGCCCGAACATCGCGGCCAGCCCGGCCACGAGCGCCAGCAGGTGCACGCGCCGCCGCCACGCCGAGACACCACCGACTCCTGCGTCTGACCGGGCCTCAGCCCTCCCGGCCAGCCCGGCCGCCGTCCACAGGAGCGTCGCCACCGCGTAACCGATGAGATTGGGTCCGTGCACCGGCTGCTCGTGGCGGACGGCCAGCCACGTGATTCCGTAACCCAGAAAAATGAGTATCCCCCAGGCCGCGAAGGCACCCCGGTAGCTGATCCGGAACGCTTGCTGTGCCCGCTCACTCTGCTCCCGTATGATGGCCGCGGCCTCTTCCGGCCTGAGCACGCCCCCCTGATCCAGGGAACCCACCGGCGTTCCCGTGTCCGGGTCCGCGCTGCTGTTGATGCTGTTGTCGTCGCTCATCTCGGCCTCCTACCTCAGAGCGTTTAACTTTGCACTTCAAAGCAGAGCTTACTTTGCACCACAAAGTCAAGGCTTCGGCCCGACAGACTTTGAATCACAAAGGAAAGGCGCTACTTCAGCTCGGCCGGGTAGGTGATCGTCACCTCGGTGATCGTGGCCGGGAAGTCACGCTGGTTGTTGGTGATGAAGCGGTCGGCGCCGACGTTGACCGCAGTGGCCAGGTGGGTGGCGTCGGTCGCTTTCAGCCGGTACTTGCTGGCCAGGACGGTCGCCAGATCCGCCGTCGCCCGGTCCACGGGACGCAGGTCCAGCCGGGCCAGGAGCCCGGCCAGGATGCGGACCTCGCCGGTGGCGTGGTCGCGCAGCGGCTTGCTCAGCACTTCGGGCAGCAGCAGGACCGAACCGGCTCCGGCCGTCGTGCCGGGGCCAGCCGACCGGAACAACGCGGCCACCCGCCGGCCCAGCCGATGATCAGGCACCGCCGCGTAGATGAGCGCGTCAGCGTCGAACGCGTCCATTACCTCACGTCTCGCGCGGCCCTGATCTCATCGATCAGTTCCTCGGCCCGCTCGGCGCTCAGGCCAGCCTCGCCGGGCAGGGGAGTGGTGGCCGCTTCCGCGACCAGCTGGTGCAGGCGGCCGGCGTCGTCCAGCGCTTCCCCCGCGCGGCGGCTGTGCAGTGCGCCCGGGCTAACCAGGACGGCCACCGGCCGGCCGTGCCGGGTGATCGTCACTTGCTCACCGCCCTCGACCCGGGTGAGCAGCTCGGGCAGCGCCGCCCGCGCCTCCGAAACCGACATCGACGTCACGCTAATAATTGTACTTCGATGTACATAGACGTACAACAACTTTAGTCTGGCTCAGACCAGGAAGAGATGCAAGTAGCGGCTGATCATGGCCAGCGCTTCATCGCTGACTTCGCCCAGTTGGCGACCGGCTCGCTGCTCGGACATCGCGCGGACCTGCTCCGTCATCGCGTACGAAACCCGATTCAGTCCGGTTTGCTCATTGGCAGGAATGCCGACGTGGTGCTCGAGCCCCCGGTCCCTGCTGGTGAGTGGTACGGCCAGGAACAGCCCGGGTATCACCGAGTACCGGCGATGGGACACCACGACAACCGGCCGTATTCCGCCCTGCTCCCGTCCGGCTACCGGGTTCAAGTCGCAAAGCAGAACGTTGCCGCTGATCAAGAGTTGTACTCCGGGTAGTCTTCGGCGGCGGTAGCGGCGAGGCCGCTGGAGTCGGCCGAGGTCCACTCAGCCGCCTCAGCCTGATAGGCGGCCATCTCTTGCTGGTCAGCCGCCAGCCTGCGGTACCCGGCCTCGATGCCCTGCCACATCATTTCGTCCAACATGGCTTGGAGCTCGGCCCCCAGGCTCCGGCCGTGCATCGACGCCCGCGCGGCTAGCCGATCCCGTACCTCTACCTCTACGCGGATCGTCGTCATAGCCACGAAAAAAGTATACGTCAATGATGTATACACCCCCCGCCGAAATAGCGCCGGCCCGGCCCGCCTGACCGTGGCCGAAGCGCCGGTGCCAGTCTCCGGCCCAGGTCAGGTGCTGGTCCGGAACCGGTACTTTCACGTGTACGCGGCGCTGCGGACGCTGCTGGCCGGCAGCGTCCCGGGAGCGCCGTTTCCCGGGCTCAACCCGGGTGACGTTGCCATCGGCCCGGCCATCGGCGAGGTGGTGAGCGCGCCCGCGGCCAGCGGCCTGCAGCCCGGCGGGCTCGTCCCGACGCCTGGACGTCGCGGTCAACACGGTCGGCGCTGAGGACCTGCAGGCGGCCATCGCGCCCGCGCGCCCGCGCGCCCGCATCGCCCTGATCGGTTCGCTGGCCGGGCAGTTCGGCCCGGGTAACGGCACCACGTCCGCCGTCGAGCTGGACTCCTTCCAGCTCATCGTCAAGCAGCTCACGCTGAAGGGCTATAGCGGGGGCCACGATCCCGCCCTGGTGCGCGAGTGGCGGCAGCGGTTCGCCGGCTGGCTGCGATCGGGCCAGATCCGCTTCCCGCACACCCTCATCCGATGCGGCGGCCGCGGCCGGTACCACCCCTCGTGCGCTGCGGTTCTACGAGGAGAACGGCCTGCTGGCCCCGCCGCACCGGACCGCCGCCGGGCAGCGGGTGTACGGCCCGCAGGACGTGCGCCGGCTCCGGGTGATCCGCCAGCTGCTGGAGCTGGGACTCACCGTGGCCGACGTCCGGCTGGCCGCCGACCGCCTGGAGCTGCTCGACAGCGACCAGCTGCCGCGGCACGGGGAAGCCTGCGCCGGGACAACGGGGTTCGTGCAGCACCGGATCGCGGCGCTGGACGCCGAGATCGCCCGGCTCACCCAGCTGCGGAATCAGCTCGCGGCCCGCATCGTCCCCGCGCGCCGGGAGGAGCTGGCCTCCTAATCCCGGTTCAGAGCTTCGCGGACTAGGGTGCGGATGTGGCCCACCTTGCACCGTCGCCCCGCGCGACGTCTACTGGGCCA
This sequence comes from uncultured Streptosporangiaceae bacterium, assembly GCA_964250865.1. GTDB lineage: Bacteria > Actinomycetota > Actinomycetes > Streptosporangiales > Streptosporangiaceae > Bog-532. The sequence continues at coordinate 5,833 of CAXUJF010000377.1, forward strand.
AGCAGGGCCGCATCTCCATCGACGTCGGCGTCGGCGGGATCGCCGCGGCCGGCTCCTACTTCGCCGCCCTCCCCGTCATCCGCCGCCTCCACCACGACCGCCGGGACGGCAAGGCCGCGAGCTGATCAGCCAGACACGCGGAACAGGGCCTGCTCCGCCTCCCGGACCAGGGCCGCAACCACCCCAGCGGCCGGCGGCAGGTCGGTGATCAGGTCAGCCGCCTCCCCAGCCCAGACCGGCAGCGGCGGCACGACGCCGTCGGCTACGGCGTCTCGGTAGGCCTGCCGGGCCTGCCTCTGCGCCTCCGGGTCGGCGGCCAGCTCCGCCTCCCGGCCTCGCCACTGATCGAGGACCGGGTGACCCAGCGTCCGGGCGGTGTACGTCAGCGGCCAGCGCGACCCGCTGGCGATATCGAGGATGTTGTTGCGTTCGGTATCCTCGCCCCGCCCGTCAATGATCGCCTTCTTGGCCGCCGGATCGGCCATCGCCTCGGCGGTGGCCTGGAACCG
>CAXUJF010000378.1:0-3757 GCA_964250865.1 uncultured Streptosporangiaceae bacterium
CTTCCGCACCTCCCAGGCCGACGAGTGGGCCGACAGATGCGACATCACCCGGGGCGGCACCGTGTTCCGGGCCATCCGGCGGACCGAACGGCGGGTCCTCCCCCGAGTCGACGGCCTGGTCTACGTGTCCGAGTGGGCCCGCCGGGCCGTGCTGGGCTGGCTGCCCGAGGCCCGGCCGGTGCCGTCCGCGGTGATCGGGAACTTCGTCGCCCCGCTGGAGCCCGAACCGCACCCGGAACCCCAGGCCGACCTGGTCACCACCGGCAACCTCGACCTGGTCAAGAACCACCGGTTCCTGCTGACCGTGCTGGCGCAGGCGCGGCGCCGGGGGCAGAAGCTGACCCTGGACATCTACGGGCAGGGACCGTGCCGCCGGGACCTGGAGCAGCAGATCCGGGATCTCGAGCTGGAGCAGCAGGTCCGGCTGCGGGGGTTCCGCGCCGACCTGCGTGAGTTCCTGCCCGGCTACCGGGCCTACGTGCACGCGTCCTACTCCGAGTCCTCGTCCCTGGCCATCATGGAAGCCATGGCGGCCGGGCTGCCCGTGGTCGCGGGTGACATCGGGCCCCTGAGCGAGCTGTGTGACGAGGGGGTCGAAGGCCGATTCTGGCCCCTGGATGATCCGGCCCGGGCGGCCGAGGTACTGCTGGGGCTGCTGGACTCCGAGACCGAACGAGCGGCGGCCGGGCGGGCGGCCCGGGACCGGTTCCGGCGCGATTTCGACGCCACCGTGATGGGACCGCGGCTGGTGTCGTTTCTGGTTTCTGGTGAGGTGACCGATGCTTCCGTTGCAGCTGACCGCGCCGCCTGACCGGCCGCTGGCCGTGCTGGCGATCGGCGCCCACCCCGACGACATCGAGATCGGGGCGGGTGGCACCTTGTACGGGCTGGCCGAGTCGGCCGGGCGGCCGGGGAGTCAGCCGGGCCTGGCCGTCCGCTACGTGGTGCTGACCGGCACACCAGAGCGTCAGCAGGAGGCCTGCGCCGCAGCCCGGGCGTTCCTGCCCGGGGCCGACCTCACCGTCGACCTGCACGATCTGCCCGAGGGCCGGCTGCCCGCGGCCTGGGAACGGGTCAAGGACACCTTGGAGGCGGTAGCCGGTTCGTTCGCCCCGGACGTGATCATCGCGCCGTCCCGGGGTGACGCGCACCAGGACCACCGGACCATCGCCGAGATCATCCCCACCGTCTTCCGCGACCGGCTCTGCCTGTCGTATGAGATCCCCAAGTGGGACGGCGACCTGGGCCGCCCCTCGGTCTACGTGCCGCTGTCAGCCGCCGCGGCCCGCCGGAAGGTGGAGCTGCTGCACAAGTCGTTCCCGTCGCAGCAGCATCGTGACTGGTGGGATGAGGAGGTGTTCCTGGGGCTGGCCCGGCTGCGCGGCATGGAGTGCAAGGCCCCGTACGCGGAAGCGTTCGGGATGTCCAAGTCGGTGCTGACGTTCCCGGGGGTGGCAGCGTGAGGGTCTCTTGGGGTGGCGGCGCTCGGGGGGTGGCGGCGTGAAGATCTGCCCGGTGGAGCGGATCGCGGGAGCCATCGTGTTCCGGCCATCCCCGCACGTGGACGAGCGCGGCTTCTTCAGCCGGACGTTCGACGCGGCGGTGGTGCGCGCGGTCGGGATCGCTCCGGCCCGGTTCGCCCAGGACAGCTTGTCCCGGTCGGCCCGGGGCGTCATCCGCGGCCTGCACACCCGCCGCGGCCGGGAGGAAGCCAAGCTGGTCCGGTGCTCCTACGGCGCCGTCCTCGACGTCGTGGTCGACCTCCGGGTGGGGTCACCGACGTTCCGCAACATGGAGACCTTCGAGCTGCGCGACACCGAGCAGGTCTCGCTGTACATCCCGGCCGGCTGTGCCCACGGCTTCCAGGCCCTGACCGACCCGGCCGACGTGTCCTACCGCATCGACCGCCCGCACGACCCGGCCGACGACGTGTCGATCGCCTTCGACGACCCGGACCTGGCCATCCCCTGGCCCCTGCCGCCGGTGATGATGTCGGCCCGCGACCGGGCGGCGCCGTCGCTGGAAGTGGGGCTCAAGCAACTGAGTTAAGGCGCGGGTCCTGGCTGACGTGATTGCCTGTCAACCTCCGGGCGGGGACGCGGCGTGTTCCTCTTAGGGAGACACCGAGCGGAATGAAGGGCAGTGCCGGACGTCGACGAGCGGTTCGCCGCCTACGTGCGTGACCGCGGTGAGCATCACCTGAGGGTAGCGGTGCTGCTCACCGGTGACTGGCACGCGGCCGAGGACCTGGTCCAGGCCAGCCTGGTCAAGCTTTACCGGGCCTGGCCGAAGCTGCGCCTGGATGGCGACCCGGACGCCTACCTGCGGCAGATCATGGTGAACACGCGCCGGTCGTGGTGGCGCGCCCGGTGGCGTCGCGAGACACCAGCCGGCGAGCTGCCCGAGACCGCGATCGCGGACTTCGCGAACGGGCAGGCGCTCGCCGCGCAGGTGCGCCAGGCACTGCCCCGGCAGCAACGGGCCGTGCTGGTGCTGCGGTACTACGCCGACCTGCCCGAGGCCAAGGTCGCGGACCTGCTCGGCTGCTCACCCGGGACGGTCAAGACTCATGCCCACCGCGGCTTGCGGGCGCTGCGCGAGAGTCTTCAGGAGGATCGCTATGAACGACGCGGAAACTAAGGCACACCGCCTGCTCGCGGCGGGCACCGAGGACATGCCGCCAGAGCTCGACCTGCTCGACGGGTTCGCCGCGGCGCGGCGGCGGGACCGGTCCCGGCGGACCCGCCGGGGCGTCGCGCTGGTGGCCGGTATCGCCGCGGCAGCGGCCTCGGTGACCGCGGTCACGCTGACCACAGGTTCCGTCCCGTCAGCCCCTCCCGCGCCGTCCGCCTCGTCCGCGCGCGGCACGGTCATCGGCGCGCTGACCCGCACCCTGACGCAGAGCTATCACCGCAGCGAGCACGACAGCTACTACAGCAACGTGAACGGCCAGATCACCAACCCTCATCACTACACCTGCACCACCGAGGCCGACCCGGTGCGGCATCTGCTCGCGATTTCCTGCTCGGGCCTAAACACCTCCAACGTCCGCCAGGTGGGCGGCTACACCTACTACGGCGCGGGTAATCACTGGCAGCGGATACCGACCTCATCCGTTAAGCCGCTGCCCGCCGGCTCCGTCGTCAATGGTTTCAGCGCCGCCGCACCGCAGCAGATGCCGGCCGAACTCAAAGAGGCCGCCGAGATTACCGCGGCCGGGCCCGCCTCGGGGCCCGGGTGGACCGGCACCCGGTACGCATTCAGCGGAACCTTCCAGAAGACAACCAACCTCAGCGGCACCGTGACCGTGGACCAGCAGGGCCGGACCCGGGCGCTCGTCCTGACCACGCGGGAGCCCGGCGCCGGCGCGCTCGTGATGACGCAGGCCCTGACGTTCAGTGACTTCGGAGCGCCGGTGACGGTCACTCCCCCGCCAGCGGATCAGACATCCATCTACCCGTGATCAGGCATTGGCCGCTCACAGGGGCACGACGATGGTGGAAGCCGTTTCAGGGATATGCGCGGAGAACGCTTTCGACATACCCGGGCTACCCGCATTGCGAGGCGGGTGGGGCTGGTGTGACCTCGGAGTTGAGGCGGCGGAGGGATCGCCGGGGGCAATGAGCGGAGCCGGGCCGGCCCGTCGCTCGAGGTGGCGCTGAAGCGGCTGGGCTAGTGAGACTGGGTGGCGGGAATTCATTAATTACCGTGGTGCAATTTTTTTGGGGGAAAGCCACAAAAATTGCCCCGGGTTCAC
>CAXUJF010000378.1:3767-6331 GCA_964250865.1 uncultured Streptosporangiaceae bacterium
ATTCTTGGCCCCCCAACCCCCAAAAATCGCACCACGGTATCCAGAGGCGCCGGGTGCGGTGACCCCGGGGCGTCCCGCTCAGACTGGCCGGGGCGTCCGGCTCAGGCCACCCGGACGACCGGGGACCCAGTGGCGATTGGAGACCCGGCAACGACCGGCGACTCAGCGGCGACCGAAGGCTTCGGCGCACCGGAGCGCTCCGGGTCCCAGATCATCCAGGGGCAGTGGCCGCGGTGGTACATCTCCTCCAGCTGGGCCCGCTCCTTCACGGTGTCGGCCGGGGACCAGTAGCCCTTGTAGGGGTAGGCCAGCACCTTGGACTGCGGAACGAGGCGGCGCATGATGGCGTCCTCGACCAGATCCTCGCCCTCGTTCAGCACGTCGAAGATGCCCGGCCGCAGCAGGAAGTAGCCGCCGTTCTCCCACTGACGGAGGTCGCGCATGGGGGTGACCTGCGTGATCAGGCCGTTGTCGCCGATGTCGACCACGTGGTGGGAGGACTGCGGCGGGACCGCGAGCAGGCTGGCCACCGCGTCGCTGGACTCGAACCGGCTGATCATGTCCGGGAGCGGCGCGTCGGTCAGGACGTCGGCGTAGTTGGCCATGAACATCTCGTCGCCGCCGACGAAGCGGCGGACCCGGCGCAGCCGCTCGCCGATCGGCGAGTTCAGGCCGGTGTCGACCAGCGTGATCCGCCAGTCGGAGATGTCCGTGCTGAACAGCTCGACGTCGCGGGCGCCGTTCTCGATCACGAAGTCGTTGGACCGGGTCTCGTCGTAGGTCAGGAAGAAGTCCTTGACCACCGAGGCGCCGTAACCGAGGCACAGCACGAACTCGGTGTGCCCGTAGTGGGCGTAGTAGCGCATCACGTGCCACAGCAGCGGCCGCTCCCCCACCATGGCCATGGGCTTGGGCGCGTTGCTGGTCCCGTCGCGCATGCGCATGCCGAGACCGCCGCAGAACAGTACGACCTTCATCGCCTACCCCCTCCGTCAGACGATTTCCAGGGCCGGGATCGGGAAGACCAGCCGGCCGCCCCAGTCCCGGACGTATTCGAGCTGCTGGCTGATCTCGTCTTTGAGGTTCCAGGGCAGCACCAGCACGTAGTCGGGCCGGGTCTGCGCGATCCGCTCCGGCGCGTGGATGGGGATGTGCGTCCCGGGCAGGAACTTGCCCTGCTTCCACGGGCTGCGGTCGACGGTGTAGGCCAGCAGGTCGGACCGGATACCGCAGTGGTTGAGCAGCGTGTTGCCCTTGCCCGGGGCGCCGTAGCCCGCGACCGTCTTGCCCTGCGCCGCCGCCTGGAGCAGGAACTCCAGCAGGTCAGTCTTGATCTTCAGCACCTCGCGGGCGAAGCCCTCGTGCCCGGCCACGGTGTGCAGCCCGGCCGCTTCCTCCTCGGCCAGCACCGCCTTGACCCGGGCGCTGGGCTCGCCGACGCTGCCCACGGGGCGGGCGTAGACCCGCAGCGAGCCGCCGTGGGTGCTGAGCTCGCCCACGTCGACCACCCGCAGCCCGGCCGACTCCAGCGCCCGGGACGAGGTGAGCAGGGACAGGTACTGGAAGTGCTCGTGGTAGATCGTGTCGTACTGGCGCCGCTCGATCAGCCGCAGCAGGTGCGGGAACTCCAGCGTGACCAGGCCGGTGTCCTTGACCAGCGCGCGCAGGCCGGCGGCGAAGTCGCGGATGTCCGGCACGTGGGCGAACACGTTGTTCCCGGCCACCAGGTCGGCCCGCCCGAACCGGCCCGCCAGGTCGGCCCCGGTGGCGGCGCCGAGGAACTGGACCTCGGTGCGGATGCCCTTGTCCCGGGCGGTCTCGGCCACGTTGGCCGCGGGCTCGACCCCGAGCACCGGGATGTCCCGGGCCACGAAGTGCTGGAGCAGGTAGCCGTCGTTGCTGGCCACCTCGGTGACCAGGCTGTCCGCGGTCAGGCCGAGGCGGTCGATCATGGCCTCGGCGTAGCGCTGGGCGTGCGCCACCCAGGAGTCGGAGTAGGAGGAGAAGTAGGCGTAGTCCGAGAAGATGTGCTCACCCGACACGTACGCGGGCAACTGCACCAGCAGGCAGGACGAGCACAGGCGGACGTGCAGCGGGTAGAAGCTCTCGGCCTGGTCCAGCTGCTGCTCGGGCACGTAGCTCTCGCACAGCGGGGACATCCCGAGGTCGACAAAGGTGCGGTTCAGGTCCGCGCCGCACAGCCGGCAGGTTGGTGGCAAGGCGGTCATTCCTCTCCGGAGGCGGCAGGTCCGGGCGCCGTAGGACGGCCCGCACCACAGGAGAACTCCGGCGGCCCGGCCCTGATACAAGCCGCCGCAGATTTCCGTGGGTGGCTGAGGGGCGCGCGGCTGATGGCCACGCGGCTGGGGGCGCGCGTATCACCAGGCCCGGCTTCCGGTTCCTATGCAGGACCGGTAACGACGTGAGGGAAGAGGCAGCCATGGGCGAGCACGCCTGCCGGGCCTGCGGCACGACGGACGGCCAGCTCGTCCTGGACCTGGGCCGGCAACCAGCCTGCGACTACTTCCCGCGCCAGGACGACCCCGGGCCCGACCCCGTGTACC
>CAXUJF010000379.1:0-2176 GCA_964250865.1 uncultured Streptosporangiaceae bacterium
GTGTCTCCAGCGACCCGCGCCGCGCCGACGCGCTCGCCCTCCGCGGGGGCCCCCGCCGCCGCCGGGGGGGCCGCCGGCGGGGCCCCGGGCAACGGGGCGCGCCGGGGGGCCGACGTCCAGCAGCCCAGCGGCAGCCGGACCAGCGCCGGGTGCGCGGGCTGGCCGAACGGCACGCCGTGCAGCGCATCGGCCCGCCGCCCGGCGGGCAGCGCCCGGACCACACCCTCGGACAGCGAGCGAACCGCGCCGTCCAGGGCCGGTGATCGCTCGATGCGCTCGGCCACGTCCACGGGGCGGGGGATCGGGGAATGACGGCGGGGGCTCTCCTCCGGGACCTGCGGATCGGCAGGGCCACGGGCGAACAAGCGAGATAGGGGTCGGCTCACAGCTTGTCCGTACCCGCTTGACGGGCGCGTTTACCTCCTCATCTGCTGGTTGATGGTCCGGGTCGCGATGACCTCGTTAAATCAATCATTGCTTTTAACAGACCCCCGCGGGGGTAGCGATCCTGCATGGGCAAGCTGGACCGGCCCGCGAAGGAGGAGAACAACAGTGACTCAGGATCAGGTTCACCCGACCACCACCGACGCTGGCGCCCCGGTCGAGAGCGATGAGCATTCGCTGTCCGTGGGCCCCGACGGCCCGATTCTGCTCCAGGACCACTACCTGATCGAGCAGATGGCCAACTTCAACCGGGAGCGGATCCCGGAGCGGCAGCCGCACGCCAAGGGCGGCGGCGCGTTCGGCCACTTCGAGACCACGGGTGACGTCAGCCGGTACACCAAGGCGGCGCTGTTCCAGCCGGGCGTGCACACCGACCTGCTGATCCGGTTCTCCACCGTGGCCGGGGAGCGGGGCAGCCCCGACACCTGGCGCGACCCGCGCGGTTTTTCGATCAAGTTCTACACGACCGCGGGCAACTACGACATGGTCGGGAACAACACCCCGGTGTTCTTCGTCAAGGACCCGATGAAGTTCCAGCACTTCATCCGGTCGCAGAAGCGCCGGGCCGACAACAACCTGCGCGACCACGACATGCAGTGGGACTTCTGGACCCTGTCGCCCGAATCGGCGCACCAGGTCACCTGGCTGATGGGTGACCGGGGCATCCCGCGGTCCTGGCGGCACATGAACGGCTACACCTCCCACACCTACCTGTGGGTCAACGCGGCCGGCGAACGGCACTGGGTCAAGTACCACTTCAAGACCGACCAGGGCATCGAGTTCTTCACCCAGGACGAGGGTGACCAGATGGCCTCGATCGACACCGACTACCACCAGCGCGACCTGTACGACCACATCGAGAGCGGCGACTACCCGTCCTGGACGCTCAAGGTGCAGATCATGCCGTTCGAGGACGCCAAGACCTACCGGTTCAACCCGTTCGACCTGACCAAGGTCTGGCCGCACAGCGACTATCCGCTGATCGACGTGGGCACGATGACGCTGGACCGCAACGTGACCGACTACCACACCGAGATCGAGCAGGCCGCGTTCGAGCCCGACAACCTGATCCCGGGCATCGCGCTGTCGCCGGACAAGATGCTGCTGGCCCGCGGGTTCTCCTACTCCGACGCGCACCGGGCCCGGCTGGGCGTGAACTACAAGCAGATCCCGGTCAACGCGCCCCGGGTGCCTGTCCACGCTTACAGCAAGGATGGCGCCATGCGGATCAACAACGTGTCGGACCCGGTCTACGCGCCGAACTCCAAGGGCGGGCCGGCCGCGGACACCGAGCACAACCCGGTGGTGGGCTGGTACTCCGACGGGGACATGGTCCGGGCCGCGTACTCCCTGCACGAGCAGGACGACGACTGGGGCCAGGCCGGCACGATGGTCCGTGAGGTGCTGGACGACGCCGCCCGCGAGCGCCTGGCCGACAACATCGTCGGCCACCTGCTCAACGGGGTGACCGAGCCGGTGCTGGTCCGCGCGTTCGAGTACTGGCACCACGTCGACAAGGACCTGGGCGACCAGATCGAGCAGGGCGTCCGGGCCAAGGCCAGCGAGAAAGACCCCAAGGCGGCCGACCAGGGCAACCCGGCCCGCAGCAGCGCTCAGGAAAAGGCCTGACCTGCATTAGCCCGCAGCCGAAGGCCCCGGCCCCCACCCCCGGGCGCCCGGGAATAAGCGATTGCGCGGACACCAGTTGCCCCCCCCCATACGCGCATGCCAC
>CAXUJF010000379.1:2186-6315 GCA_964250865.1 uncultured Streptosporangiaceae bacterium
CCCCCCCCCCCCCCCCCCCCGCCCCCCCCCCCGGGGGGCCCGGGGCCTTCGGCTCTTCCGCTCAGCCCTGTTCCGCAGCGCCTTCGGCGATGGCCTCGTCCACCTCCTCGGCGCGGGCGGCGAACTCGGCCGCCTGCTCGCGGTCCATGCGCTCGGCGATCTCCTCGTCGTCGCGCATCAGGGCGTCCAGGTCGGACTTGGCCGCGTCGAGCACGCCGAGGTCGGCGTAGGCGTGCTGGATCTTCGGGCCCCACAGGCCGATGTCCTTGACGCAGGGCACGATGCGGCTGAACAGCAGCGTCCGGAACAGCTGCTGGACCGGTGAGTGCTCGGTGAACTCCAGGCAGTCGGCGACGTTGAACCCCATACGTTCCCAGACTTCCTGCTGGCGGAAGCGGCTGCGCATCAGGTAGCAGCCCTCGACCACGAACTCCTCGCGGTCGGCCCGCTCGGCCGAGGTCAGCTCGGCGTAGTAGTCGCGCAGGGTCAGGCGGCCGAAGGCCACATGCCGGGCCTCGTCCTGCATGACGAACGCGAGCAGCTGCTTGACCAGCGGGTTGGTGGCCACGTCACGGTGCACGCCGAACGCGGCCAGGGCCAGGCCCTCGATCAGGACCTGCATGCCGAGGTAGGGGAAGTCCCAGCGCGAGTCGGTCAGCGCGTCGTGCAGCAGCCGGGCCAGGTCGTCGTTGATCGGGTAGTACAGGTCGATCTTCTCCCGCATGAACCGGGAGAACAGCTCGACGTGCCGGGCCTCGTCCATGGCCTGGGTCGCGGCGTAGAACTTGGAGTCCATGTCGGGCACGGACTCCACGATCCGCGCGGCCACGGTCAGCGCGCCCTGCTCACCGTGCAGGAACTGGCTGAACAGCCAGGACGACAGGTGATGGGACAGCTCGTCCCGCTCCGGCTGGGACAGCTTGTCGTACTGGGGTGACCCGTAGATCGGGTTGAGCTCGTTGGAGATGCCCATGACGTTGGCCGGGTCCACCGGCAGCGACCAGTCGATCCGCTTGGCCGCGTCCCACTGCTTGTCCTTGCCGCGCTGGTAGAGGCTGAGCAGCCGGTCCCGGCCGTCGTCGTACTCCCAGGAGAACCGGGTGTGCCCGGCCGCCGGTACGTCCCAGGTGCCGGGCGGGACGGGCGTGGTGTAGTGGTCGTAGGTGCTCACGCAGCCTCCTCGGAGCGGGTCCGTCCCCCACTCATTACTAACCAGTAATGAGCCAATGCGCAATGGGTGCTTTCTGCCTGCTCAGCCGCCAGGACGGCTACCTGCGGTTCACCGGCCCGCCTGATAACAACGGCTGTCAACGCGACATCCGCATGACCAAGCTGAAGCAGAAGGTATCCGGCTGCCGGCGCACCCTGGGCGGCGCCCGCCAGTTCCGCGCAATACGCAGCTACCTGGCCACCGCCGCCAACACGGCTTCACCTTCACCGATGCCCTGATCATGCTCTGCGAAGGCCGTCCGTGGATTCCCTGGCCTGCCTGATCATGTGACCGCAGGCGTGCGCCGGTATGAGACCATGCCGGCGTGAATGTCAGACGGCTCGCGGCGATCGACATGTACGGCACCACCGGCACGGCGCGGCGCAAGCGGATCATACTGGCGGAGTTCACCGCTGCGCTGGCCGCCACAGTGGCGCTGGGCACCTGGCTTGTCATAGGCGCCTCCGGTCCCGGCACCCGCATACTCGGGATCTGGCTGATCGGCGCTGGCCTCAACTACGCACCGCTGGCGGCGTTCGCGATCTCACTGCGCCGGCCGGGCGCCCTCGAAGCCGAACTGGCCGATGTCGATACCAGCCGGGAGTTGCGCCGCTACAGCGTTCTCCAGCTTTGGATCCTAGTCCCTCTCTCGCTCATTGCCATGACCGTACGGGGACGAAAAACCGGCACCTGACCAGTTACAACGAGGCCGTGAAATCTCGCTATTGCACTCGTATGTGGCACGCTCATCTCCTCTGGCTAGAATCTGCATCCTCACGGAGTCGTCGTTCGAGCGCTGAGATGGCCGTCGCGACACAAGCCAGAAGCTGAATACGGCGCTTACGACGGAGCTTTACCCCAGTCCAAAGCTGCGCGGCACCAGCGACCATCAAGCCCGAGCCCGCCAGCAGTCTGGCCCACAGGACAAGGAGGTCGCTACCGGGAACGGCGGCCAGCTGGATTGCGCCGAAGATCAAGAACCACCCTCCGAGCGTGAACGCCAGCCGCGCAGGATTCTCTGTTGGCCACCGCAGCCACCTGCTCATCCGCACAACAGCCAATTGTTCCACAGCAACCGACGATGGTTGAAGCGCAGCAACCGCAGCGACCTGCACCGATCCTCAGCGCCCCCGGCAAGGCAGCGAGCTGCGTCAACGACCTCCAGCGACCTTCCTGCCGCTCGATGGTAACGAGGAGATCACTGACGCTTAAGCGTCAAAGCAGCGTCGGATGTGGCAGCAGCAAACGGTAGCAAATGCATTGACTTAAGTGCCCGTAGCTGACAGACGAGCAGGAATTACTTTTCCCAATCAGCCCAGCCGGTCATAGCCGGCTCAAAGGCGCCATTGACCTGGTAGGGGTCTGGCGCTGCTGAGGCTCCGGTGTTCTGTGACTCCAGAGGCTCGCGGTGGTGGGACACCGGACGCACTCCACCCGGCAGAACTCAGACCTGGAAGCGGTAGCCCATGCCGGGCTCGGTGAGCAGGTACCGGGGCTGGGACGGCTCCGGCTCCAGCTTGCGGCGCAGCTGGGCCAGGTAGACGCGGAGGTAGTTGCTTTCGGTCTCGTAGGCCGGGCCCCAGACTTCCTGCAGCAGCTGGCGCTGGGTGACCAGACGGCCGTGGTTGCGAACCAGGATTTCCAGCAGCTGCCATTCGGTGGGAGTGAGCCGGACGTCGCCCTGGCCCGGGCGGGTGACCCGCTTGGCCGCCAGATCGACGGTGAAATGGTCGGTGCTCACCACCGGCTCGTCCGGAGCGGGGGCGGACCGGCGGACGGCGGCGCGCAGCCGGGCCAGCAGTTCGTCCATGCCGAACGGTTTGGTCACGTAGTCGTCGGCCCCGGCGTCCAGGGCGGCGACCTTCATGCTCTCCTGGCCCCAGACCGACAGCACGATGATCGGAATCGACGTCCAGCCGCGGACGCCGCTGATCACCTCGGTGCCCGCCATGTCCGGCAGGCCGAGGTCGAGGATGAGCACGTCGGGCCGGTCCCGGGCCACCGCGGCCAGCCCGGACGTGCCGTCGGCGGCCGTGCTGACCTCGTAGCGGCGGGCGCTGAGGTTGATCCGCAGCGCCCGCAGGATGGACGGCTCGTCGTCGATGACCAGGACCCGGGTCACGGCTCGGCCCCGAGCACCGAGCGGTCCCCGCTGTGCGCCACGGGCAGGGCCACCCTGATCGTGAGGCCGCCGCCCGGGGTGTCGACCGCGGCGATGCTGCCCCCCATGGCCTCGGCGAAGCCCTTGGCCACGGCCAGCCCCAGGCCGACGCCGGCGTTGCGGTCGTCGAAGCGCTGGAACGGCTCGAAGATCTGCTGCTTGAGCTCGTCGTCCGGCACGCCTGCCCCGTGGTCGACCACCTCGAGCAGCACGGTCTCGCCGTGCGCGCGGGCCCGCAGCACCGGCGGATCGGTGGGCGGGGAGTGTCGCAGGGCGTTGGAGAAGATGTTGGCCAGTACCCGTTCCAGCAGGCCCGGATCGGCCCGCACCAGCGGGACCCCTTCCGGCACCACGATCTCCAGGCCGCCGGGGGCGTCCAGGCCGCGCAGGGCGACCGGGGCCACCTCCTCGATCGCGGTCGGGCGCAGGAACGGATCCAGCGACCCGGTGTGCAGCCGGGTCAGGTCGAGCAGGTTCCCGATCAGCGCGTCCAGCCGGTCGGCGTTCTGCTCGATAGTGGCCAGCAGGTCGGCCTCGTCGGCCGGGCTCCACTGCACGTCGGTCTGGCGCAGGCTGCTGACGCTGGCCTTGATCGAGGCCAGCGGGGTGCGCAGGTCGTGGCTGACCGCGGCGAGCAGGGCGGTCCGGATCCGGTTGCCCTCGGCCAGGGCCTCGGCCTGCGAGGCCTGCACGCGCAGCCGCTCGCGGTCCAGGGCCGCGGCCGCCTGCGCCCCGAAACCGGCCAGCTGGGCCGGGCC
>CAXUJF010000380.1:0-6299 GCA_964250865.1 uncultured Streptosporangiaceae bacterium
ATCACGCGAACTCACTGTTGCCCGGCCGGACCGCGACCAGAGCCTGCCGCACATCGGGCTCGTCGGCGACACCTACACGATCCTCGTCACCGGCGAGGACACCGCGGGAAAGTACACACTTATCGACATGCATGTGCCGCCAGGGGGCGGCCCGCCGCCGCACAGGCACGACTTCGAGGAGATGTTCACCGTACTTGACGGCGAAATCCGGGTAACTTTCCGCGGCGAGACGCTCATCGCCCGCCCCGGCGACACCATCAACGTGCCGGCCAACGCCCCGCACGCGTTCACCAACGCCGGAAAGACCCCGTCGCGGTTGCTGTGCATGTGCGCGCCCTCAGGGCAGGAGAAGTTCTTCACCCTGGTCGGCCAGCCCGTCGCCACCCGGACTGAAGCGCCACCGCCGCTCGACGCCGACGCGCAGGCGGCCTTCATCGCCAAGTCGAAGGCGCTGGCGCCCCAGTACGCGACCGAGTTGCTACCGCCGCCCGGCGCGGAATAAGGAATGCCGAGATGACTTTCCATGCACTCCCCCACTTCCGCTCACGCACGACCGGGCCCGGTTCAAACGAGGGCAAGATCGGTGTAGCCGCGCCGATCGGCGGAGTGTGCGGCCGCAGGGCGGCCCTCTTGACGCTGTAGCGGTTCGCCGGTCGTGTAAACGCTTCTGTAAACCGTGCAGCGTGAGACAGGGCGGAACGAGGGAGATGAGACGGGCCGCGGAGGGCAGCCGTCCGGACGTCCGTCGAGGACAGCGCGGCAGCCGGAGCTGGTACGGGGTACCGGAGACGGGCGTCGTAGTGCTCATAACCCAGAGGTCGTAGGTTCAAATCCTACCCCCGCTACTATTTACGCAGCTCAAGGGCCTCTTCCGGTTATGGGAGGGGCCTTCTTGCTGTGCCTTGTGCACGAAAGATTCGTGCACAAGGCACCCATGCGCCCGCGCCGGATGCCTACCGCAATCTGTGGCGTATCTACTGAGACAGCCTGAGACTCCGGAGACGAACCTACCTTCGCCTCTGGGTGCCTGGCCCAGAGGTCGCAGGTGTGTTCGCGCTTCACTCGGTAGCCCGTGGCGAGTGCCGAATGTCAACTGCTGCCTCATATCGAGGTATTGCAGGACGCGAATACGCCCTCAACCGCACCAGATCCGCCGTTCTGCTCGGCCGCGCCATCTGCAATCTTGCCTGCTGACTGCGCTCAGATCAGGCTGGTCTGGCGCACGGGGTATCCACTGATGGGCAGCCCTAACTGTCCCGCCCACGGCCAGGTATGCCCTTGGTAACGCTCCCGTCCTGCCACCGGATGGTCAGCGAACTCCGGTAGACGTGCGACGGCTCGTCCTGAGCCGGCTGCTGCAGCGGTTCCGGGCTCACGCCAGGCGGCCAGACCCGGACAGCCCGGTAGCTGAACCCGTCCTGGCCGGGAGCCTCATAGGTAAAGGCGACGTGACCGCCTGCCTCGAGGCTGTGGTATCCCTGCGACACGATCATCGAGAAATGAGCCCAGCACCCTCCCGGGGTGTCGGCGGAATCAATCACCCCCCACCCGTGATCATCGCTCCACTCGCGGACGGTTCCCTCGCTCAGCACGCTTTCAGTATGTCCGCCCTAAGCCCAGTCCGTCCTCCCCGCACAGCCGGAGCCGTGAACTACGCCCGTGAACCGCTCTGCGCGGTTCAGCGGTCGGCCCGCGCAGCGGTAGACGGCGCGCTGACGTGGCTGATCTGTTTGCAGCCGGGGGCAGCGAGCGCGGCTCTGCTTAGGCAGCCTGTCGTGTGTGGCTGCGGGCGTAGCTGGCCGGGGTGGTGGCTGTGTGCCTTTTGAAGTGGCGGGTGAAGTGCGCCTGGTCATAGAAGCCGACGGCGGTGGCCACGTCGGCGGGCGCGGCACCCCCGAGCATGAGGCGGCGGGCAGCGTCGATGCGGCGGCCGATCACATACGCGTGCGGGCTCAGGCCGAATTGGTGGGTGAAGCTGCGAACCAGATGCGGGATGGTGCGGTCGAGGGTGGCGGCGGCACCGGCCAGGCTGACCTGGCCGGTGATGTGCTCGTCGAGTAGCTGCCGGAGTTGCCCGGCGATGCCTGGCTCCGGTGCGGGAGCCGGGTGCAGTTCCCGGGTCAGGTGACCAGTGATCCGCTGTGCGATCAGCGCGAGCCTTGCCACGGCATCAAGGTCCTCGGGGTCCTGAAGGAGGCAATCGTGCAACTGTGAGAGCGCAGCCCGCAGCGGCGGGTCGCTGATAGCGGTGTGGTCGACAGCGGCGCCCGTCAGCTCAGCCGGGAGGAATGCCGGGTCCAGGTAAAGCTCGCGCTTGCAAAATCCGGTGGCGCCGGGGGCCGGGCGGCCGTCGTGTGCCACCCCGGGAGGCAGGATCGTCACAGTCTGGCCCGCTGCTCCGCAGCGACGACGGTCCAGGTCATAGCGGATCGCGCCGTCGTCAACGATGAGGACCGCCCATGTTTCATGGCAGTGCGGCGGATAGGCGTATTTCACCAGGCGGGCATGGAACACCTCACTGATCCCCGCCACCTGTGGCGCCCACGCCTCGACGTGGCAGCGGCCCGGCCATTCCGCGTCCACGTCAAGATCGTACAAGACCCAGATCTTCGCGCTGCCGATGATGGATGCATGACAGTCACGCCTATCAGCCTGGGCCAGGCACTGGCCACCTTCGACGATATCTACAGCCCACGCATTGTCGGCCGGGTCAACGATTATGACGTCAAGATCGCGCATGCCGCGGGCGAGCACGTCTGGCACGTCCACGAGCACACCGATGAGTTCTTCCTGGTCATCGATGGCCAATTTGACGTCACGGTGCGCGAACCCGACGGCCAGGAACGCACCGCCGAGCTGAACGAGGGGGACATCTTCGTGGTCCCCAAAGGCATCGAGCACAAGCCATCATCACCGGGCGGCACCATCTTGATATTCGAGCCATCCGGCACCCTGACCACCGGCGACCGCCATGAGGGCGACATTCCCGCCCACGTCGACAGCACCACCGGGCGAGACATCAGCGGATAATTCCGCCTCCGCAGAAAGGCTCACCAATGACGGCGCACGATCCCGTGCCGCCCCTGGTGGCGGCCGCCGCCAGCCGGGCCCGCGAAGCTGGCTTCGCGATGTCCTGCAGGCCGGCCGTCGGGCGGCTACTCGCCGTTCTAGCCGCGCACCTGCCCGCCCGGGCGAAGGTAGCCGAACTCGGCACCGGCGCCGGCGTAGGCACCGCATGGATCACCTCAGGCCTGCTGCCGAGAACCGACGTCACGGTGACAACCATCGACAACGACCGCCAGACCGCAGCACTCGCCGCACGCGGCGACTGGCCTTCCTTCGTCAGCCTGCGCTACGGCGAAGCGCTCGGCGTGCTCGCCGAAGGCGGCACCTACGACCTGATTTTCGCGGACGCTCCCAGTGGCAAATGGCACGGACTCGACCAGACGATCGCCGCGCTCAGCCCGCACGGCATGCTCGTCGTCGACGAGCATGACTCCGATGCCAGACTGGCCCGACAACCAGCGAGCCGGACAAGACTGGGTCCGCCAGGCACTGCTCACCGCACCCCAGCTCATCACCGTCGAACTTGCCCACGGCTCTGGCATAATCCTCAGCACGCGCCGGTAGGTCAGCCCTCCAGGTCACCTCCTGCCGAACCGGCTGTTATGAGTGCCGCCGCTCTTCGCGCAGGCGGCGCATCAACAAGCGCCTATTCGGCGATCCGGCGCTGCGGCGTCACGTTGGGAGATCACGCT
Organism: uncultured Streptosporangiaceae bacterium; assembly: GCA_964250865.1. Classification (GTDB taxonomy): domain Bacteria; phylum Actinomycetota; class Actinomycetes; order Streptosporangiales; family Streptosporangiaceae; genus Bog-532. Next base: position 3,759 of record CAXUJF010000380.1, read on the forward strand.
TCGCAGTCAGCGCCGGTCGCGGCCAGACCGACCCTGAACCGGCGTTCGGCGCTGTCGTCGATGAACCGGCTTGGGTCGGCCTCCCCGTGCATAGCTGGTCGATCTGGGCGCTCTCGCGGCCGACTGGGTCGGCCGCTCCTGGCCGCGAGGCGGTCGGGATCGCCCGGTAACTGCAGGATGACTGCGACGACAACACCGCCGTAGTATCAGCTAATCTGTCGCACCGCAGGTCAGAGAGTATGGAGGTGAGACAGGTCTACTGCGACGGGACACCTGCCGGCGGCTGGCCGGGCTGATTCCAAAGTGTCTTGGCTCCTTTCCGGGGTGGTGCGTGGGCTGGGGGCCGACCCGCGATGTTCATGGCCGCCAGCTCTCCGGCGGCACGCCTAGAGTCGCCGCTCATCCTTCCCCGGGACGTTCAGCGCCGTCGGCCGTCCCGCGCCTCCGCTGCCACGGACCAAGATCGCGGGAGGAGCTGCGGTGACCGACGCCGCGGCGCTCCGGGTCATCCGAAGTCATGGCCGCGACATTCGCCGCTAGCGATCACGTCAGCCGCCGCCCGCGGCCCGGAATCAGGATCCGCAGGCGGAGCCGCGCGACGGCGCTGGCCGGGCCCGACCGCTGCCTGCAATGGATTTCGCAGTTAAGCCCGGCGTCAATACTGGTGACATCCGCGGCGGCTTGGGTGCCCCAAGGACCCTGCGAGGCACCTTTGCCGGGGCCGCTCGCCGGAACCTCTCAGTGCCCGGCCACGGCAAAGCGGCCGACGGCGTTGCCCAGGTACCCGTCATTCGTCCCGTGATGATGGTCCCTGGGTAGCCCGCCGCACAGCATTACCAGCCGGACCGCGGCCGACCCGGCGCTCGGTTTGCGCGTCGCGCGCCCTAACGGCAGGCGGCCATGGCGCCCTGCCCCCGCGTCAGCCGCTGGGCCGGGTTCGAACGGGCCGCACCGTGGAGAAGGCGGCGAAGCCGGCCGCGATTCCGGGGCCGCCCCCCTTGACAGGCACGCGTACGACGCCGCCTTTTCCTCAGATGCCCGAAGAACACGTTCCGAGAGCCAGATGCCAGTGCGGGACTCGCTTGCGCGGCGCGAGCTGCCGGCCCGGACAGGCAGAAGGGAAATAGTGACGACTTAAAGGACGCTGAACGAACCTGGCCGCAGGCCCGAGGCGCGTTCCGGGGCTGGGTCGCGGCCCAGTCCGCGCCGTCAGCGCCACACGTATGCCTCCGGCGCCCCCGGTCCGTTCCTGACGCAGGCCGCCAGTCCGCGATGCTCCCTTGAACGGCACAGGTGAGGCAGCGTAGCGCGCAAGGCCGTCTGACGTCACGGGCGTCGGCGACACTGGATCCCTATTCCGGGTGTGTCGCGATATGCAGAGGGTAGAGAGGTCGGCCCGGCGGTGATCCGCGATCCTGACCGGCTTGTGCCGATGCGCTCCTGGGAGGATGGAAAATGGATGGTGACGCAACGATCACCGGGGACGCGGCCGCCGGGCGGGTAGCTGCCGATCTGCTGGCACGGTCCCGCCTGCTGGCGCCAGAACAGATAGCGGACGCGCTGGCGGACGCCGCCGCGCCCCTGGGCGTGACGGCTGCACGCATCTACCTGGCCGATCTCCAGGACCAGCGTCTGCGGGCACTGCCAGGCGGCAAGGGCCACGCCCCGGAGGTCCTCGCAATTGATTCCACTGCCGCGGGCCTCGTGTACCAGACGACACAGGCGCACAGCGTCCCTGTCAATGAGGGCGGCGCCGACCGTCAGGCCTGGATCCCCCTGACGGACGGGACCGAGCGGCTGGGGGTCCTGGAGCTGACGGTCGCCGAGACGAACGACGTCACGCCGGCGCACCATGAGATGCTCGCCTCGCTGGCCGGGCTGATACTGGCGAGCAAGAACCCCGGGAGCGATACCTACGCCCGGGCCCGCCGCAGCCGGCAGCTGGCGCTCCAGGCTGAGCTGGTGTGGGCGCTGCTGGCGCCTCGGACGTTCGCCGCCGACCGGGTCACCGTGGCGGCGGCGCTGGAACCCGCCTACGAAGTCGGCGGGGACGCCTACGACTACTCGCTGACGGGCGACCACCTGCACGTGTCGCTCTTCGACGCCGTCGGCCACGATCTGGGCGCCGGGCTGCTGACCAGCGTGGCGATGGCGGCGTGCCGCAGCACCCGCCGCTCCGGCGGGACGCTGCACGACATCGCCACCCGCGCCGATCACGCCATCTCCCGCCAGTTCGGCGACAGCCTGTTCGTCACCGCCCTGCTGTGCGACCTGAACGTGGCCACCGGCGAGTTCAGCTGGATCCCATGCGGCCACCACCCGCCGTTGCTGATCCGCAGCAACAATACGGCCAGGGAACTGGCTCGCCTACCACGGCTGCCGCTGGGCCTGGCCGGGAATGAAACAGGCGCCGGCCGCAGTGCCCCCGAGTGGGCCGCGACCGGCGACGAGCAGTTTCTTGCCTACACCGAGCAGCTGGAACCCCGCGACCGCATACTGCTCTACACCCACCGCGTTACCCAGGCCCCCGCCCCCCACCGC
>CAXUJF010000381.1:0-6295 GCA_964250865.1 uncultured Streptosporangiaceae bacterium
TCCCGACGCGGCCTGAGGTTACTGGTCGCGGGCTTGGCGCTCGCGGGTACGGCCGGAGGTTAGATTCTTCAACACGCTCACCCGGACAGCCTGAGACTAGGCTGGCCGGGTGAGCGTGCCGTTTCCCGAGCCGACTGAGCCGGCCGCCTCGCGGGCCGAGGTGTTCCTGCGCTACCTGGACTTCTTCCGTGACCGGGTGGTGCGCAAGCTGGAGGGTCTGCCCCCGGCTGAGCTGCGAGCCAGCCGGCTGATGTCCGGCTGGACCCCGATCGAGCTGATCAAGCACCTGCGCTACGTCGAGCTGCGCTGGCTGGAGTGGGGCTTCGAGGGCCTGGACCAGACCGACGCCTGGGGCGAACGCCGCGACGGTCGCTGGTACGTGGCCCCGGACGAGACCCTCGATGACCTGGTCATGGCGCTGTATGCGCAGGCCGAGCGGACCCGGGCCATCGTGACCGAACACGCACTGGACGAGGTCGGCCAGCCCGGGGACCGGTGGGACGGCGCCAAGCCGCCGACGCTGGAGCGGGTGCTGTTTCACCTGCTGCAGGAGTACGCGCGGCACGTGGGCCAGCTGGACGTCGTGAGCGAGATCTCCGGCGGCCCGGTCGGCGAATAAGGTCAGGCGGAGGCGGCCAGAGCGTCCCGGACCACGGTGGGCAGGCCGCGGGGCCAGACCTTCTCGGTCGTGGTCTCCAGTTCGGTCAGCGTCCACCAGCGCCAGGCCGCGATGTGGTCGCTGGCGTGCATGGCCTCGACCCCGCGAACCTCACGCTCGGGCACGGTCGTCCGGGCCAGGTAGAGCCGTTCGCGCTGCCGGACCAGACGGCCGGCGTACTCCATGGTCAGCTCGCGGCGGAGCACCTCATCCAGCAGCGGGATGTCGGTCCAGCCGGTCTCCTCGGCCAGCTCGCGCAGCGCGCCGTCCCGGTACTCTTCACCGTCGTTGAGGCCGCCGCCCGGGGTGGCCCAGTGGCTGCCGTTCGGTGGCCCGTCGTCGTAACGCATGAGCAATACCCGGCAGTCCGGGTCGAGCAGGATGACGCGGGCCGCAAGCCGCTCGGGCAGCATCCCATTATTGTGCCAGGCCCATTGGCCGGTGGGGCGCTGCGGCGCACACCGCGTTAGCCACCGGCACCATCGAGGGGGCGGGATGGCAATGCGGGGAGCTGGGGACACTTGTGTCCAGTATTTGCTACCAACTGTCCCCAGCCCCGGAAGTAACCACGCAGCCTGGGGACTCACGGGGCTGGGTGACGCCAGGGGCGGATGAGCCCAGACCCCCAAGAGCTGGGCCCAGCTTCGGCAAATGCTGCACAAAACTGGGCCCAGCCTCGGGCTCGTCGTATCCCCGCCACAGGCATCACACGGCGCGTGGGGCTTTCCCCAACTGGGGGAGGCGGTTTGTGGCTCGAAATGAGACCGGGGGTGGGGGCTGGCCGGGACAGGGTGAAGGCCTATGACGGACGACCAGGCATCTGCGCAGACCCAGGATCAGCCGACCGTGACCGTGGCGCTCGAACTGCCCTCGGCCCAGCTGCTCGCCGACCAGATTGCCACTATCCATGATCTCCAGTTCGTCATGGAGTGCTGTAAGCGGCTGCTGACTGAGCTGATGAAGCCGGAGGAAGAACGGGAAGCGGTGGTCCCGCAGGCGCTGTGGTCGGCCGCGCTGACCTCTTATGATCGCGCCTTCGCCAAGGGCAAGAAGTTCGGCCTGACCGTGGACGACGTGAAGGCACTGCCGCTCGAAGGCCAGGTGGTCAAGTTCCACGAGTGGGTCGTGGACGAGCGGAACACCCTCGGCCGGCACCCCACCAACCCGTTCGACGTGGCCCGGGTCGGCGCGGTGCTGTCCGATCGCGCCAAGGCCAACCCGGAGGTTCGGGGGGTCACGGTGCTGTCGGCCAGCCACATCCTCGTCGACGGGGCGGGCGTGCGTCAGCTGGGGGCGCTCGCGTCCGAGCTGGCCAAGCAGACCGCGGAGAAGGCGCAGAAGCAGGAGAGCACGGTCGCGGCCGACGCGCAGAAGCTCGGCCTGGACAAGCTCTACGCCCTGGCCCCGCTGCTGGTCGGCGCCCCGAGCGACGAGGACCTCGGATCCGAATCCGGGTCTGAAACCGAGTCCTGATCCGGAGGCAGCGGCGGGTAGTGCCCGGCTAGCCAGTCGCGCAGCAGGGCCAGCCGGGCCTGGTTGTCGTCGTGGCCGGTGATCACCGGGGCCGAGTTGTACGGGCTGGCGTCGGAGCTGCGCCGCAGCTTCACGTACAGGCCGGAGCTGTCGATCGCGTAGCGCTCCATGTCGTCCTGGAGCGCGCCGATCACGGTGATGTTCCGGTCCCGGCCGATCCGCTCGAACAACGCCACCGCCTCGGTGCGGTGCTGTTTGCCCAGGTTGCGGCCGAGCTCGTCCAGGACCAGCAGCAGCGGCCGGTCGGTGCCGCCGGCCAGCGCGGCCGCGCAGACCAGCTTGACCGCCTTCTCATCCATCTGGGCCGTGTTGCCGCGCAGGTTGTAGGGCGACATGCGCTGGCCTTCGGCCCGGCGCCACTTCGGGGTGACGGTCCAGCGCCACGGCTTGTCCGGCTCGGCCGGCGGCTCCGGCTCGGGGAAGTCCAGGGTCGCGCCGTACCCGCCGTACTCCTGGTCGAGGCGGTCGAACTGGGTCGCGACCTTCTTCAGCTTGGCCTTGATGCCCTCGGCCACCGAGGCGCGGTGGGCCGCCGCGGCCTGCGCCGCCTCGTGCAGCCCCTTGCGCGCCGCTTCCAGGTCGGCGCTGCGCTCGGTCCGCTGCCGGGCGATCCGCTGCCGCTGGTACTCGTCCTCCTGCTCGGTCTGAGCCAGGTAGGTGCGCAGCGACCGGTGCAGGACCGGGAACGCGTCGCCCTGAGCGCCCGTGCCCCGGCTCCACCGGACGTCGGCCCGGAGCCCGGCGATCTCGCGCGGGATCTCGTCCTCCGGCGTGCCGCGCGGGAAGCAGCGGGTCAGCACGTCGTCCAGCTCGGCGCAGCAGGTGGCCGTCCACTCCTGCTCGCTCCACCGGCCCTGGTCCCCGGGCAGGGTCAGCAGGTGCGCCTGGGCCTCGTCACCTGTGCCGCCGAACGCGGTCAGCCGCCCGGCCAGATCGATCGCGGCCTGCCGGGTGGTCAGGTCGGCGCGGGTGGTGGCGTTGCGCTGCTGCAGGTCTTCCAGCCGGTCGGCGTCGGCGCGCAGCCGGTCGGCCTGCTGGGTGCGGGTCTGGACCGCGGCCAGCATCTCGGCGTGCTCGGTCCGGACGGCGCGGACGGCCGGTTCCAGCTCAGCCCGCTGGGCGGCCAGGTCACCGAGGCTCCCCCGCAGCCCGGCGATGTCGCCCCACAGGTCTTCGGCTCGCTGGGCGGCGGTCGCGGCGGTGATCCGGCCCCGGGCCACGGCCAGCTGGCTGCGGGTGTGCTGCACGGCCTCTTCGGCCTGGCCCAGCCGCTCGGCCGCGCGGGCCACCCGGCCCTCGGCCTTTTCGACCCGGGCCGCGTGCCCGGTCAGCGGGCTGGCGAACCCGCCGGCCACCCAGACCTGGGCCTCGGTGTCGGTCGCCGTCGCGGCGTCACCCGCGCGCCGGGCCAGGCTGGCCAGGAAGCCGGTCAGGGGCAGGTCTTTGGTGGCGCTTACGGGCACAGTGACCTGTGTGGTTGAGGTGGCGCGCGATTTCTCGGGCGCGGGCGGGTCGGCTAGGACGAGGGTGGAGCCGGGGAGGTCGGCCAGTAGCTCCCGGGCCTGGGCGCCGTCGGCCGCGGCGACCACGACGGCTTCGCGGTACGGGTGCAGGCGCGGCTCCCAGACCGCCCGCTGGTCCAGCTCCAGGACCACGCTGTCCAGCAGGGGAACCGCGGACAGGCCGGCCACGCGGAGCCGCTGCAGCTGGCCCGCGGCCAGGTCGTCGCCCTGTTCGGCCCCGGCCAGCGCGGTCTGGGCATCGGTCAGCTCGTGCTGGCGGGCGCCGCAGGCCTGCAGCGCCTCCTCCAGCCGGGTGGTGGCCGCCGCCTCCTCCGCCGCGGCTTGGGCACTGTCCCGGCCGTCGGCGGCCCGGGCCTCTTCCAGCAGCCTGGTGCGCTGGCGGGTCTTGTCCTCGATGTCGCGGACGGTGGTCCGTTCCTCGACCTCCAGGGCCCGGTCCCGCTCCGACATCTCCTTCCAGCGGCGCTCCGTGCCCGTGCAGTACTCCTGGAACGCCTCGTCACTGCGCAGGTCACGCAGCTGCTCGCGCAGTTTGGCCGCCTGGGCTGAACGGTCATCCCACTCGGCCGCCAGCCGGCTGATCTCGCCGCCGATCCCGGCCAGCTCGTGCTCGCCGTCCACGACCAGCCGGGCGCAGCGGCCCTGCCACAGCGCGCCGGCCCGCTCGATGGCCGCCCGGGCCTGGGCCCGCTGGGCGATGCCGCCTTCGATGACCCGGGTCTCGGCCTCCCACTGGTCCAGGTCGGCCCGGGCCCGCTGCTCTTCCTCACGCCGCGCGTGCTCGGTGGTGCGGGACGCCCGTTCCTGCTCCATCTCCCGGTCCACGCCGGTGAGCGCGGCGATGGCGTCGAAGATCCGGGCCGGGCTGAGCTCGTTCAGCGGCTGGGCCAGCAGGTTGGCGGTGGCGCTGGCCCGCACGGAGGTGGACAGGAACGATACGCAGCGCACGTGCCGCCCGTAGAGGACCTCGCCGAGCCGGTTGGCGTGGATGTCGTGGCGGCCGTTGCGGCGGGGCAGCTCGGCCCACAGATTGTCGGCCGCGGTCACCCGGTCGGCGTCGCTGGTGGCGGCCGGTACGTACAGCTCGTGGGCCCAGCGCAGGTCGATGTAGGGGGCCTTGCGGTTGATCCGCAGCCACACGGTCAGCGCGGAAGCGGTCAGCGCCTCCGGGCTGATCGCCCCGTGCTCGGTGAACACGCCGATCACGTAGCCGTGGTCGGCGTTGCCCCAGCGGCCGTCGGCGGCGGCGATCTCGGCCGTGAACAGCAGCTCAGCCGCGTCGGGGGCGCCGCTGCTCCAGCGCCACTGCTCGTCGCCGGACAGCAGGCTGATGCCGGCGATGAACGAGGACTTGCCGGCTCCGTTGGAGTCCTTGGGGCCCTGCCCGGCCACGGTGACCAGCCCGCCGGACACCATCGGCACCGGGTGCGCGGACAGCCGGGAAATGTTGATCAGCTGGATCCCGGTGAGCACCCGGCTGCCGACCACGTCCGTGCTTGCGTCTTCGTCGCCACTGAACCGCGAGACGTCCTCGGTCACTGCGTCATCCTCTCGTCGTCAGCCCCGGGCGCGCGGCGGCGGCGGATCGCGGCGGCCAGCGGAGTGTCCGGCCCGGCGGCCAGGATCAGCTCCTCCTGCAGCCGGCGCCGGGCCACCCCGGTCAGCCGGTGGAACTGCGGGCCGGGCAGGTAGGCGGTGTTCTGCGGCACGGTCCCGGGCCGCAGCCGGGCCGGGACGACCCGGACCAGTCCCGCGGCCCGCAGGCGGCCCAGGCTCTGCCGCAGCTCGCCGCGGGGCAGCTGGGTGCGGCGCTGCAGCTCCTCGATCGGGGTCGGGGTCCCGTCGACCCAGGAGTCACCGGACAGCGTGCCCTCGGTGCGCGGGATCGCCACCGAATGGATCAGGACCAGCGTGAGCACGGCCCGGTCGGCCAACGGCAGCGGATTCCCTCCGTCGGCGGTCAGCCGGGCGGCGACGTCGTCGCGGTAGCCGGACGTCCAGGTCCCGGGGCCGGCCCGGACCAGGGTCCGGCCGATCAGGTGCAGCAGCTCGGCCACGCTGCGCCGCAGGGTGGCGTCGCGCAGGCCCGCGGCGACCGCTTCCGGCACCGGCTCCGGGCTGTGCTCGACCGCGGCGAACGCGGCCAGGATCTCGTCGCGCTGCCGCTCACTCAGGTCGGCCAGGACCGGTTCGAAGATCGAGGTCATGAGGCCCGCTCCGGCAGCGAGGCCGGCCCGGGCATCGATCGCCACAGCTGGCGCAGCGTGGTCAGCTCGCTGCCGCTCCACAGCGCGACCCGGGGCCCGAGCCGGATGGTGTCACCGGCCTCGTCCCACAGCAGCCAGCCCGCCTGGTCCAGGCGGCGCAGCGCGGCCACCGCGGACCGGCGGTGCGCCATCTCATCGCGCGGTCCGGTCAGCTCGCCGAACACGGCCAGCACCGCGGCCGACCCGGCGCTGGTCCCGGGCCAGATCGCGGCCAGCGGGTCCTCCCAGCAGCAGCGCAGCGCCGCGGCCAGCAGCCGGGCGGTGTCGTTCGGCTGTTCCAGCAGCGGTCCGGCCAGGCCCAGCTCGGCCAGCAC
>CAXUJF010000382.1:0-6291 GCA_964250865.1 uncultured Streptosporangiaceae bacterium
GCCAAACGCCCTGCCCTCACCCCCGTCACCCGGCCCGAAGCCACTCGCACCCCCCGCTGACCTCCGCACCCAGCCGGACTCGCCATCTGCGGCGCACCCCCGGAAGCCGCTCACATCCCCTCATCGAGGTTCGCCGTCCGGGGCAGGGCGACGGACAGGACCGCGCAGATCAGCAGGGCCCCGGCCGCGTACGGGGCGGTGTGCACGAACGCGGCCTGGAACGAGTGCCGGCCAGGTCACCGAAGAAGATCGTGCCCGCCACCGCGACCCCGATCGCGCCGCCGAGCTGTTGCGCCGTGCTGAACAGGCCGGACGCCCCACCTGCGGCCTCGGCCGGCACCGCGGCCAGGACCACGTTGACCAGCGGGATGACCAGCAGCGACAGGCCCGCACCGGCCACCACCAGGCCGGGAACCAGCGGCCAGGGGTTGGTGCCGGTGCCGACGTGGTGCGCCCCGACGTCGACCCCGATGATGCCCGCCGCGAACAGCAGGCCACCCAGGGCCAGCACCAGCCGGCCGAACCGCTGGGCCAGCGGCGCCGCCTGCGGGGCCAGTGCGAAGCTGCCCACGCTGAAGGCGACCGCGGTCAGCCCGGCTCGCAGCGGCGAATAGTGCTGTCCCGTTTGCAGCCACAGGGTAAAGGCCAGGAAGAACCCCTGCAGGCCAGCCGAGAACGCGAGCTGGACCAGCAGGCCGGTGGTGAAGGCCGGGATCCGGAACAGCCGCGTACGCAGCAGGGGTGCGACCCGGGAATGCTGGCGGCGCACCTCCAGCAGGCCGAGCAGGCCCAGCCCGACGATCCCCGCGGCCAGCAGGGCCCAGCACCAGGCCGGCCAGCCCAGGCTGCGCCCCTCCAGCAGGGGGTAGGTGATCGCCACCAGCGCGCCAATGAGCAGCACCGACCCGGCGAAGTCGATCCGCCCGACCGATCGTGCCCGGTTTTCCGGCATCAGCCGGGCCGACCCGATCAGGGCGGCCAGCGCGATCGGGAGGTTCACGAAGAACACCGAGCGCCAGCCCCAGCCAAACAGGTTGGCGCTGGTCAGCACCCCGCCCAGGAGCAAGCCCACGGCCGAGGCGAAGCCGAGCACGGCCCCGTAGATCCCGAAGGCCTGGCCCCGCTCCCGGCCGCTGAACATGGTCCGGAAGGTGGCCAGCAGCTGCGGCGTCATCACCGCCGCCGCGGCCCCCTGGACCACCCGGGCGGCGATCAGCTCGCTTGCGGTCTGAGACAGGCCCGCACCCAGGCTGGCCAGCCCGAACACCGCGATCCCGGCCAGGAACAGCCGCTTGCGCCCGAACAGGTCACCCAGGCTGCCCGCGGTGATCAGGACCGCGGCGAAGGCCAGCATGTAGGCCGACACGACCCATTCGAGCTGGGTGGCACTCGCGCCGAGATCGTGCCGGATCGTGGGCAGGGCCACGTTGACGATCGTCACGTCGATGGTTGTGCGTTCTATGTCCACCGTGTTCGTGGGTAGTACGCTGTTCGTGTGACGACCGAGGTTCCACCGCCGCCCTGGCAGCGGTCGCCGCGGCGGCCCAGCCGGACCCGGCGGGACCCGATCACGGTGGAGGCGATCACCGAAGCCGCGATCAAGGTCCTAGACAGCGAAGGGCTCGAAGGGCTGAGCATGCGCCGGGTGGCCGACGCGCTGCATACCGGGCCGGCCTCGCTGTACTGGCACGTCGGTAACAAGGACGGCCTGCTGGACCTGGTCTTCGACCAGCTCATCGGCGAGATGAGGGTGCCCGCGCCGGAGGGCGGCCACTGGAAAGAGCAGCTCAAGCAGGTCGCGCTGGACCAGCGGGCGACGATCCTGCGGCACCGGGACCTGGTGGCCATCTCCATGGGCCGGATCCCCATGGGCCCGCGCGCGCTCCGCTACACCGAGAACGTGGTGGCCATCTTGCGGGCGGGCGGGGTGCCGGACGACCTGGCCGTGTCCGGTTATCTGCTGCTGTTCGCCCTGGTCAACGGGTTCACCATGGACGAGATGGCCGAGCCCGTGACCGGCCCGGACGGCCCGGACGGCCCGGACGGCAGCCGGGAATCGCTCTCACCCAGCGCCGTCAGCGGCTACCTGGCCTCGCTGCCGGCGGACCAGTTCCCCAACATCACCGCCGTGGCCCCGTACTTCGCCCAGTGGGACAACGACGTGCAGTTCGGGATGCTGGTCGACCTCTACGTCGACGGCCTGGCCCAGCGGGCCGCGGCGGCGTCCGGCCCGCCGGACGCGTGACCCGGCCGGGATGATCTGCCCGACCACGCCGAGCGGCTCGCGCAGCGTGTACGAGTGGAAGTTGGCCCCGGGCATGTAGGGCACCGAGATGTTGATCGTGTTGCCCTCGATCTTGGTCGCCCAGCCGGCCATGTAGTGGAACAGGTCGGCCGCTAGCGGGACGTCGGCGTCGAGGGCCACCGCGACCGGCTTGCCGTTGGTCAGCGACTCAAGCTGGGCCAGCTCCTCGGCGTGCTCGAGGATCAGGTCACCTGCACACTGGCGTCGATAGTGGCGGCCATGAATACCCATCTCCTTTGCTGGGTCGGTAGTCCTCATGAGACAACACGCTTCCGACCAGCACAAGAGCAGCTGGTATCCATTGCCGTCGGCGGAGCGAGGTTGATCTCAGGCCCAACGCGGGTAGCGTAAATGTGCGGCGCCGAGGAAGTCGTCCGACGGCAGGGCCCCCGCCCGCCTCTGATCGTCACGTATCGTACTGGTGAACGCTTTTCGTCAGGTGCCTGCCAGTACGGCCGTCGCGGTCCCGAGCCGCGTACCCCCCGAGGAGACAGATGCCCGAACAGGTTCCGGCCCCGAGCCCGCTGGAGACCGGCCAGTGACCGAGCTGACCAGCACGATGACTCCGCGCGAGATTGCCACCCAGGCCGCCGAAGCTATCCGTGCGCTGAACCATCTGACGTACCGTGGCGGCGAGCTGGGCAGCCCGGACGAGGTTCGTGACATCATCGCCAGCCTGGGCCTGATGGGACAGGGGCTGCCGCAGCTGTGTGAGCAGCTGGCTCGGTTCCTGGTCGCTCAGCAAGAGGATGGGCAGGTCAGGCACGGATCAGGGGCGGACCCGGACCTCTCGGTCACCGAGGTGATGGAGGCGCTCAACGCCGCCGGGCAGGCTGCGGACATGATGACGGCCGCCCTGGAAGAGGCACACAACTCCGCCACCGAGCTTCGCCCGGCCCGCTGAGATCGCCCGGCCCGCTGAGCGGGGGAGCGTCAGTCGCCGTAGATCTGGGCGGTGACCCCGGTGGTGCCGTCGCCGTAGATCCCGCTGGACGAGTTTGAGCCGTCACCGTAGATGGTGCTGGTGCCGTCGCCGTAGATCCCGCTGGACGAGCTGGAGCCGTCACCGTAGATCGAGCTCGTCCCGTCGCCGTAGATCCCACTGCCGTCACTGGACGCCGGGCTGGTCGAGCCGTCATCGCCGTAGACGCTGGTGTAGGACGAGCTGTTGTCCACGTAGCTCGGCTGGCTGGATGAGCTGCCGGTGCTTGAGGCGCTGGTGCTGGAGCTTGAGGTGCTGGCCGGGACGTTGACGCTGTCGCCGTAGATGTGCGCGGTCAGGGTCGCCCGGGCCGGAGTGCTACCGGGGTGGCTGGCGAGGTGGCCAAGGCCCACGACAGCCGCAAGCAGGAGCACACCTATGGTGCCTGCGACGGTGGCCACGGCCTTTTTCACGTTCACGTCTTCTCCTCGCTGTCCTTTAAGAGACGCAGAGCGCGTGCCCGAGGTGTACCGATGCACGGGCTTACTTGCAAAAATCTGGCGCTGGAGTGCGTCTTGTCCTTGATCATGACGGGTATCGAAGCGGCGTGCGACCCGAATCGGTCCACATGCTGGACTTTCGTTGACCCATCGCGATCAGGGCAAGGTCCGCATCGCGACGACAGCACAGTAAAAGAAGCGTACGTCCCGGCCGTAGGCCCGACAAGGTCGCGTAGCGGATGGGTTCGGCGGCCGGTAACCGGGCGTCACGTCTGTCCCCGAACGGGCGCATTAGCCCTCTCGATCGGGGGTTCAGCAAATATGCTGGCCTGGCTCGCCCGAGCGCAATCCGCACCGGCAGCCGGAGGCGGCGAAGCCTTCACTTGCCCGCGGCCCGCCCCAGGCGAGCCGACCTGTCGCCGAGTGGACCAGGAGACGCATGGGGGGTTACCCGCGATACTGCGTGCAGTGCGGCAGTGGACTGGCATCGAACACCCGGTTCTGCGGCAACTGCGGCCACGTCGCCGACACGGAGGCGGGCGTATCGGGTCAGCACGCCGCGGGGTTCCGCGAGCTCGACCGGCCCGACCAGGTGGCCGAGACGCGACCCGGTGGCCTGCCCCCGGTACCGCCGGAGCCTTCGGCGTCCCCCGCGTCCACGGCGCCGCCCGCGTTCGCGGTGCCCCGGGCCCCGCGCTCCCCGGCCGGCTGGGACGAACCGGATTACCCGTCGGCGGGCTTCGCCACCCCACCCAGTTTCGCGGCGCCGCCGACCGGACCGGCCTATCCTCCGCCGGATCGTCCGGGGCCACCTCCGCCGGATCGCGCGGGGCCGCAGCCGCTGACTCACCCCGGACCGCCCCCGGCCGACCGCTCGGGACCACTGCCCCTTGGTCGTCCCGGGCCGCCGGTGGCTGATCGCTCGGGGCCGCTACCGCAGAACCGGGCGGCCGGGCCGTCCTATCCGCCGGTCCCGGCTCAGTACGCGCTCCCGGTCGGGTCACCGCCGGCGCCGTCTTCGCCTCCGCCGCCCGATGAGACGGCCAATCTGAGCACCAGCTGGGTCAACGAGGTCGGCTTGAAGCCGCGGTGGGGCCAGGCCCCGCCCGTCCTTCCGTTGATCACCGAGAGCCGGACCGCCGGTGACGAGCCGCGTCAGCGCCGGCCGCTGGTCATCGGGCTGTTCGTGCTGATCGCGGCCGTCCTGGTGGTGCCCGCGCTGCTGATCGTGCACGCCTTCCACGGGTTGCGCGGTACGAGCGCCGCCGCGGCCCAGCCCACGAGCACCACATCGGCCCCGTCCGCCACGGCCGCGCCCAACGAGCGCGCCGCGGCCAGCGCCCTGGCCTCGTTGCTCGGGCAGAGCGTCACCGACCGGGACACGATCGTGAACGCGGTCGGCGCGGTCAACCAGTGCACGTCCGGCCTGAGCCAGGCGCCGAAGGCATTCCAGGACGGGGCCACGGGACGGCAGAAGCTGCTCCAGCAGCTGGCTCACCTGTCCGGGCGGACGGCGCTGCCCGCGGCCATGCTGCGGGAACTGACCGGAGCCTGGCAGGCCTCGGCCACGGTGGACACGGACCTCGGCAAGTGGGCGCAGGACGAGGTGTCCCACGGCTGCCACCAGACCGACCACAACGACGCCAATTTCGCGGCGTCGAACACCCCGGACGTCCAGGCCAGCAACGACAAGGCCGCGTTCGTGGCGCTGTGGAACCCGATCGCGGCCAAGTACGGCCTGACCCGCTACTCGACCAGCCAGCTCTGACCCGGCGGCGCGCCCGACCAGGGTGCGGTCAGCCACGGCGCGCCCGCCCGGGTGCTGCTGGACGTCAGCCCAGGTGCTGCCAGACCAGCGCGGACAGCTGGCTTATGGTGTCGATGCCGTACTGCTTGGTCGCGTTGCCGGTGGTGAGCACGGCCATCAGGTAGTCGCGGCCGGAACCGGAAATCCAGCCGACGCTGTTGACCTGCCAATTGGTGTTGGTGCTGTTCAGTGGCAGCCAGCCGTCCTTCAACGCCACCGTGGCCTGCGCCGGGACTCCGCCGCTCACCCCCCAGCGCTGCGACGGGGTCACGTCCTCCATCAGTTCCAGGGCCGCGTTCCGCTGGGCTTCGGTCAGCAGCGTGCTCGGCTTGATCAGCTCACGCAGCAGGGCCAGCTGGTCGGTGGGGGTGGTGGTGGTCAGACCCCACCCGGGCCAGGGAAAGTCCGGGCACTGGACGCACGAGGACGGGACGGTGCGGGTCAGGCCGGCCGAGGTGTTGAACGACGCGATCCGGGACGGCCCGCCCGCCGCGTACCACAGCGTGGTCGCGGCGTCGTTGTCGCTGTCCTCCATCATCTGCTCGGCCAGCGACGCATCGTTGGCCGACAGCCCATCCTCGTCCCGGGCGTACAGCGCCTCGAGGATGTTCAGCTTGACCACGCTGGCTTCGGCCTGGGGCCTGCTGCTGCCGAAGGTCCAGGTCTGCCCGGTGGTGACGTCGTACACCGCCGCGGTCACCGTGCCCGCGCGGTCGTCCACGTACGAACTGGCCCCGGGGCGGAACGGGTCCTGGCG
>CAXUJF010000383.1:0-6269 GCA_964250865.1 uncultured Streptosporangiaceae bacterium
CCCCGAATACCCGGCGGCGGCGTTCCTGCCCGCTCGCCGCCGGCTGGAGGTGACGCCGATGACCGAGCCCGAGGATCGCTGGCGCCGGTGGCTGGTGGACCGCCGCACCGGCGACGACGCCCAGCAACAGCATCTGCTGTCAACGTTCTTGTACCCGCTGCGGGATGAGCTGCTGAACCGGGCCCAGATCCACCCGGGGGAGACGGTGCTCGACGTGGGCACCGGCGCCGGCCTGATCGGCTTCGGCGCCCTGGACCGGGTCGGGCCCGCGGGCCAGGTCATCTTCTCTGACGTCTCACCCGACCTGCTGGGGCACTGCCAGGCCGCCGTCATCGCCGAGGGGCTGCTGGACCGGTGTAACTTCCTGCAGGCGTCGGCCGACGACCTGAACGCCCTGAAAGACGCCTCGGTCGATGTGGTCACCACCCGGTCGGTGCTGGTCTACGTGGCCGACAAGGCCGCCGCGCTGCATGAGTTCCACCGGGTGCTACGTCCCGGGGGGCGGGCCGTGCTGGTCGAGCCGATCACCCCGGTACCGGCCGACGGCGGCTTCTACCTGGGCTACGACCTGAGCCCGGTCCGGCCCATCGCGGCCAAGCTCAGCGCCTACTACACGGCCGTGGCCGCCGGCGCCGGCCCGGCCGGTGGCGGTGACCCGCTGCTCAGCTTCGACGACTGGGACCTGCTCGACCTGGCCGAGGCGGCCGGGTTCGGCCAGATCCACCTGGAAGTCCGGGTCGACGTGCAGGCCCCCCGGCCCCCGTGCCCGTGGGACCGTTTCCTGCGGATGGCCCCGAACCCGCTGCTGCCCACGTTCGGCCAGGTCCTCGGCCAGGCCCTGGACCGTGACGAAGCCGGCCAGCTGACGGCCTACCTGCGCCCCCTGGTCGAATCCGGCCGCGGCCGCCGCCGTCAGGCCCTGGCCGGCCTGGCCGCGGTCAAAAGCTAGGGTTCGCCGAGCCGCTGCAGCCCGAGCGGCTGGCCCAGCAGGGAGCCGAACCAGTCGTAGGCACTGACGCGCGACAGTGACGCCGGCGGGACGTGCTGCTGCAGCGTCGTCTCCCACAGCGTATTGAAGAGCATGTTCCCGAGCAGCAGGGCCGCGGTCGCGGCCTGGATGACCATGCGGGTCACGTCGGCGGTGAGCATCACGCCGCGGCGCGGCAGGCGGTCAGCGAAGACGCCGCCGACGAGCAGGAAAATGACGAGCGGGGCGGTCTTCGCGGCAATCACGAAGCCAAGGTCACGGGCGGATCCGGTCAGGTAGCTGCCCGGTGAAGAACAGGCGGAACTCGCGCTCGGTGAGCGCGCCGAGCGGGATCCGCCGCACCTAGGCCAGGCGGCGTTCGGTGGCCCAGCGGGTGAGCTGGTGCCGGGTGGACAGCTGGAGCTTGCGCAGCACGGATGACACGTGGTGCTCGACGGTCTTGACCGAGATGAACAGCTCGCGCGCGATCTCCTTGTAGGTGTAGCCGCGGGCGATCAGCCGCAGCACCTCCCGTTCCCGGCTGGTGAGCTGGTCCAGCTCGGGGTCGAACGACGGGCGCTCGGCCGTTTCGGCCCCGGGCAGGGTGGAGAACGCGTCCAGCACGAATCCGGCCAGCATGGGGGAGAACACCGCGTCACCGTCCGCGACCCGGCGGATAGCGTCGACCAGTTCGCCGGTGGAGATCGTCTTGGTCACGTAGCCGCGCGCGCCGGCCCGGACGGCGGCGATCACATCCTCCGGGGCGTCGGAGGCGGACAGGGCCAGGAATTTCACCTCGGGATGGTCGGCCTTGACCGAGCTCACGACCGCCTGGCCGCCCCCGCTGGGCAGGTGCACGTCCAGCAGCACCACGTCCGGCAGCAGCTCACCGATCTTGGCGATCGCGGGCTGCACGTCGGCGGCCTCGCCGATGACCTCCACGTGGTCGCCGATCTCGCTCCGCACCCCGGCCCGGAACAGGCCGTGGTCGTCGACGATGAACACCCGGGGGCCGGTCATGCGCGACTCGGCTGCCGTGGCCCGGTGGTACGCGGCATCCGCAGCGTCACCTCAGTCCCTTCATCTTTCACGCTGCGCACCACCGCCGTGCCGCCGCGCCGGGTCATCCGGGCCTGCACCGACTCGGCCAGCCCCTTGCGGTCCTGCGGCACTTCGGCCGGATCGAAGCCGCGGCCGCGGTCCCGCACGTAGACCGATACCTCGTCCGGCTCGACCTCGGCGAAGACCGACACGACCTCGGCCCCCGACCACTTGGCCGCGTTGACCGTGGCCTCCCGCGCCGCCGCCAGCAGCGCCTTCAGCTGGTCGTCGAGCTCACAGTCGCCGACCGTGATGGCCTCGACCGGCACCCCGTGCCGCTCTTCCACGTCCTGCTGAATCTGCCGGATGCCTTCGGCGATCGTGGTGGATTCGCCGTGAGCCTCGCCCGGCGCCCGGCCCTCGAACAGCCACGAGCGCAGCTCGCGTTCCTGGGCCCGGGCCAGCTTGACCACCTCGACCGGCTGGTCGGCGTTGCGCTGGATCAGGGCCAGCGTCTGCAGCACGGAGTCGTGCACCTGGGCGGCGATCTCGGTGCGTTCCTCGGCCCGGGCCCGGGCCTGCCGCTCCAGCATCAGGTCCCGGGCCACGCGCAGCCACCAGGGTCCCAGCAGGATCACGATGGCCGCCACGACCAGGATCAGGCCGCCCAGCGGCCGCAGCGTGGCCAATCCGACGTGCCCGGACAGCAGAATGCTCAGCCCGGCGCTGACCAGCACCAGCGCCACCGCGATCCGCACCACCAGGGACTTGCGCCGGTTCTGCGACGTCAGCGCCAGCAGCGGCTCGGCCTCCTGCCGCAGCAGGACCTGCTCCTCGGCTGACGCGTTCCGCCAGATCAGCACCAGCCCGGCCGCGCTGATGACGATGGCCCAGGCGTAGCCGTTGGCCCAGCCGGCCCCCAGCAGCGAGATGATCACGAACAACGCGGCCAGCAGCGTGGCCAGCGCGATGGCCTGGCCGATGCCGCGCCGGTCCTTCAGGGCCCGGGCCGCGATCGAGCCGTCGTCACCCTCCATGGGCAGCAGCAGCCACATCACCACGTACAGCGGCATCCCCACGGTCAGCAGCGCAGCCAGCGCGAACAGGATCCGGACCAGCATGACGTCGCGGCCGAACCGGACGGCCACCGCCGCCGCCACCCCACCAGCGATCCGGTCCTCGCGGCTGCGCCGCATCGGCCCGGTCAGCTTGCTGGCGTGCCGGAGCAGGCCGTGATGGAGCCGGTCCCGACGGCGTACACGGCCTCGCCGGCGGCCGTGTTCCGGCTCCGTGAGATCGGCGAGAGGTGGCTCCACCTGATCATTGTGGCCCGGCACCTGGGGGACCGGCCATAGGGATTGACCCCCAGATCCGGGCCGCAAATATGGGGGACCGGCTGGCGGCTCTTCCCGATGTGCGCGGGCACCTGCCGGACGCACTCTGGAGTCATGGAAACCATCACGAACCGCCCGCAGGACTCCACCGACCACACCGACCACACCGCTGACCACACCGCCGGCCAGACGGCGGAGCAGACCATGGGCCCGCAGGGACCGGCCTACGCCCACACGCCGGCTCTGGTCCGGCCCTTCCGCGGCCGGATGCTGACCGGCGTCGCCGCCGGCGTCGCCGACTACTTCGGCGTCGACCCGACCCTCATCCGGATCGCCCTGGCCGTCCTGGCCGTGGCCGGACCCGGCGTCCCGCTCTACCTGGCCGGTTGGCTGCTCATCCCCGACGAGGGGGCCCGGCAGTCTGTTGCGGCCGACGTCATCGACTCGTTCAGCGCTCGCTGACCGCGCACCAGAAATCGCGCACCAGAAATGGAGACCAATCCCATGTCCGACTTCCGTACCCCAACCTGGCTCCTGGGCCCGGGCCGGGCGCCGTCCGACCTCCGGGTCTCCGACGCCGAACGCCAGGCCGTCGCCGACCAGCTGAGCAAGCACTTCGCCGATGGCCGGCTGGACCAGGCCGAGTTCGATGAGCGCCTCAGCCAGGCCATGAGCGCCAAGACTTACCACGACCTGGACGGCCTGCTCACCGACCTGCCGTCGACCGAGGCGTCCGGCGGCGCGGGCCTGCCCCCGTCCGGCGGCCGGGTCACTGGCCGCGCGGCTGGATCGGTCCCGCAGCGCCGCGTCGCCCGTCCGCTGCTGCTGATCGTGGCGGCCGTTGTCGTGCTCAGCATCGCCAGCCATGCGGCTCTGTGGGTCTTCGGCGGCTGGCTCTGGATTGCCGTGATCGCCCTGATCGTCGTGGCCTTCACCCGCCGCGGCCGCCGGACCCACCACACTCCGGAACACTGAGTCGGCCGGACCGGCCGGCCCGGGAGCCCGCCCGTTGTATCTGCCGCCGCGCACGGGGCGCCGGGCACCAAGCGGGCACGTTCGCGTGCCGTTTGAATCTCCGTCAGCGCTGGGGCCTCTGGAAACCTAGCGTGCACAGCGCCGCGGCGTCTCAACGCCAGCGGCGCTTTGCACGTTGTGACGCAGCGTAACGAATGATCAAGGGCAAAAAATCGTATGAGCTGGGAATGGATATCGATACGGTCCTGTTCCGTATCGATAGCGCATGCGGTGGCATCGAGGCCACGACGCCTCGGTAGCCGCAACCATCGCACCGCGCGTGATCTTCCCGCTCCGGCGGGACATTAGTTCTTCGTTTCGTTGCGAAAGGCACCATGGATACGTCAACCATCTACCGGCGGCGCTGGGCAATTCTCAGCGTCCTCATCGTCAGCCTTATCGCCATCGTCATCGACAACACCGTGCTGAACGTCGCTCTGAAGACGATTGCTGAGCCCCGCGGCGGCCTGGGCGCCAGCCAGAGCCAGCTCGAATGGGCCATCAACTCCTACACCCTGGTGTTCGCGGGCCTGCTGTTCACGTTCGGGGTCGTCGGCGACCGCATCGGCCGCAAGCGCATGCTGATGATCGGCCTGGTGCTGTTCGGGATCGGCTCGCTGCTATCGGCCTACTCCCGCTCGCCGGATCAGCTGATCTTCGCGCGTGCGGCGATGGGCCTCGGCGGTGCCGCCGTCATGCCGCAGACGCTGTCGATCATCTCCAACGTCTTCGAGCCGCAGGAGCGGCCCAAGGCCATCGGCATCTGGGCCTCCGCCGTCGGAATCGGCTTCGCCGTGGGACCGGTGCTGGCTGGCGTGCTGCTGGCCCACTTCTGGTGGGGCTCGGTCTTCCTGATCAATGTGCCCGTTACGGTGGCCGGTGCGATTGCCGTGGCCGTGCTGGTTCCCGAGTCAAGGAACCCCGAGCGGGCCGGGATCGACGTTCCCGGCGTACTGCTCTCGATCGCGGGCCTCGTGCTGGTCGTCTTCGGGATCGTCCAGGGCGGCGACGCTGGCTCCTGGGTGCACCCCGGGGTGCTCGGCCCCATTGCGGGCGGCCTGGCCGTGCTCGGCGTCTTCGTCTGGCACGAGTCCCGGACCCGTCATCCGGCGCTGGATGTCCGGCTGTTCCGCGACCGCCGTCTCTCAGCGTCGGTGGGTGCGCTCGGCCTGGTCTTCTTCGGAATGGGCGGGGTGTTCTTCTTCACCGCTTTCTACCTGCAGAACGTCCGGGGCTACAGCGCGCTTGACGCAGGCCTTATGACGGTGCCGTTCGCGATCGGGCAGCTGCTGTTGTCCCCGCGTAGCGCCGCACTGGTCCGGCGGTACGGGCCGAAGGTCGTCGGGACGGTCGGCATGTTCATCATGGCCGCCGCGCTCGCCGGGTATGTGCTGCTCAGCACGGCCTCGCCGATCTGGCTGCTCGGGCTGCTGTTCTTCATCCAGGGAGCGGCCATCGGTGCCGCGATGCCGGCCGCCACGTCCGCGGTCATGGACGTGCTGCCCCGGGAGCGGGCCGGCGCCGGTTCCGCGCTGACCAACACCGCGCGCCAGGTCGGCGTCGCGCTGGGTGTGGCCGTGCTCGGCTCGATCCTGGCCCAGTCCTACCACCAGGCGATGAGCCCGACGCTCGCCAGGCTTCCGGCCACCGCGCGGGGCGCGGCCGGCGGCTCCATCTCGGCCACGCAGGCTGTGGCCGCGCAACTCGGCTCGGCTGGGCACTTCCTGCTCGGTCCGGCCAACGACGCCTTCGTCAGCGCGATGCGCGTGACCACGCTCGTGGCCGCGGTGATCGCGCTGGCCGGCGCGATCGTGGTGCTGCGCTGGATGCCGGGCCTGTCCCGGCCCGCCGCGGACGCCACGGCGGAGGCCACTCCGGCCGAATCCGTCCCGGCTCTCGAGGCCGGGACCCCC
>CAXUJF010000384.1:0-6203 GCA_964250865.1 uncultured Streptosporangiaceae bacterium
CACGCAAATGCTGCACGCCCCCGACCGCGACCACTGGGTCTCTATCTACACCCGTCGTGCGCCGGCTCGCGCTGTCGTTTAGAACTGCGGCCTCAGATTGCCGAGCGCCCGCACCAGCGCACGGGCCTCGGCTCGGCTCGGCGGGATGCGCAGCGCGAGATAGCGGGTGCCGTCGGCGTACTCGACCAGCCGGACGATCTTCCCGTCCTTGACGTCGAACCGGGTGACGTACTCGTTGCGGTACGCGCGTCCCGAGCGGGTGGTGACCATGTCGCCCTTGCCATGGAACCAGACGGCGCCGTCCGCCTCGTTCCAGACGTGGTCGCGCCAGACGAGCGGGTCGAACTTGGCGATGAGGACCCTGGTGTAGGCCAGCACCTCGGTCTTGCCGCGGAGCTCCGCAATGTTGAACGCCCGGCCGTGGTCGCCAGCCTCGATCCGGGCGACGCCCTTGGCGGTGGTGGTCCGCCTGGAGTGCATGAAGAACTGGACGACGTCGTCGGAGAGGGTCGCTGCCACTGCGTCGAGGTCGCCCTCCTCGACGGTGGCGATGTAGCGCTGGGCCAGGTCGAGCGCAGTCACCACGGGATCTCCTGCCCTTCCCAGAGGGTGAATGTGCCGCTTGGCCCGTCGGGCCCGAGCAGCGCAACTCGCACCACCTCGCGCGAGCCGTCCTCCACCGACTCGGTGCCGGCAAAGTTGTTCAGCGCTGTGGCGGTGAACGCCGGCGAGACGAGGTTGACCTTGATGTCGGTGTCCTCGAGCTCGATCATCATCGACAATGTCAGCGCGTTGAGCGCCGTCTTCGACGCGGGGTAGATCGGGCCGAACGTCGCGCGGTACGCGTTGCCAGGGTCTGCTGCGTCCGTCAGCGATCCGAGACCGCTGGTCACATTGACGATGCGAGCGTCCGCAGACTGCCGCAACAGCGGGAGCATCGCCTGGTAGACGGAGAGGGCACCGAAGACGTTGACGTCCCACACCGCCCGCATCTCGTTGAGGGGAGCAGAGCTCGGTTTCGACATCGCTGCGTACTGCTCCATGGTGAAGCCGTCGCCGTCCGTGTGCGAGATCCCGGCGTTGCTGACCAGCACGTCGAGTCGCCCGACCTCCGCGCCGATCCGCTCGGCGGCCGCGGCGATCGACGCGGAGTCGGTCACGTCCAGCTGGACCGCGACCGCACCATCCCCGATTTCCGCGGCCGCGGTCTGACCCCGGACGAGGTCACGGGACCCGACGTACACCCTGAGGCCGCTGGCGACCAGCTCGCGGGCGACCTGCTTGCCGACTCCCTTGTTTGCGCCCGTGACGAGGGCGACGCGATCAATAGCCATGACCCAGATACTGCGCGGTCACCGCGGCCGGGAGAAGGCCCTGGCGAGCCTGGCACTAGCGGGACCATGCACGGCGATGACCTAGACACCGTCAATGAACTAGTGACGCGCGACCCTAGTTGCCGGTTAGCCCAGGTGAAGTACGGGACGGCCCGGAGCGTGACCGCCCCGCCGCGCGTGCCGGTAGCGTCGGCCCGCAGATGGCCGCCGCGGACCGGCACGCTCAGCTCCCGGTCAGGTGCCGTCGCTGACCGGCCGGACCAGGCGGAACCGCTCGGTCACCACGAGGGTGTCGTCGCCGATCACGGGCGTAGCGCCGAGGAATTGTGCCACTGCCTCGCTGCAGAAGAAATCTTCGTGCGCCGTGCGCCATTGGGCGGCATCGGCGTAGCCGCGGCCCTCGGCGCGCGCATAGTCATCACCGACCGTGCTGATCGGAACCACGCTCACCTCGGTGAGCTCGATGACGGCGGCCGACTGTCCGGCCGAGTCGAGCACCGAGAAGCGCTGCCCCGGCTGCGGGACGGGTTCACCCTCATGCTCGTAGATCTGCAGCAACCCGGTCAGGGCGGTCTTCCTCCCGGCAAGAATGGCAGCCACCCCGCTATCTCGCTCCGGCCCGGGGAAAGCCAGCTCGAGTACGGGCAAGTCATCAGAGGCCATGCCGCGAACCTATCCCCGCCGTCACGGCCGAGCGATGGGGCCGGTTGGCAGCAGCCTCTCTAGCGGAGGGATCCGCCGTTTTCGATGTCGAGCAGCGCGACGTCGGTCCGGGTGGGGAGCCCCTCCCAGTCGCCGGAGGTGGCGACGGCGAAGGCGGCCACGCGGGCGCCGGTGGCCAGCCGCTCCGACACCGGCCGGCCGAGACGGCGCGAGGTCAGGTAGCCCGCGGCGAAGGCGTCCCCCGCACCGACCGTGTCGACAGCGGTTACCGGTACCGCATTTCGCTTGAATTTCTCCGCCCCGGCCCAGCAGGTCGCGCCGGCCGCGCCACGGGTGACGACCACTTCGGCCACGCCCTCGGCCTGGAGCGACGCCGCGGTCTCGTCTTCGGAGGCACCCGGGGCGCCGATCAGGGCCAGCTCGGACTCCGAGGCCAGCACCACGGTGGCCTGGGCGGCCAGCGGCCCGAGCACGCGGGCGACCTCCTCCGCTCCGGTCCACAGTGCGTTCCGGTGGTTGACCAGGAACGCCACCGGCACGCTGGCGTCCCGGGCCAGGCCGATCAGCCGTTCGGTGGCCTGCCGTGCCTCCGGGCTGAGGGCGGGCGTGATCCCGCTGACCACCAGCAGGTCCACGTCCGCGGCCCAGGCGGCGTCGGCGTCGGCGGCGCTGAACCGCGAGCCGGCCGAGCCGCGGCGGTGGTAGATGGCGCGGCTGCGACCGCCCGGCCCCGGTTCGAGCAGGAACAACCCGGTCGGGGCGTCCGGGTCGGGATGGCACGCGGACACGTCCACCGCTTCGGCCCGCAGCGTGCGGAGCACGAGCGTGCCCAGTTCGTCGGCCCCGACCCGCCCGGCGAACCGGACCGGCACGCCCAGCCGGGCCAGGCCGATGGCCACGTTGCCTTCGGACCCGGCCACGGACAGGTTGACCTGGCCGCCCAGGCGCAGCGGCTGCCGCGCCCGCAGCACGGCCATGACCTCCCCGGCCAGCAGCACGGTCATCGCGCGCTCACCGGGAGAAGTCCAGCAGCACTTTGCTCGACCGGGCCGGGTCCGCGGCCACCGCGAACGCCTCGGCGGCTTGGTCGGCCGGGAACACGTCGCTGACGATCGGGTCGACCACCGCGCGCGGGTCGGCCAGGAAGGCCACGGCATGTTCGAGCTCAATCAGCCGCAGCGATCCGGTCAGCGTCAGCTCGCGGGCGATGCACAGGCTGGCGGGCACGGCGATGTCCCCGGCCGGGACCTGGCCCACGGCCACCACGGTGCCGCCGGGGCGGGCGGCCCGGATCGCGCTGCCCAGCCCGGCCACCGTGCCCGACGATTCGACCACGATGCCGGGTGAGGCGGGGCTGGATCGGGTGGCGGCCGCGGCGCCGTCGGCCAGGTCGCGGGCGTGGATCGCTTGAACGCCCAGCTCACGGGCCACGGCCAGCGGGCGGTCCTGCACGTCGGCCACGGTGACGGAGGCTGCGTCGCGGTAGCGGGCCACCGCCGCGACCAGCAAGCCGATCGGGCCGCCGCCGACCACGAGGACGTGGGTGCCGGCGATGGGAGCGCCGACCGCTTCCGCGCGGTCCAGGGCGTGCCAGGCGATGCCGGCCGGTTCGGCCAGGCTGGCCCGACGCAGGTCCAGGGTGTCCGGGAGCGGGATGAGCCGGGCGGCCGGGACGGCAATCCGGTCGGCGAAGCCGCCGTCGGTGTGTGGCACCTGGGCCGCGCTGCCCAGGTAGCGGGTCTCGGGGGACAGGGTGGGGGTGCCGCTGGTGCACCAGTAGCACTGGCCGCAGCTGCGGGCCGGGTGGATCGCCACCGCCTGCCCGGCGGCCGGCCCGGAGCCGTCGGCGGCGGGCACCGCGACCCGGCCGACCACCTCGTGCCCGAGGACCATCGGCGCCTGGAGCACCGAGGTGCCGACCGCGCCGTCGCGCCAGTAGTGCAGGTCGGAGCCGCACACCCCGCCGTAGGCCACGTCGACCAGGGCCTCGTCCGGCCCGGCCGCGGGTGGCGGGTCGTGGTCCAGGCGCAGGTCGTCGCGGCCGTGCACGCGCAGGGCACGGATGTCAGCCTGACCGGGCACGACGTCTCCTCCTCGATGGACTCCGCTCACAGCATCTCCGCTCACAGAACTCCGGCTCACAAGACCTCGGCTCACAGCACCGCGGTGATGCCGCCGTCGACGTAGATGACCTGGCCGTTGACGAAGTCGGAGGCGGACGAGGCCAGCCAGACCGCGGGCCCGGCCAGGTCGGCCGGGGCGCCCCAGCGCCGGGCCGGGGTGCGGCCGAGGACCCAGGCGCTGAACTCCTCGTCCGCGACCAGGGTGGCGTTCAGGTCGGTGCCGATGTAGCCGGGGGCCAGGCCGTTGGCCTGGATGCCGCCCGCGGCCCATTCCGCGCACATGGTGCGGGTCAGCGAGCCGAGCCCGCTCTTGGCCGCGGCGTAGGCCGAGGTGCTGGCCCGGACCAGCTGGGTCTGCACCGAGCAGACGTTGATGATCTTGCCGTGGCCGCGATCCAGCATGCCGTGGGCCAGCTGCTGAGCCAGCACGAAACAGCTGGTCAGGTTGACCGAGAACACCTGGTTCCATGCGTCCAGCGGGAACTCGGTCAGCGGCGACCGGAACTGGATCCCGGCGTTGTTGACCAGTACGTCGATCCCGCCCAGTTCGCCCTCGAGGCGGCGCGCCTGTTCGACGATCGCGGCGTGGTCGGCCACGTCGAACGCGCAGCTCTGGACGTCGGCCCCCGGCACTTCGGCCGCCAGTTGCTCGCGGGCATGGTCCGCCCGGGCCGGGTCCCGGCCGTGCAGCACCACGGTGGCGCCCGCGCGGGCCAGCCCGGCCGCGATGGCCGCGCCGATCCCCCGGGTGGACCCGGTGACCAGGGCGCGCCGCCCGGTCAGGTCAAAGGGCGAGTCAGTCACGCTTCTCCTCGGCGACGTCAACGGGCTGTCCCCCCGTTTCCAGCGACCGGCGGGCGGCCAGCACCACGGCCAGGTCCGCCAGCCCGTCGTCGATGGTGACCAGCGGTCGGCCGCCGGAACGGATGGCCGACGCCCAGTCCTTGACGATAGACCGGTGGCTGTCGTAGTAGTTCTCCGGCGGGGAGATGGCCCGTCCCCCCGGGGTCTGGTCGTCCCAGAGGGCGGCACCGCCCTGATCGGTGTCGTAGTCGACCCGGATCTCGATCCGGCCCCGGGACCCGACCACGGTCCCCTCGGCCTCGGCCGACAGCGGGAACGCGGTCCAGGCGTACAGCGACTGGGCCGCCAGCCCGGACGCGAACCGGACGGTGAGCAGCAGCGTGTCCTCTCGGCCTGCCACCGGCTGCTCCGCCGCCGCCGGGTCTGCCCCCGCCTGCTCTGTCTCGGCCGGTTCCGCCTGCGCCGGGCCCGCCTGCGCCCGGCTGGCGACCGCGGACACCTGGCTGATCGGGCCGCCGAGGTAACGGAGCAGGCTGGTGTGGTGGGTGCCCTGATCCAGCAGGAGGCCTCCGGACGGGCCGCCACCCTGGCGCCACCCGTCCCGCAGCCACACCCCGTCCAGGGTGAACGCACGGGTGGACCGGAGCGCGAGCACGTCCCCGACCGCCCCGGCGGCGATCGCGTCCCGGGTCGCCTGGACCGCGTTGATGTGCGGGTAGTTCTCGGCCACGGCGGCAACCCGCCCGGCCGCGGCCGCCGCCCGCCGGCTGCGCTCGCCGTCGGCCAGCGTGGTGGGCAGGGGCTTCTCGACCAGCACGTGCCACCCGCGGCCCAGCGCGTCGCAGGCGGAGTCCGCGTGCGCGGCGTGCGGGGTCCGGATGTCGGCGGCGTCGATGGCCACGCCGTCGCCCACCGCCGCCTGGACCGAGGGGTAAGCCGGCACTCCGAGGGCGCTGGCCACCGTCTGGCTCCGCTCGGCCTGCGGGTCGATCGCCGCCACCAGCCGGACGCCGCTCGTGGCGTTGGCGTACACGTGCCGGGCCACCAGCTCGCCGATCGCACCGCATCCCACCAGGGCGACGCGGACCGAGTCTGATCCCTGCGGCGGGACGATCATGCGGTGGCCAGCGCGGCGGCTACGCCAGCCAGGGCGGCGGCCTGCCAGGCGGCCGAGGTGATCGAGCGGGCCAGTTGCTCGGCGTGGCTGGGGTCGACGGCGGCCAGGGCCCCGACCACGGCGGCCAAGGCGGAGGCCTTGCGGTCCGTTCCGGGGATGGAC
>CAXUJF010000385.1:0-6178 GCA_964250865.1 uncultured Streptosporangiaceae bacterium
GCTCACCGGGTTCGGCAAGGCGGGCAAGCTGCTGTCGGCCAGCGGCCTGACCGCGGCCACGGTCGGCGGCTACCTGGGCGGCCATCTGGCCCTGCGGCTCGGCGCGGGCGCCAGCCACGCCGAGCCCATCGGCCACCTGGCCGGGCTGGGCTGGCACGCCCTGTGCCCGATCGATGACCTGCCGGACGGGCGGCCCGTGCGGCGCCAGCTCGGTTACCTGAGCCTGTTCGTGCTCCGCCGGGGCCCGGAGGTCAGCGTGCTGGCTGACCATTGCGCGCACCTGGGCGGCCCGCTGCACCAGGGCCGCGTGGTCAGCGACGCGGACGGGGCCAGCACAGACGGGGACTGCGTGACCTGTCCCTGGCACGGCAGCACGTTCCGGGTCAGCGACGGATCGGTGGTGCACGGGCCGGCCACCGCTCGGCAGCCGTCGTTCCGCTGCCAGACCACCGAGGACGGCATGGTCCAGCTGCAGCCGCGGACGTTAGACCGCCGGGCCAGCCGGGCTAGGAGAAGAAGATCAGCTTCACCGCTGCGATCACTCCGATGATGACGATCAGGATGCGCAGCGCCATCGGCGGCAGTCGCCGGCCGTACCGGGCCCCGAAGTAGCCGCCGATGGTGGAGCCGACCGCGATCAGCCCGGCCAGGATCCAGTCGACGTGGGTCACGGAGATGAACACGATCGCCGCGGTCCCGTTGACCACGAACGTGAGCACGTTCTTCAGGCCGTTGATCCGCTGCAGCGGCTCGTCCAGGAAGATGCCGAGCAGGCCGATCATCAGCACGCCCTGGGCCGCACCGAAGTACCCGCCGTAGATGCCTGACCCGCACACTCCGGCCCACAGCACCGGGCCGCCGTTCGGGCTGCCCTCCCCGCGCCGCTCGGCCAGCCAGCCGTTCAGCTGGGGCTGCACGATGACCAGCACGCAGGCGATCAGGATCAGCACCGGCACGACGACCTTGAACGTGCCCGCCGGCAGCTTCAGCAGCAGCACCGCGCCCGCCGCCGCCCCGATGGCGGAGGCGCTGGCCAGCCGCAGCAGCCGCTTCCCCTGCCCGGCCAGCTCCTTGCGGTAGCCGTACGCGCCGCTGACGTTGCCCGGGACCAGCCCCACGTTGTTGGACACGTTGGCCGTGACCGCGGGCACACCGAAGGCCAGCAGGGTGGGAAACGTGATCAGCGACCCCGAGCCCACGATCGCGTTGATCCCGCCGGCCGCGATCCCCGCGGCAAAGACCGCGACGGCCTCGGGCGCACCCAGGCTCAGGGCTGCACCGCCCGCGCCGCCCAGCGCGCGTGCCGGTACTCCACCTGCAGCGGGACCCCGAAGCACTTGGACAAGTTGCGCTCGGTGAACACCTCGGCCAGCGGTCCCGCGGCCAGCACCGACCCGCGGCGCAGCAGGATGGCGTGGGTGAACCCGTCGGGGACTTCCTCGACGTGGTGGGTGACCAGGACCATCATCGGGGCCTTGCTGTCCCGGGCCAGGGTGGACAGCCGGCGGACCAGGTCCTCCCGGCCGCCCAGGTCGAGCCCGGCGGCGGGCTCGTCGAGCAGCAGCAGCTCCGGGTCGGGCATCAGCGCCCGGGCGATCTGCACCCGCTTGCGCTCGCCCTCGGACAAGGTGGCGAACCGGCGCCGGATCAGGTGCGCGCAGCCCAGCGCGTCCAGCAGTTCCACCGCCCGGGTCACGTCGGAGGACTCGTACTCTTCCTTCCACCGCCCGAGGATCGCGTAGGAGGCGGTGAGGACCAGGTCGATGACCTTCTCGCCCGGCGGCACCTTCTCGGCCAGGGCGGCGCTGGCGATCCCGATCCGGGGCCGCAGGTCGAAGACGTCGACGTCACCGAGCTTCTCGCCCAGCACCTCGACCGTGCCCTCGGTCGGGAACAGCAGGGTCGCCGCGACCTGCAGCAGGGTGGTCTTGCCCGCACCGTTCGGGCCGATGAGGACCCACCGCTCGTTCTCGTGCGCGGTCCAGTCGATGTTGCGCAGCAGCATCGACGTCTCCCGCCGGACCCCAACGCCGCGCATCCGCAACACCTCGTCGGACATGCAGTCCCTCCCTACGCCAGCGTGCGAGCGGCCAGTACCCAAACCGAACCTACGCTACGGCGTCGCGGCCGGCCCCCCAGAACCAGGACCCGGATCAGCCGCGGTCGGCGTGCCGGACGGCGTAGAGCGCGGCCTGAGTCCGGTCCTGCACGCCGAGCTTGGCCAGGACCGAGCTGACGTGCGTCTTCACCGTCTTCTCGGACACGTGCAGCTGGCGGGCGATCTCCCGGTTGGACCGGCCGCGGGCCAGCTCGTCCAGCACCTCCCGCTCCCGCGGAGTCAGCGCGCCGAGACCGCCACGGGGCCCGTGGCCGCCCGGGCGCCAGCCATCGGGCGATGCCGGCCCCGGCATGAGCGTGCCCGCCGCACCCGGCGCGAGCAGCAGGTTTCCGTCGTTGACGGCCCGGATGGCCCGGATCAGGGCGTCCGGGTCGACGTCCTTGTACAGGAAGCCCGAAGCGCCCGCCTGCACCGCCCGGCTGACCTGCGCCGGATCGTTCCCGCTGGTCAGGACCAGGACCCGGGCGCCGATGCCGCGGGCCAGCAGCTCGGTCAGCACCGCGATGCCGTCCAGGCCGGGCAGCTTGAGGTCGAGCAGGATCACGTCCGGGTTCAGCGCGGTGGCCAGGGCCAGGGCCGCCTCGCCGTCCGCGGCCTCGCCCGCCACCTCGAGGCCGTCGTGCACCTCGAGCAGCACGCGCAGGCCCTGCCGGACGACCGGGTGGTCGTCGACGATCAGGACGGTCAGCGGGTCAGTCACGGGTCACACTCCGCGTCACATCCCGGGGCGCCGGGTGACGGCGCAACGGGATGGCGAGCCGGACGGCGGTGCCCACGCCGGGCGCGGACCGGATGGTCAACGTCCCGCCGACCGCTTCCGCCCGGCCCCGCATGGAGGCGAAGCCGAGGCCTTCCGGCGCACCGGGCGCGAACCCCCCGCCGTCGTCGGTCACCAGCAGGATGACCCGGCGGGGACTGCGGGACAGCGCGATCGCGATCCGGCGGGCGCCGGCGTGCCGCAGGGCGTTGTGCAGCGCCTCCTGGGCGACCCGGTACAGCGCCGCCTCCTGCCGCTCGTCCAGCACCGGCAGCTCGGCGGCACTGAACCCCACGGCGACCCCGTGGGCCCGCGCGGCCAGCACCGCATACCGGCGCAGTGACTCGGCCAGGCCCGCTTCGCCGAGTTCGGGCGGGGCCAGGCCGTCGATGACCGCCCGCAGCTCGGCCTGCGCCTCCGCGCCCAGCTGGGCCACCGCTTCCATCTCCGCGGCGGCCCGGGCCGGATCCCGGCCGGCCAGCACCGCGGCCGCGCGGGCCCGGACCCGGAGGCTGAACAGCTTCTGGGACACCGCGTCGTGCAGGTCACGGGCCAGCCGCGAGCGTTCCTCCAGCACGGACAGCTCCCGGCTGCGCTCGGACAGCCGGGCGTTGGTCAGGGCGATAGCGGCGTGCGCGGCGAACAGGGACAGCAGCTCCTCGTCCCGGGCCGTGAACTGGGTCCCGTCGCCGCTGGGTCCCGCCCCGGGTACGACCTTGTCGGCCGCGAAGATGATGGCCAGGACCTGGCCGCCGTCCTTGACCGGGACGCCGAGGAACCCGGACAGGTCGGGATGGGCCGACGGCCAGCCGCCCTCGAAGCGCGGGTCGGCGCGGATGTCGGCCAGCCGTTCCGGGCGGCCCTCACGCAGCAGCACGCCGAGCATGCCGTGCTGGCGCGGCAGCGGCCCGATCGCGCGCCACTGGCGGTCGGAGATCCCGTCCACCACGAACTCGCCGAACGACCCGTGCGCGTCGGGCACCCCGAGCGCGGCGTACCGGGCCCCAACCAGCGAGCGCGCCGACCGCACGATGACCTGCAGCACGTCCCGGACCGACATCTGCCGGGTGACCGACAGCACGACCTGGCTGACCCGGTACAGCTCGTCGAGCCCGGACGGGAGGCCGGCCTCGCCGGGCGCAGGTTCGGCGATCACGACCCGACGTTACCCGCGGCGTTCGCGGCGCGCATCAGCCAGCGGTCCTAGGACCATCGGCCCAGGTCCAGCCGGTCGGCGGCCCGATGTGCCCGGCCGGCCTGATGCCTAGCGTTGGGCGTATGAACACCAGTAACGCCATTAACGAGCCAGACCGCACCCGGACCGCGATCGTCACCGGCGCGTCCCGCGGGCTCGGCCGGGCCCTGGCCGCCGGGCTGGCCGCGGCCGGTTACGCCCTGGTGATCGACGCCCGGGACGGCACCGATCTCGAGACGACCCGGGCCGCCCTGTGCGACCAGTACCCGGGAGCCGCGGTGACCGCCGTACCCGGCGACGTCTGCGATCCGGAGCACCGCGCCGACCTGGTCCGCGCGGCCGGCCGGACCGGCGGGGCCGACCTGCTGGTCAACAACGCCGGGACGCTGGGCGCGAGTCCGCTGCCCGCGCTGGCCGACTACCCGCTGGACGAGCTGCGGGCCGCGTTCGAGTCCAACGTAGTGGCACCCGTGGCCCTGATCCAGGCCCTGCTGCCCGCGCTGCGGCAGCGGGGCGGCGCCATCGTCAACATCACCTCCGACGCCGCTACCGGCGCGTACACGGGCTGGGGCGGGTACGGCGCGGTCAAGGCCGCCCTGGAGCAGGCCTCGAACGTGCTGGCGGCCGAGGAGACCACGGTCCGGGTGTGGTGGGTTGACCCGGGCGACCTGCGCACCCGCATGCACCAGCAGGCGTTCCCGGGTGAGGACATCTCCGACCGGCCGCTACCCGAGCAGGTCGTCCCCGGCTTCCTGCGGCTCATCACCGGCCGCCTGCCGAGCGGGCGTTACCGCGCCCCCGAACTGCTGCCCGGCGTGCCCGCTGACCTGGCTGCACCCGCTTAGGAGACCACGATGACCATCGAATTCACCCTGCCCGCCGAACTGGAGGCGCACGATCCGCCGGAGGCGCGGGGCACGCCCCGGGACCGCGCCCGGATGCTGGTCAGCCGGGCCACGACCGGGCAGCTCAGCCACCACCGGTTCGGTGACCTGCCCGGGCTGCTGCGGCCGGGCGACCTGATCGTGGTCAACACCTCGGGCACGCTGCCCGCCGCGGTCCGCGCGGTGGCTTCGGCCCCGGCTGGGCCGGAGCTGGCCGTGCACTTCTCCGGCCCGCGGCCGGACGGCAGCTGGCTGGTCGAGCTGCGCGCGATCCGCGCCCCGGCCACCGTGCCCC
The DNA here is from genome assembly GCA_964250865.1 of uncultured Streptosporangiaceae bacterium. Taxonomy (GTDB): domain Bacteria; phylum Actinomycetota; class Actinomycetes; order Streptosporangiales; family Streptosporangiaceae; genus Bog-532. The sequence goes on from CAXUJF010000385.1 coordinate 5,251, forward strand.
ATCCGGGCGGGACCCCAGGCGAGGTGATCGAGCTGCCCGGCGGGGCCGAGCTGACCCTGGACCGGCGGGTCACCGGCCGCCTGTGGCAGGCCCGGCTGTCCACCGCCGTGGTGCCGTACCTACTGCGGTACGGCGTCCCGATCCGCTACTCCTACGTGCGGCAGGACTGGCCGCTGGCGGCGTACCAGACCGTGTTCGCGACCCGGCCGGGCAGCGCGGAGATGCCCAGCGCCAGCCGCCCGTTCAGCCCGGAGGTGGTGACCCGGCTGGTGGCCGGGGGCATCACGTTCGCCCCCCTGACCCTGGACACCGGGGTGTCGTCGCTGGAGGGCGACGAGGAGCCGTACCCGGAGCCGTTCGACGTGCCGCCCGCCACCGCGCGGCTGGTCAACCTGACCCGGCGGACGGGGGGCCGGGTCATCGCGGCCGGGACCACGGTGGTGCGCGCGCTGGAGACGGCCGCGCGGGCCGAGCCCGCCGGGGACGGAATGGTCGCGGCGGCCGCGGGCTGGACCGGCCACGTGGTCACGCCGGAGGTCCCGCTGCTGGCCGTCGACGGCCTGCTGACCGGGCTGCACGAGCCGCGGTCCTCGCACCTGCGCATGCTGGCCGCGTTCGCCGGTGCGGACCTGCTCCGCCGCTGCTATCAGGCCGCGGTCGCGGAGCGGTACCTGTGGCACGAGTTCGGCGACGTCCACCTCCTCCTGCCCTGAGGTACCGGGGGCCCGGCGCCGAGCGGACGTCAGTGGCCCCCGTGGCGCGTGTGACGCATGCGGTGGCAGCCGGCCCGCGACGAGGGGGCCCGAAGTTACCTTTGGTCCCCTAAGAAGGGGCCCGAAGTTACCTTTACGCCCCTATGCGCCCTTTTGCGCCCCCGCCGATCCCGCCCGCGGCCAGCCAGCTCGTGAAACTTTTCACAATCTAGGGG
>CAXUJF010000386.1:0-3721 GCA_964250865.1 uncultured Streptosporangiaceae bacterium
GGCCCCAGCCGCCCCAGAGACCTTGGCCGCCTCACCGACACCACCAGCCGCCCCCGCCCCAAATACCCCGGCGGCCACCGCACCATCGGCGCCGCTAGTCACTGCCGCCCCAGGAGCCCCAGCCGCCTCACCGGTGCGGGCGCTGGTCCAGGTGCACTGCCACCAGCACGCCGACCTCGGCTTCGACGCCGACCGCGAGGTGCTGGCCGCCCTGGGGGTCGAGGCCGACGTGCTCGACTCCGGCTGCTGCGGGCTGGCCGGGAACTTCGGCTTCGAACAGGGCCACTACGAGGTGTCCCAGGCCTGCGCCGAGCGGGTGCTCTACCCCGCGCTCCGCGCCGACCAGCAGGCCCAGGTCGTGGCCGATGGCTACAGCTGCCGGACCCAGATCCGCCAGGGCGTAAACCGCGACCCCGTACACCTGGCCCACCTGGCCGCCGCCGTCCTTACTGCCGGTGAGCCTCAGCCCTGAGGTGACGCGACGACCCAGCCGGTACGTTGGCGCCAACGTACCGGCAATCACCGGTACGTTGGCGCCATTGGTCCGGTTGGCCGCTGAGCGGCGGGTTATGCCTCGGGGAGCTCGGTGAGCAGGTCGTCCGACGTCTCCATGCCGGCCCGCCAGACCGAACGCGCGATGATCTTCGTCAGATCGGCCCGGTTCTTGTACTTGGCCGCGATCTGCGTGCACTCCTCCAGCAGCCCTTCGGACAGCGTGGTGGGCTGCAGTCCGAGGGCGAGGAACTGGTCGTTGCGCACGACCAGGTCGTTCTCCTCGGCTTCGCGCCGCGGGTTGGGCAGATAAGCGATCTCGACCCCCACGGTGTCGCCGACCAGCTTGGCCAATTCGAGCACCTGGTGCGTCTCCGTGATCTGGTTCAGCACCTGCACCCGGGAGCCGCTTTCCGGCGGGTTGGTGATGGCCAGCTCGATACAGCGGACCGTGTCCCGGATGTGGATGAACGCGCGCGTCTGGCCGCCCGTCCCGTGCACGGTCAGCGGGTGCCCGATGGCGGCCTGCATGAGGAACCGGTTGAGCACGGTCCCGTAGTCGCCGTCGTAGTCGAACCGGTTGATCAGCCGCTCGTCCCGGCTGGTCTGGTCGGTCTGGGTGCCCCAGACGATGCCCTGGTGCAGGTCGGTGATGCGCAGGCCGTCGTTCTTGGCGTAGAACGCGAACAGCAGCTGGTCCAGCGTCTTGGTCATGTGGTAGACCGAGCCCGGGTTGGCCGGGTGCAGGATCTCCCGCTCCAGCTCACCGTCCGGGGTCGGCACCTTGACCGTCAGGTAGCCCTCGGGGATCGGCGCGCTGCCCGACCAGCCGTAGCCGTAGACACCCATGGTGCCCAGGTGCGCGAGCGCGGCGTCGATCCCGGTGTCGACCAGCGCGGTCAGCAGGTTGTGCGTGGCCCGGACGTTGTTGTCCACGGTGTAGCGCTTGGCCTGCGGGCTGCGCATCGAGTACGGCGCGGCGCGCTGCTCGGCGAAGTGCACGATGGCCTCCGGCCGCAGTTCCAGCAGCAGGGCGGTCAGCCGGTCGTACTCCTCGGCCAGGTCCAGGTTCACGAAGCCGATCTCGCGACCGGTCACTTCCTGCCAGACCCGAATGCGCTCGCCGATAGGGCGAATCGGGGTCAGCGACTGGACCTCGAGGTCGATGTCGATCTTGCGACGGCTCAGGTTGTCAACAATGGTGACGTCGTGACCACGTTCCGACAGATAGAGCGACGTCGGCCACCCGCAGAACCCGTCGCCTCCCAGGACCAGAACGCGCACGTCAACTCCCATCTGGGTACAAGATGCCGGTCTTCGTGAGCGTAGCATGCAGCCCGTTACACGTTTACGCATCGGAAATATGTAAGTTTCCTGTGGGGTTAATGCGAAATTCCTTAAATTAGGTATTTGCGTTCACGTATTCCGGATTAGGAGAGCACCGTGCGACTGACCACTCCGAGCGTGGAAACAATCCTGGAGGGATACCGGCTGGGCACCGACCAGGGCGACGTCGCGTTCTGCTCGGTGAACCTGGTCCAGGGCATCGACGAGCAGGGATCGCTGCGCCGCATCCTGATCGACACCGGGCACGTCGGCCGGCGGCCAGCCCTGGACGCCTCGCTGCGGCAGCGGGGTCTGACCCGGGACAGCATCGACGTGCTGTTCTGCACGCACGCGCACTGGGACCACATGCAGAACCTGGACATGTTCCCGCGGGCCGAGGTCGTGCTGCACCCGGACGAGCGGCGTTACGTCCGGCGGCCGCACCCCAACGACACAGGCTGCCCGGAGTGGACGGACTCGGTGATCAGCCGGTACGAGGAGCGTCTCAAGCTGGCCGAGGAAGGCACCCGGCTGCTGCCGGGGGTGGAGGTGGTGGCGGCCCCCGGCCACAGCGCGGGGACGATCGCGCTGGCCGTGGCCACCGCCGACGGGATCGCGATTATCGCGGGCGACTCGATCCAGAACAGCACCGTGGCCCGGGAGCGGCGCAACGCGCTGGTGTTCTGGAACGAGCAGCAGGCCAACCAGAGCGTGGACAAGCTGCTGGCCATCGGTGACCTGATCTACCCGGGACACGACCTGCCGTTCCGGATGAACCCGGACGGGACGACGGAGTACGTGCACGACCTCGAGCTGACGATCACCGGGGTCACGCCGGGCCAGCCCGGCCTGTCCTTCGCCGAGCCTGCGTTCCAGCCGGAGATCATGGCCGGCGTCAAGGACCAGCGGCTGCCGGACTGACCGGCGGGCAACCCGGCCCGGGTCATCGCCCGGGACGCCGAGTGGACCCTCTAGGCCCGGCTACAGCAAGGCCATAACCAGGCCTGACCAGGCCACAGCAAAAGGAGCAGCGACGCCGGCATGGCCGGAACGTCGCTGCTCCTCCCGGGGGCCCCGCCGCGCCGGGGAGCGGCGCAACGGGGAGCTTGGGGTCAGGGCCGCAGGCCGCGTGACGGGCGGAAGATCCGGATGACCATGATCAGCGTCTGCAGCGCGGTGACCAAGGCCAGCGCGCCCCAGCCGACGGTCAGCGTGCGCCGCTGGAGGAACAGCGGGGAGTGGATCCAGCCCAGGACCACGCCCGCGGCCAGCAGGGCCACCAGCAGCAGGGCACCGAGCACCTTGACCGGGCCGTTGGAGCCGCCCTGCTCGGCCCGGGCCTGATTGGCCCAGCCGTCCCGCTTGATGCCGGACAGCACGTTGACCCACGAGGCGGTGGCCCGGCCCGGCTCGCAGCACGGATAAAGACGGTGTCCTGGCCGCCGGACTGGCCAGGCTGCGGCGGAAGTTCGCGCACCGTCACCGCTGTCGACGCGATGACCAGTTCTTCGTCGGCATGTGCCCTCCGTGATTCTGTATGCCGACAGCTTGAGCGGGCGAGGAAGCGATCCCGGGTGCCTCCCGGTTGCGCCCCGGTAGCGCAGTATCCTTACCGTAAGTAATTGATTGCTCACAGGCATTAACGGGGCTCATGGGGCTCACGGGGGGAACGCGGCATGGGGGCACCTCCAACCGGGACGGAAACCGAGGCGGAAACCGAGACGGGTACGGTCACCGGGACAAAGGTCAGGGCCGACACTCCGTTCGGTGCCCTGGCCGCGCTGGCCCCGGTCGCCGTCGTGCAGAGCGACACCGCCGGCCGGGCCGTGTTCGTCAACGAGCGCTGGTGCGCGCTGACCGGGCTGTCGGAGAGCCAGGCCGTCGGCTCGAACTGGCTGGATCT
>CAXUJF010000386.1:3731-6140 GCA_964250865.1 uncultured Streptosporangiaceae bacterium
GGAGATGACCGCGCAGCGCCGGTCGGAGATGGGCCGGTCGGAGATGGGCCGGCCGGAGCTGGGTGGCCCGGAGATCGCGATCGACGCGCGCCTGCGCCGGGGAGCCGGTCCCGGGGCTGGTCCCGGCGTCCGGGTCCGGGGCTCGGTGGTGGCCCTGCGCAAGGCCGGCCGCCCGGCGGGCACGCTGGTCACGCTGGCCGCGGCTGAACCCGTGCGTGCCGCCGAACCGCCCGACAACACCCCGCAGTTCGTCGCCACCGTGTCCCACGAGCTGCGCACCCCGCTAACCTCGATCATCTCGTTTCTCGAGCTGATCAGGGCCGAGGACGACGGGCTCAGCCCGGACGGGGTGCACTTCCTCGACATCATCCAGCGCAACGCCAACCGGCTGCTCCGTCTGGTCGGCAACCTGCTGCTGCTCAGCCGGATCGAGGCCGGGATGAGCCCGCCGGAGCTGGCCCCGGTGTCCGTGCCCGAGCTGGCCCGCGAGGCGGTACGGAACGCGTCCGCCGCCGCGGCCAGCTTCGGCGTCACGCTGGAGGCCGAGGCGGGCGACGGCCCCGACGTGCAGGGCGACCACCTGGGCCTGACCCAGATGCTGGAGAACCTGATCGGCAACGCGGTCAAGTTCTCCCACCCCGGCGACACCGTCCGCGTCCAGGCCACCTGGTCGGAGGGCGAGTCGGCGGGCCAGTGGCGGGTCGACGTCGCGGATCAGGGCATCGGCATCCCGCCGGATGAGATGGACCGGCTCTTCCAGCGGTTCGTCCGGGCCTCCAACGCCCGCACCTCGGGCCGGCCCGGGACCGGCCTGGGCCTGTCGGTGGTCAAGGCCATCGTCGAGGTGCACGGGGGCCGGGTCACCGTGGACAGCGTGCTGGAGCAGGGCACCACGTTCAGCATCTACCTGCCGGCCGGCCCCGGGCGGCCGGACCAGGAGGTGTCCGCATGAAGGCGCGGGTGCTGGTCATCGAAGACGACGCCGACATCGCGTTCAGCGTCCAGACCGTGCTGAGCCGGAACGGCTTTGACGTGGCCAGCTCGGCCGACGGGCGGCAGGGCCTGCGTGACTTCCACGCCGGCCGGCCGGACCTGGTCGTGCTGGACATCGGGCTGCCGTCGATGGACGGCTGGGAGGTGCTGGAGCGGATCAGGGACATGAGCGACGTCCCGGTGTTGCTGCTGACCGCGCGCGGGCACGAGGGGGACAAGGTCCGCGGCCTGCACGGTGGCGCCGACGACTACCTGACCAAGCCGTTCGGCAACTCCGAGCTCGCGGCCCGGGTGCACGCCCTGCTGCGGCGGCCACGGACCCAGCGCGATCAGGCCGACGCCTACGACGACGGCACCGTGCTGATGAAGTTCGCGTCGCACGAGGTCAGCGTCAACGGGCGCCCGGTCGACCTCACCCCGACCGAGTTCCGGTTGCTGGCCGCGCTGGTCAAGCACCACGGCCAGACTCTGTCGGCCGAGCAGCTGCTCGAGCAGGCCTGGAACGACCCGTTCGGGGTGGGCCCGGAACGGGTGAAGTTCGGCGTCATGCGGCTGCGCCGCAAGCTCGGTCAGCCGGCCTCGGCCGTGCTGCCCATCGAGGCCGTACGCGGGTTCGGCTACCGCTATGTCCCGCCTGCGGCGGATATGCCGCCTTTGGGGTAGAGCGCAACCATTCTGCACCTGACCGGCAACTGAGCCTGGCAGTTCTGTCCCCCAGACTGCGCTCATGACCACCGCACCCTCAGCCCGGCGTGGGCGCATTCTGCTGGTCGAGGACGACCAGGAAGCGGCCTACTTCGCCGTGCACGTGCTCACCACGATGGGCCGGTTCGACGTGACCCATACGGCGGACCCGCGCATCGCGCTGGACCGGGCCCGGTCCGAGCCGTGGGACCTGGTGCTGACCGACCTCGACCTGCCCACCATGACCGGCCTGGACCTGCTTGGCGCGCTGCGCCGGGAGGTCCCGGGCCTGCCCGTGGCGGTGATCACCGCGGACGCCGGCCCCGGCCCGGGCACGAACGAAGCTCGCCGCCACGCCGACGCCTTCCTGCAGAAGCCGGTCCCCGCCGCCCAACTCATAGCCGTCGCCGTCGCCCTGATCGGCGCCAATCGGGCAAACTTATCCATCGATAAGGCTTATTCGCCGCTGACTACGGAAATACCATTAATGACCGCGCCCGGCGCGTCGTGCGCCTTATTGCTTCGCCCAGATGTCTTTGCCACCCGCAATACTCCCGATACGGGCACACTTGTGCGCATCTTTGTTAAAGTCTTCCGAATGCCGGGCCACAGGACGCCTAGCCTCGTCACCCGGGCCACGAGATCACGTCCGCCGGGGAGGTCGGAGCTCAGGGCTGGACTAGCGAGCCGGGGCCGGAGGGGCCTGGGCGGTCGGTGACGCCGACGGGGGGT
>CAXUJF010000387.1:0-6121 GCA_964250865.1 uncultured Streptosporangiaceae bacterium
GAGCAGCATGGTGCGCGTGACCACCTGGCCCGCGTGCCGCATCAGGTATTCGAGGAGGGAGAACTCCCGCGCGGTCAGCTCCAGGCAGGCCGGGCCGCGCTGCACGGTCCGCGACGCCGGGTCGAGCGACAGGTCGCCGGCCCGCAGCACCGCCGGACGGGGAGCGGCCCCCCGGCGCAGCAGCGCCCGCAGCCGGGCCGCCAGCACCACGTAGGAGAACGGCTTGGTCAGGTAGTCGTCGGCGCCCAGATCAAGCCCGTCGGCCTGGTCGTACTCGCCGTCCTTGGCCGACAGGATCAGCACCGGCACCCAGTTCTCCTCGGCCCGGAGCCGTTCGCACACCTGGTAGCCCGACAGCTTGGGCAGCATCAGGTCCAGCACCACCGCGTCGTAGGCGCCTTCCCGCGCCAGGTGCAGCCCGTCAGCGCCGTCGAACGCCAGGTCCACGGCGAATCCCTCGGCCTTCAGGCCGCGTTGTACGGCGCCCGCCAGGCGCCGTTCGTCCTCTACCACCAGCACCCGCACACCCTTAGTCTGGCACCGTCTCCCGCTGGCTCAGGAATTCTCAGGGTCACCACAGCGCTGGTGAGGCAACGTAGCGAGTAGCACGAAAAAGCTTACAAACGGCTAGATAGATATACGGGTGGTGTCATGAATCAGCTGGCTAAGCTGTCCCGGCGCGCACGGTGGGCCGTGCCGACCGGGGCTGTGGTCGTCATCGGGGGCGTGCTGGCGGGATCGATGATCTCCGTTGCGCAGGCCTCACCCTCGCTGCCAGCCAAGACTCCCGCGCAGCTGCTGGCCGGGCTGGCGGCCAAGCCGGACACACCGCCGCTGACCGGCACCGTGGTCGAAACCTCCTCGCTCGGGCTGCCGTCGCTGCCCGGCACCAGCGACCCCACATCGATCGCCTCGCTGCTGACCGGGTCGCACACGATCCGGATCTGGTACGCCGACCCGAAACATTTCCGGGTCGCGGTGCCGCAGAGCATGAGCGAGAGCGACATCATCCGCAACGGCGGCAACGCCTGGGTCTGGGAGAGCAGCCAGAACACCGTCACCCACGTGGTGATCCCGGCCAGCTCCGGGAAGAGCACCAAGACCAAGGCGAACGCGTCCGAGCCGCCGCTGACCCCGCAGCAGGCCGCCACCGAGATCCTGGCCAAGGTCGGCCCGACCACCACGGTCCGGGTCGACAGCAACGTCACCGTGGCCGGTGAGGCCGCCTACCAGCTCGTGCTGGCCCCCAAGAGCAGCAGCTCGCTGATCGGCCAGATCCGGATCGCGGTCGACGGTAGCCGCGACGTCCCGCTGCGGGTCCAGGTCTTCGCCAAGGGCGCGAAGAACCCGTCCGCGCAGATCGGCTTCACCTCGGTGTCGTTCGTCAAGCCGGCCTCGGCCAACTTCGTATTCACCCGGCCCGCCGGGGCCAAGGTCACGCAGCAGACGCTGGGTTCCGGTGCCGAGAAGGCCACCAAGAAGGCCGGTACCGGCCAGGGCTCGATGATCGGCCAGGGCTGGCTGGCCGTGGCCGACCTGCCCAGCTCAGTACTCACGGACGCCACCCCCGCCGCTGGCCAGCGCCCGAGCGGGTCCGGGCTCAGCGGCGACAGCGGTGCGGTCATCGGCGCGCTGCTCAAGTCGGCCACCCCGGTCAGCGGCTCGTGGGGCAGCGGCCGGCTCATCAAGACCAGCCTGGTCTCGATGCTGATCACCGACAACGGCCGGGTGCTGGTCGGCGCGGTCACCCCGCAGGTGCTGTACGCCGCCGCCGCGCAGGCCGCCAAGTGACCCAGGCCGTCTCGACCGCCGGCCTGACCAAGCGGTTCCGCGGCGGTCAGGTCGCCGTCGACCACGTCGACTTGGCGGTGTCCCGGGGATCGGTCTACGGCTTCCTGGGCCCGAACGGCTCGGGCAAGACGACCACGATCCGGATGCTGCTCGGCCTGGCCTTCCCCACCGAAGGTCAGGTCGAGCTACTCGGGCGGCCGATACCCGACGCGGCGGTGCAGGTGCTGCCCCACGTCGGCGCGCTGATCGAAGGTCCCGCCTTCTACCCGTTCCTGAACGGCCGGGACAACCTGGCCCGGGTCGACGCGGCCGACCGTACCGCCGACCCCCGCAGCGCGTCCCGGCGGATCGACGAGGCCCTGGACCGGGTGGGGCTGCTGGCCGCGGCGGGCAAGCGTTACCGCAACTACTCGCTCGGCATGAAGCAGCGGCTGGCCATTGCGGCCGCCCTGCTGGTGCCGCGCGACCTGATCATCCTGGACGAGCCGACCAACGGCCTCGATCCTCAGGGCACCCGCGAGGTGCGCACGCTGATCAGGGAGATCGCTGCCGACGGCGTCACCGTGTTCGTGTCCTCGCACCTGCTGGCCGAGGTCGAGCAGGTGTGCTCGCACGTGGGGGTGATGCGCACCGGTCGGCTGGTGTTCCAGGGCCCGCTGGACGAGCTGCGCCATACCGGTGCTGCCCGCATCCGGGTCGAGACCACCGATCCGGCCGCTGCGGCCGCTGTCCTGCGGCAGCTCGGATTGCCGGATCCGCAGGTGGCCGAGGCCGAGGTCAGTGCCCAGCTGGGCGACTTTGCCGTCGAAAAAATCTGTGCCGATCTCGTCCACTCCGGCGTCGGGGTCCGGGGCCTCGCCGTCATTTCCCCGTCGCTGGAGGATCTGTTCGTCGGGCTGACCGGAGAGGGGTTCGACGTCGATGGCTGACACGACGGCCACCGGGCTGGCCGGTGCGGGGCCGGCGTCTGGTGCCGCGCCACAGGCCAGCGCCGCCCCGGGGGCGGCCCGCGCCTGGCTCCGGTTCTTCCGGTCCGAACTGCGGCAGGTCTTCCGCCGCCGCCGCAACGTGCTGCTGCTGGCCGTGGTGGGCCTGTTCCCCATCCTCATCGGCGTCGGGCTGCGGCTCGCCTCGCACCCGCACGGCGGAGGCGGCGGAGGCGGGAACGGCGGCCTGGCCTTCGTCACCGAGCTCACCGGCAACGGCATCTTCCTCAGCTTCATCGCCCTGAGCATCCTGCTCACGCTGGTCATGCCGGTGGTGGTGGCGGTCATCGCCGGCGATTCGATCGCGGGCGAGGCCGGCTACGGCACGCTGCGGTACCTGCTGGCCGTGCCCGCGGGCCGGACCCGGCTGCTGGCGGTCAAGTACGCCACGATTGTGGTGTTCGCCCTGGCCGTAGCGTTCGTGGTCACTGCGGTCGCGCTGGCCACCGGCGCCGCACTGTTCCCGATCGGCCCGGTGACGCTGCTGTCCGGCACCACGGTGCCGCTGGCCGAGGGCATCCTCCGGCTGTTCTTCGTCACCTTGTACGTGGGCGCCGCCATGGCCGCCCTGGGGGCCATCGGCCTGGCCATCTCGACCCTGACCGAGCACTCCATCGGCGCCATCGCCGCACTGGCCATCTTCGTCGTGGCCAGCGAGGTCGCCGACCAGGTGCCCCAGTTCGCAGTCATCCAGCCTTACTTGCCGACGCACTGGTGGAACTCGTTCGACGCCTTGCTGCGCGTGCCCATCGACAGCGGCACGCTGCTCAAGGGCCTGCTCTCGTTCGCCGTCTACCTGGTGCTGGCGGCCGCGTTCGCCTGGGCCCGCTTCACCACGGCCGACGTCACCAGCTGAAGTCCTCTTCCCAGAACTCGGTCGTGCCGCGGGGCGACGGGGTGGCGCGGAACGGGCCGCCGAGCCCGTCCGGGTCCCGCGCCGGCGGGGCGCCGGTACCCGCCCGGGCCTCTTCCTGGCCGCGCAGCTCCACCCGGCGGATCTTGCCCGAGATCGTCTTGGGCAGCTCGGCGAATTCGATCCGGCGCACCCGCTTGTACGGGGCCAGCCGGGCCCGGCTGAAGGCCATGATCGACTGGGCCACCTCGGCCGACGGTAGGACCCCGGCCACGAGCGTCACGTAGGCCTTGGGCACGGCCAGCCGGACCGGGTCCGGCGACGGCACCACCGCCGCCTCGGCTACGGCCTCGTGCTCGATGAGCGCACTCTCCAGCTCGAACGGGCTGATCCGGTAGTCACTGGCCTTGAACACGTCGTCGGTCCGGCCCACGTAGGTGATGTAGCCGTCGGCGTCCCGGCGGGCCACGTCGCCGGTGTGGTAGTAAGCGTCCCGCATGGCCTCGGCGTTCTGCTCCGGGTCGCCCTGGTAGCCGGTCATCAGGCCGAGCGGCCGCGAGCTCAGGTCCAGGGCGATCTCGCCCTCCTCGGCGGGCTTGCCGCTCACCGGGTCGATCAGGGTGATCTCGTAGCCGGGCAGCGGCCGTCCCATCGACCCGGGCCGGACGGGCTGGCCGGGCGTGTTACCGGCCTGCGCCGTCGTCTCGGTCTGGCCGTAGCCGTCCCGGACGGTGATGCCCCAGGCCTGCCGGACCTGGTCGATGACCTCCGGGTTGAGCGGCTCGCCGGCCCCCAGGCACTCCCGCAGCGCGGTCACGTCGGCGCTGGCCAGGTCGGCCTGGATCAGCATCCGCCACACGGTCGGCGGGGCGCAGAAGGTGGTCACGCCCTCCGCGCCCAGGACCTGGAGCAGATCGCCGGCCGAGAAGCGGTCGTAGCCGAAGACCAGCGCGGTGGCGCCCGCGTTCCACGGCGCGTAGACGTTGCTCCAGGCGTGCTTGGCCCAGCCGGGGGAGGAGATGTTCAGGTGCACGTCCCCGGGCTGCAGGCCGATCCAGTACATGGTCGACAGGTGCCCGGCCGGGTAGGACGCATGGGTGTGCTCGACCAGCTTGGGCTGCGCCGTGGTGCCCGAGGTGAAGTAGAGCAGCAGCGGGTCGCTGGCCTTGGTCACCCCGTCCGCCGCGAACTCCGCCGCGGCGCCATAAGAGTCCGCGTACCGCAGCCAGACCCCCGGCGCCGGCGTCTCCTGAGCCGGCGTCTCCTGAGCTGCGCCAGCCCCGCCAGCCCCCTGCGTCTCACTGGCCTCAGCGATCGCTCCGCCCACGGTGGGCTCGACGGCGATCCGCGTCCAGTCGCCGGGCACCTCCCGGAACTTCGGCACGTGGGCTGACTCGGTCACCACGTGCCGCACCTGACCGCGCGTGATCCGGTCGGCCAGATCGACCGGCCCCAGCAGCGTGGACGTGGGCACGATCACCGCGCCGAGCTTCATCGCGGCCAGGATGACTTCCCACAGCGGCGCGATGTTGCCCAGCATGAGCAGCAGCCGGTCCCCGCGCCGGACGCCCAGCTCACGCAGCCAGTTGGCCACCTGATTCGACCGCGCGGCCATCTCGGCGTAGCTGATCCGGGTGCCCGCCCCCTCGTCCCGGGTCACGATGCGCAGCGCGGTCCGGTCCGGGTGCTCGGCCGCGATTGCGTCGAACCAGTCCAGCGCCCAGTTGAACTCATCCAGCTCAGGCCAGGAGAACTCGGCTCGGGCGGCGTCGTAGTCGGCCCGGTGGCGGAGCAGGAGATCGCGCGCCGCCCGGAAGCCCAACGCGTCGTTGCGGGGGTCAGTCATGCCAGCCATGGTGCCATTGCGTTCCAGCCGAGGGGGCGGTGACTCCTGCCTTACAGGTTTTTGATGACCAGCTCTTCGCTCAGCGGGCGGCGGCGGCCCTTCCGCTTGCGGGCGTGCGGCGCGGGCCGCCGGGTGGCCATGAAGAAGCTGAACAGGTTGGTGCGGAACCTGTCCTCCCACCGGTCGTCGTCCAGCCCGCCCAGGTCGGTGAGCCCGCTCTGGATGGCGGTCACGTTGACCAGGATGTCGATGCCGCCCAGCTCGGCCACGGCCTGGTTGACCGCCTCCTGGCAGGTCTCCTCGTCGGCGAGATCACCGCGCATAACCACGCACCGCCGCCCCTCCGCCTCGACCAGGGTCGCGGTCCGCGCGGCGTCCTCGGTGGGCTCGCCGGGGGCGCAGGCGATGGCCACGTCCACGCCTTCCCGGGCCAGCCCGACCGCGATCACCCGCCCGAGCCCGGCGTCTCCGCCGGTGATCAGGGCCCGCGATCCGCGCATGATTTTCCTGGTCGCGCGCAGGAACTCCACCCGGGGGACCGGCACCTGCGGGCCGTCGGCCGCCGCCGGGACCTGCTCGTCGCTGGATTCGGGCGGCCCGCTGCCGTCCGGAGCTGACGTCATGTTGTTCCCTCCCTGCCCCCGG
>CAXUJF010000388.1:0-6098 GCA_964250865.1 uncultured Streptosporangiaceae bacterium
CGGCTCGTCCTCCGGCTCGTCCTCCGGCTCGTCCTCCGGCTCGTCCTCCGGCTCGTCCTCCGGCTCGGCCCCGGGCTCGGCCGGCATGGCCACACTCAGCGGTGCCCCAGACGGGTCACGCAGCGGCAGCTCGCTGGCCAGCGGCGGCTGGCCGAGCCGCTGGCGCACCTGTTCACGGTATGTGGTGGTGCCATTGCGGACGTCGAACCGGTCGCACAGGAACTGGACCTCCTGCTCGACGATGGCCAGCCGGCTCGCGACGGTGCCGGGACCCAGCGGCAGGCTGCCCTGCCCGAGACCGGTCAGGCGGCGCAGCAGCACGCACGCCCCGACCGCGAACTCCAGCCAGGACGCCGCGTTGGCTCCGGTCCCGGCTGATCCGGGACTGGTCACCTCGGGACCGGTCAGCCAGCCCGCGTGCTCGGCCGCGATCTCCAGGCCCCGGGTCTCGTTCCCGGTCAGCGCGCAGAACTCGAGGTGCTGACCCACGGCGGCCTGCTGGCTGAGCTGGCCACGGACCAGCGGGTACCCGCGTAGGTGGGCATCGCGGGCCTGGTCCAGCAGGCCCGCCTGGGTCAGCGGCAGCAGGACGCGGCCCAGGACCCGGTCTGGTTGCTCTGCGCACCGCTGGCGGCCGTCCAGCACCGGCGCCCAGTACTCCAGCGCGCCCCAGTTATCGCCCAGCGCGGCCCGCCAGCGGCCCCAGTTCTCGCTTTCGCAGGCCGGGCAGCCCGCGGTGGCATCCCAGGGCATGGCCATCGCCGCGGCCAGATGCGCGGACGCCGCCGCGGTCTCGCCGAGGTCCAGCGCGAGCAGGGCCCGCAGGACCAGCACCGGGCGCGGGCTGAACCGCTGCTGCTGGTACCGGTGGCCTAGTTCATCGAGCCAGCGGCGGATCGTCAGCAGTGGTACGGCCGGGTCACCGGCCAGGCCGCGCAGCCTGGCCTGGAACGTATGCGCACCCGCGCCTGGTTCGTCCGGCATGCGGACGATCGTAACGGGGCCGCCGGGCCGCCGATGGGGGCCCCATGGCTCAGTAAGCTCGGGCCATGAGTTCCGATCCCACCACCGGCCGCAGTCCTGCCACCGTCACGGCCTCGTTCCGGGAGCTGGCCAACGCGCCGGACGCTCCGCTACCGCCCGCGGCCAAAGAGGTGCCGTCGGTCCGCACCTTCCACGGCGACTCGGTGACCGACCCGTACGCCTGGCTGTGCGACAAGGAGGATCCGGACACGATTGCGTTCCTGAACGCCGAGAACGACTACACCGAGGCGCTGACCTCAGGTGAGGATGGCCTGCGCGGCGAGATCTTCGGCGAGATCAAAGGCCGCACCCAGGAGACCGACCTGTCCGTCCCGACCCGCAAGGGCCGCTGGTGGTACTACGGGCGCACGGTCGAGGGTCAGCAGTACGGGCTGCAGTGCCGGGTCGCGGCGCAGGCGGACGACGACGCGCCGCCGATCGCGCCGGACGACGGCGCCATCGCGGGCGAGGAAGTGCTGCTGGACGCGAACGAGCTGGCCGGGGACTCCAAGTTCTTCTCCCTCGGCGCGCTCAGCATCAGCCCGGACGGCCGGCGACTCGCCTACTCGACCGACTTCGCCGGCGACGAGCGGTTCACGCTGCGGATCAAGGACCTGATCACCGGCGAGCTGGCCCCGGACGAGATCCCGAACACGTTCTACGGAGCGGCCTGGTCGCTGGACGGCAGCGCGCTGTTCTACGTGACCGTGGACGACGCCTGGCGGCCGTGGCGGGTGTGGCGGCACCTGGTCGGCACGCCGCACTCCGAGGACGCGGTGATCTTCGAGGAGGCGGACGAGAAGTTCTGGGTCGGGGTCGGGCTGACCCGCAGCCAGCGGTTCCTGATCGTCTCCTCCGCCAGCAAGGTGACCAGCGAGGTGTGGCTGCTCGACGCGGCCGAGCCGCAGGGTGAGCTGCGGGTGGTGGCCCCGCGCCGGCCGGGCCTGGAGTACGAGGTCGAGCACCAGGTGTTCGCCGACGGCACCGAGCGGCTGCTGGTCCTGCACAACGACCAGGCACTCAACTTCGCGCTGGCGCAGGCGCCGGTCAGCGACCCGGGCCGGTGGACCACGGTCATCGCCGGCTCGGACAGCACCCGGCTGCTGGACGTGGACGCGTTCACCGAATTCCTAGTCGTCGACTACCGCCGCGACGGCCTGACCGGGCTGCGGATCATCCGGGCCGACGGCTCCGGGTACGACGTGGCGTTCCCCGAGCCCGTCTACACCGTCTCCCCCGGCGGCACCCCGGACCCGGGCGCGCGCCAGTACCGGCTGCATTACGCCTCGCTGGTCACCCCAGACTCGGTCTACGACTGCGACATGGCCACCGGCGAGCTGATCCTGCGGCGCCGCCAGCCGGTGCTGCCCCTACCCGACGGCACAGCGCACACCACTGGGGGCGGCCGCGAGTACCGGCCCGAGGAGTACGAGCAGCACCGGGAGTGGGCCACCGCCCCGGACGGCACCCGGGTGCCGATCTCGCTGGTGTGCCGGCGCGGCACGCCGCGGGACGGCAGCGCGCCGGGTCTGCTGTACGGGTACGGCAGCTACGAGCTCTCCATGGACCCGCGGTTCTCCATCGCCCGGCTGTCGCTGCTGGACCGGGGGTTCGTGTACGCGATCGCGCACATCCGCGGCGGCGGCGAGCTCGGCCGCGGCTGGTACGACGACGGCAAGATGCTGCACAAGAAGAACTCGTTCACCGACTTCGTGGCCTGTGCCCGGCACCTGGCCGATCAGGGCTGGACGTCAGCCGGCCGGCTGGTGGCCCGGGGCGGGTCGGCGGGCGGCCTGCTGATGGGCGCGGCGGTCAACGAGGCCCCGGACGCGTTCGCCGGCATCGTGGCCCAGGTGCCGTTCGTGGACGCGCTGACCTCGATCCTGGACCCGTCCCTGCCGCTCACGGTGACCGAGTGGGAGGAGTGGGGCGACCCGCTGCACGACCCCGAGGTCTACCGGTACATGAAGTCGTACACGCCGTACGAGAACGTCCAGCCCGTGTCCTACCCGCCGATCCTGGCCATCACCAGCCTGAACGACACCCGGGTGCTGTACCGGGAGCCGGCCAGGTGGGTCGCCCGGCTGCAGGCCACCGCGCGCGGCGGCCCGTTCCTGCTCAAGACCGAGATGAACGCCGGCCATGGCGGTCGCAGCGGCCGCTACGACGCCTGGCACGAGGAGGCGTTCGTGCTGGCCTGGATCGTCGATATCGCTGCGGCCAGCTGAGGCTCTGCGGCCAGCTGAGGCCAGGGCAGATCAGGGCAGGTCGAACAGGGAGCTGACCGACTCGCCGTTGTGGATGCGACGGATCGCCTCGGCCATGGCCGGGGCGATCGACAAAACCCGCAGTTTCGGGTCCCGCTTGTGCTCCGGTACCGGCACGGTGTTGGTGCACACCACCTCGTCCACCTCCGGCTGGGCGGCCAGCTTGCCCAGCGCCCCGTCGGCGAACAGCCCGTGGGTGCAGGCGATGCGCACGGAGCGCACGTCCTGCTCCCGCAGCCGGGCCAGCAGCTCGTTCAACGTGGTGCCGCGGGCGATCTCGTCGTCGATGACGATGACGTCCCGGCCGGTCACGTCGCCGATGATCGCGCTGATCGTCACCGAGTCATCGCCGTGCCGTTCCTTCGAGCCCGCCGCCACCGGCAGGCCCAGCCGCCGGGCGAACGCCGCCGCGCTCTTGGCGTAGCCCAGGTCCGGCGCCACCACCACGGTGTTGG
Source organism: uncultured Streptosporangiaceae bacterium (assembly GCA_964250865.1). Classification (GTDB taxonomy): domain Bacteria; phylum Actinomycetota; class Actinomycetes; order Streptosporangiales; family Streptosporangiaceae; genus Bog-532. The sequence goes on from CAXUJF010000388.1 coordinate 3,746, forward strand.
ACAGGTCTCGCACCCGGAAGTGCGCGGCCAGCTCGCGCAGCGCGTTCAGGTGGTCGACCGGGACCGAGAAGAACCCGTGCACCTGCGGCGAGTGCAGGGTCATGGCCAGCACCCGGTTGGCGCCCGCCGCGACCAGCAGGTCGGCGATGAGCCGCCCGGCGATGGAGATCCGCGGCTCGTCCTTCTTGTCCGAGCGGGCGTAGGCGTAGTACGGCATGACCACCGTGACGCGCGCGGCCGACGCGCCGCGGGCCGCGTCCGCCATCAGCAGCAGCTCGACCAGGTTCTCCTGCACCGGCTCGACCAGCGGCTGGATCAGGTACACGTCGCGTTCGCGGCAGTTGGCCTGGAGCTGGACTTCCAGGCAGTCGTTGGCGAACCGCTGAATCCGGACCGGGAGCAGCGGCACGCCCAGGTTGAGGCAGAGCTCACGGGCCAAGTCGGGGTGGGCGTTCCCGCTGAAGACCGCGATCTCGCGCACTAATGCTCCTCGGGTTGTTCCTGCCGGTCTTGCGCCAGCGGAGGCAGACCCAGCTGACGGCGGATCTCCTGCTGGATCTCCTGCGGTCTCGGCCGGGCGTCCACGGTGATCACGTACTCCTTGCGCCGGAACAGGTCCAGCACTGGGTTGGTCTTCTCGTGGTAGTCCTTCAGCCGGACGGCCAGCGCCGCCTCGTTGTCGTCCTCACGGATGGTCAGCGCCCCGCCGCAGGAGTCGCACTGCCCGGGCTCGTGCGGGCTGCTGGCCAGCGTGCTGTAGTCCATGCCGCAGTTGGCGCACAGCCGGCGGGCCAGCACCCGGCGGCGGACCTCACTGTCCGGCAGGTCGAGGTGGATGACCCCGTCGATGTCGTAGCTCTCCAGGAAGAACAAGGCCTGGCGGCGGTTGCGCGGGAACCCGTCGATGATGAAGCCGTAGTTCCAGTCGTGCTGGGTCAGCCGGTCCCGCACCACGGACTCGGCCATCTCGTCGCCGACCAGGTTGCCCTCGGCCATGATCCGCCGGACTTGGGCCCCGAGCTTGGTGTGGTTCTGCACGTTCCAGCGGAAGATATCCCCCACGCTGATGTGCACGAGATCGAGGTCACAGGCCAGCAGCTGGCTCTGGGTGCCCTTGCCGCTGCCCTGCACCCCCATGATCACGTATTTGCGCATGGCTTAACCTTGGCATAGTCGTCCGGTCCGGTGAACCCGGTGGTCAGCTTCTGGCGGCCAGCCCCAGCCGCCGCTCGCACGCCCGGCGGGTGCGCGGGCTGAGCAGCAGGGCCAGCTCGGGCCAGTCCTGCTCCAGCCGGCCCGGGTTCACGAACCGGGCCAGATCCGCCTGGCGGCCCTGGCCGAGCAGGATGCTGTACAGCACCAGCCGCGACTCATCCTCGGCCACGTCGAACTCCCGCAGGCCGTGCCAGGTCAGGTGGACCGGCAGCACCACGATGCCGGTGTGCGGGCCGCGCAGCCCCGCCAGCGTGGCCGGGAGCCGGTCCGACACCCCATCCCAGCGGGAGAAGATCGCGTTCGCCAGCGCCATGCGCCGATTATGGCAGCGTCGGCCCCACTGCGCGGGCTGGTCCGCGGGTGGCGTCACGGCACTGGCCGGGCGGCGTTACCCTCGATCCATGACCAAGGCCAGGACAGGGTGGGCGACGTGGCGGTTCCTGGTCGCGCCGCGCTGGCTGGCCTGGCACGCGTTCGCGGTGGTGGCGTTCTGGGGCATGTTCTGGCTGGGCGACTGGCAGCTGCACCGGGCGCTGGGCGGGAACGCGCTCAGCTGGGCCTACGTATTCGAGTGGCCTTTGTTCGCGCTGATGGGCGCGGTGTTCTGGGCCAAAACGATCCGGGACGAGTACCGCATCCGCACCGGCAAGGTCGCACCGCCCGATGAGGTGCACCTGCCACCGGGCGCGTACAACGCCGACGGCACTACAACGGGTAGTATGACCGGCGTGCTCGAGGTGTACGACCCCGAGCTGGCCTCCTACAACGCCTACCTGGCCAAGCTCAACCGCGAGGCGGAGAGCCGCAGCCGGTAGCCAGGCCCCCGACCCCCTGCGGAGGTAACACCGGTGCGAGGAACTGTGCTCCGGTACCGGGTGATGGCTTACATCACCGGCGTGGTGCTGATGGTGCTCTGCTTCGTCGGCATCCCGCTGCAGCTCGCCGGGCACCCGGCGCTGGTCAACGTGGTCGGCACCGTGCACGGCATCCTGTACATCATCTACCTGGTGGCCGCGGCGCTGCTGGCCTGGAAGCTGCGGCTGCGTCCGGACCGGACCGTCCTGGTGCTGCTGGCCGGCACGATCCCGATCCTGACCTTCGTGGTCGAGCGGTGGCTGACCCGGCGCTACATCGACCC
>CAXUJF010000389.1:0-2266 GCA_964250865.1 uncultured Streptosporangiaceae bacterium
GGCTGGACGTGGCCGCGGCCAGCCTGCTGGTCCTGGCCACGCTGATCGCGCTGCTGGCCCCGGTGCTGGCCCCGCACAACCCGCTGCAGCCGGTGGGCCTGCCCATGCAGTCGCCCGGGTCCGGCGGGTTCCTGCTCGGCACCGACAGCATCGGCCGGGACATCCTCAGCCGAACGCTGTACGGCTGGCGGTCGAGCTGGTTCGCGGCGCTGGGCGTCATCGCCTCCGGCCTGATCATCGGCGGCGCCATCGGCCTGTACGCCGGGCAGGCGGGCGGCGCAGCCGACACGGTCCTGATGCGGATAACCGACGGTTTCCTGGCCCTGCCCGCCCCGGTGGTGGCGATCGCGGTGGTGGCCGCGCTCGGGGCCGGGTTCGTGCACACGCTGATCGCGGTGGCCGTGGTCTGGTGGCCGTTCTACGCCCGGATCGTCCGCGGCGAGGTCCGGTCGATGGCGTCCCGGCCGCACGTGGAAGCGGCCCGGCTGTCCGGCGCGAGCCGGCTCCGGATCGCGCTGCGCCACCTGCTGCCCGGCGCCGTCCCGGCCGCGATCATCACGGCCAGCCTGGACTTGGGCAACCTGGTGCTGACCCTGGCCGCGCTGTCGTTCCTCGGCCTGGGCCAGCCCCAGCCCGCGCCCGAGCTCGGCGCGGACGCGGCCCGGAACCTGACCTACCTGCTCCAGCAGTGGTGGATCCCGGTCATTCCGGGCCTGGCCGTGCTGGTGATGGCGCTGCTGGCCAACGTGGCAGGCGACGGCGTCCGCAACCTGCTCGGCGACCAGTAGGGGACCGGCCATGATCCAGTTCACCGGCAAGCGGCTCGCCGCGGCGGTCATCATCGTGCTGGCCCTGACCGCGGTGATGTTCCTGCTGCAGAAGATCTCCCCGGTCGATCCGGTGCACGCCATGCTGGGCGCGTCCGCCTCCCCGGCCGCGATCGTGGCCGAACGGCACCGGCTCGGGCTGGACCGGCCGATCCTGGCCCAGTACTTCAGCTACCTGAACGGCCTGCTGCACGGCAACCTAGGCATGTCCTACCGCACCCGTCGGCCGGTCAGCACCGACCTGGCCGCGTTCATCCCGGCCACCGCCGAGCTGAGCGTGTACGCGCTGATCTTCGCCCTCGTGCTGGCCGTGATCCTCGCGCTGGCCAGCACGCTGCGCTGGCCCGGGGCCGGGCCGTTCCGGCTGCTGCTCATCGCCGGGGCCTCCGCGCCCGCGTTCCTGCTGGCCATCATCGGCATCCTGATCTTCTATTCCAAGCTCGGCTGGCTGCCCGCCGCGGGCCGGACCAGCGTGGCCAATCCGCCCACCGGGCCGACCGGGTTCCTGACCCTGGACGGCCTGCTGCACGGGGAACCGGAAGTCAGCTGGGACGCGTTCCGCCACCTGCTGCTGCCGGCCCTGGCCGTCGCCGCGGTGCCGGCCGTGTCCATCGGCCGGGTGCTCCGCTCCAGCCTGCTCGGCCAGCTGCGGGCCGACTACGTGCGCACCGCCCGGGCCAAGGGCGTGACCGAGCGCCAGGTGGTACTGGGCCACGTGCTGCGCAACAGCGTCGGGCCCGCGCTGTCCATGACCGGCCTCCAGGTCGGGCTGATGTTCTCCGGCGTGGTCGTGATCGAGGAGATCCTGGGCTGGCCGGGGATCGGCCAGTACATGGCGCAGAGCATCCCGGCCGCCGACTTCCCCGCCATATCCGGCGTGACCCTCCTGCTAGGCGTCGGATACGTCGCGGTCAACACGATCGTCGACATCCTGCAGGCCGTCGCGGATCCGAGGATCAATGCCTGAGCCAACCCCACGGGAACCCGGCCCGATCACCGTCAGCCGGGCCAGCGACATGAGCTGGAGCGGTATCCAGACCTTCGCCAAGCTGCCGCTCTGCCTGACCCCGGCCGACCTGCGGGCCGGCCAGATCGACGTGGCCATCGGCGGCGCGCCCTGGGAGGGCACCGCCACCGGCCGGACCGGCACCCACCTCGGCCCGCGTGCCATCCGGGACTGCGACTACCTGGCCCGGGACGTCCGGCCGCACCTGGGGGTCCGGGTCGACCCGTTCGAACACCTCAACGTGGCCGACTACGGCGACGCCGACGTGCTGATCGGTAACACCGACGGCACCTACGCCAACATCCGGTCATTCGTGGCCGAGATCCTCGAGGGCGGCGCCGTGCCGATCATCCTCGGCGGCGACCATGGCATCACCTGGCCGTCGGCCACCGCGGTGGCCCACGCCAACGGCGACGGCACCCGAGGCCAGCGG
>CAXUJF010000389.1:2276-6096 GCA_964250865.1 uncultured Streptosporangiaceae bacterium
GCTTCGACGCCGTCATGAAGATGGCCAGTCCGTCCGCGGATTTGGCCCGAACAAAGCCAAGGAGAACTTTCAAGGTCTCGTTTGCGAGGATTTTGGCAGAACGACGTCAACGGGGGTGTCGGGGGCGCGCCCCCCCCGGGGGGCCCCCACGCCTACGGCTACGGCACCGTCGGCATCGTGCATTTCGACGCGCACGCCGACACCGCCCCCGACATGCGCGGCACGCTGGCCGGCCACGGCACGCCCATGCGGCGGCTGATCGAGTCCGGCGCCGTACCCGGCCGCAACTTCGTCCAGGTCGGGCTGCGCGGCTACTGGCCCAACGACGAGATCCTCAGCTGGATGGAGGAGCAGAAGATGCGCACGCACTTTATGGCCGAGATCCATGCCGACGGGTTCGACGCGGTGCTGGCCCGTGCCCTGGAAGAAGCCCTCGACACCGCGGACCACCTCTACATCTCCATGGACGTCGACTGCGCCGACCCGGCCTTCACCCCCGGCACCGGCACTCCCGCACCCGGCGGCCTGACCAGCGCCGAGCTGCTCCGCGCCACCCGCCGGCTGGCCGCCGAGGTGGGCGCGGTCGGGATGGATGTGGTGGAGGTCAGCCCGCCCTACGACTCCGGCAACAACATCACCGCGCTGTTCGCCAACCGCTGCGTGATGGAGGCCCTGACCGGCACGGCCATGCGCCGCCTGGGCCTGACCCAGCCCGACTACGCCGATCCCCGCGCCCTCGGGCGCGGCGCTCCAGGAGGCCCCCATGCCTAAGCAGCCGTTGTTCGTGGGCGAGGTCGCCCTGATCGTGGTGGACATCCAGGGCGGCTCGGCCCTGCCCGGCAACGAGTCCGGCATCCCGCACATGGGCGGGGCGGCCGAGCGCATCGCCCGGGCCGAGCAGCTGCTGGCCGCCGCCCGCGCCGCCCGCCTCCCGGTGTTCTTCTTCCAGGAGGTGCACCGCCGTTCGGGCGTCGACTTCGGCCGCGAGCTGGACGGCACCGAGGACGTGCACTGCCTGGAAGGCGCGCCGGCCACCGCGCTCTGGCCCACCCTGCAACCCACCGAAGGCGAGTACCACCTGGTCAAACGCAGGTACTCCGGGTTCATCGGGACCGAGTTCGAGCTGCTGCTGCGCGGGCTGGGCATCTCCACCCTGGTGCTCATCGGCGGCCTCACCGACGTCTGCGTGCACTACACGTTCGCCGACGCGCACCAGCGGGACTTCTACGTCCGGGTCGTGGAGGACTGCGTGGGCGGCTCCAGCGAGGCCCGGCACTATGCCTCGCTCGACGCCATGGAGTACCTGCAGGCCGGGGCGCGGCGGACCGCGGCCGAGATCCTGGACGCGTTCGCGGCGCTGGGCGCCGGGCGCGACCTGACGGGAGCGACTCGATGAGACGGGCACTCGGGGCGGCTGCGGCCGCGCTCACCCTCGCCGTCACCGTGGCCGCGTGCGGCTCCTCGGGCTCGTCCGGCTCGTCCGCCACCGCGAGCCAGCCGCCGACCGGGCGCACGCTGAACCTGAGCTTCCTGCAGGACCCGGGCACCGGCGCGGCCGACCCGGACGTCTACTACGCGGGCCAGGGCATCATCCTGCAGGACAACACCTACCAGGGCCTGCTCCAGTACAAGGGTGGCACCGCCACCCCGTCGGTCATCCCCGACCTGGCCACCAGCTGGACCGTGAGCAAGAACAACACCTTGTTCACGTTCCAGCTCCGGCACGGCGTCAAGTTCCACGACGGCACCTCGTTCACCTCAGCCGCGGTCGAGCCGTCGTTCCAGCGCCGCCTGGCGGTCGGCCAGGGGCCCGCGTACATGGTGCAGGGCGTCGCATCGGTCCAGGCCCAGGGGCCGTACCAGGTGACGATCACGCTCAAGGCGCCGAACCCGGACTTCCTGGCCTACCTGGCCGCTCCCTACGGGCCGCGGATGATGAGCCCCACCGGGCTGGCCGCGCACGCCGGCAGTGACCACGACCAGACTTACCTACGCACGCACGACCTGGGTACTGGGCCGTACGAGCTGACCGAAGCCAAGACCGGCTCGGTCTACCAGCTCAAGGCGTTCAGTGGTTACTGGGGGGCCAAGCCGTACTTCAAGACGGTCAACCTGCCGGTGGTCGACGACTCGTCGTCCCAGCAGCTCCAGTTCAACAAGGGCGCGATCGCGGCCGTCATGCACGACCTGCCCGAGTCGGCGGTCAAGTCCTACCTGACCAACAAGTCGGTGGACCACTACTCACTGCCGACCCTGAACTCCGACTTCGTGTACGTGAACCCCAAGATCAGCTTCCTGACCAGCGCGAAAAACCGGCTGGCCCTGCTGGAGGCGATCGACGTCAAGCAGATCTTCGGCGAGGTGTTCACCGGCCGGGCCACGATCGCCACCCAGGCCTACCCGGCCCATATGATGCCCGCCGGGCTGGCCCCGCAGGACATCAAGCACAGCACGTCCGCGCTGGCCAGCCTGGCCAAGTTGCTGCCGTCCGGCGAGCGCGAGCTGACCATCGGCTACGACTCGTCCGCGCCGGACAACCAGCTGGTCGCCAACCTGCTGACGGCGCAGCTCAGCCCGCTCGGCCTGAACGTGCAGGTGCAGTCCTACACCACCGCGCAGATCTACAGCTGGACCCCGCCCGCGCCGAGCGCCAAGGGCGCGCCGGACGTGCTGCTGGACAGCGGCTGGCCGGACGCCGCCCCGCCCTACATGTGGGCCCACATCAGCTGGGACCCGGACGGCGGCCTGAACTACCTGCACTGCTCAACCCCGCAGATGAGCAAGCTGCTGGCCCAGGGCGCGACCACCGGCAGCACCCAGACGTTCTCCCAGCTAGGCGTGCTGGCCGCGCAGACCGGCTGCTGGGACGTGCTGGTCAACCAGGACGACTTCATGGTCGCTCAGCCCTGGCTGAAGGGCGTCGCGGCCGCGCACGTGGTCACCAACCCGAACTCGCTCAGCCTGGCCGCCCTGTACGCAGGCTGACTTGTAGGCTCGCACCAGGAGGCTGGATGGGCGGAGTACGGCGGATCATCCCGCTGACGCTGGGCTGGGAAGACCTGCCGCGCAGCGTGTCGGTCTACGGCGACACGTCGGGGGAGATGCTGCGCGAGCCGGTCCCCGGCGTGCTGCTGCTGTGCGACGGCGGCTGGCTGCTGCTGGACACCGGGTTCAACACCGCGCTGATCACCGACCCCGCGCTTCGCCGGCGCTTTCACGGCGACCCGCTGGTCCAGCCGGTGCTGCCCGGCCCCGGTGAGCCGATCGAGGAGGCGCTGGCCGCGGTGGGGGTGGACCTGGCCGACGTGCACGCCGTGGCCGTGAGCCACCTGCACAACGACCACGCTGGCGGCCTCAAGCTGTTCGCGGGCCGGGTCCCGGTCCACGTCCAGCGGCGCGAGCTGGCCTACGGCCTGAACGGCACCACCGGCCCGGAGGAGAACGGTATCTTCCGCGTCGACTACGACGACCCGCGCCTGGACTGGCGCCAGGCCGACGGCGACGTCGAGATCGCCCCCGGCGTGACCGCGGTGCTGACGGTGGGCCACACCCCCGGCCACCAGAGCTTCATCGTCGACCTGGACCCGTCGGTGGGCGGCGGCGGCATCGTGTTCGCCTTCGACGCGGCCGACCTGACCATCAACATCGACGACGAGCTCGCCGTAGGCGGCTTCGTCGACGTCGAGCCCGAGGTCACCGTGGATGCCATCCGCAAGCTCAAGGCGCTGGCGGCCGACCGCGGCTACCGCGTCGTCCCCGGCCACGACCCCGTAGCCTGGCCCGCCCTGACCGACGAGCTGACTACCCGCTGGCCCACCTG